>JBLWWH010000004.1:0-179095 GCA_048268105.1 Weeksellaceae bacterium
AGTATATAAAAACTATTGAGAAAACCTTGGACCAAGTTAATGCTGAATAACACTGCACACGACTCCCTAGGAGGATTAGCTCCTAAAAAATATGCTAAAATTAATTCTGTTGGGGTTAACCCCAACAGAATTAAAAACTATAACTTTGAAAATATATTGGAATAATCAATAGTCCTAATTAGGGGAAGCTTACACTGGCACATGTCAAGGTAGCAGAAGTAGATATATTATCTATTGATGAAATCCAAGAAGTTCCTTCTGAAAATATTGCCAATGTCAGGGTTACATTAATCCAACATAATTATACTCCCTTTGAACCTTTACTGTTAACCGTTGAACGAGAAAGAGATACAATCAAAGGTAAAAAACCTATTGTTTTTAGGAAGACTAATGATGGATGGCGGGTTTGTAAGGATTAATTACTACCCTATAAATAATCATTCAGGATGGATTTAATATATCTCCAAAGTTTAGAAAAAACTACTTTATTATCCTATATAGTTTAAGTACATTCTATTTTGTACGGTAGGCTCATCCATTTTCCAAACATGTACATGTTTGTTCTTTTTATTAGCTTCGAGTACTTTATTTATATAATCATCACTACATTTATAACCACATATTATATTTCTTAACGCAGTTCTTTTAACATTGTATGACCCGAAATTCTCTTTGATTAATCTTAATTCTTTTTCAAAAGACCAAGACATTTGTTTTTGATAGAATACTTGAAAAATATCATCTTCATTTTTGAATATTTCAAAAGGAACTCTTTTAAGTTCTTGATAATATTTAACGGGCTTTAAACCATTAAAAAAATCTATATCATAATCAATATTATATTGTAGATACAATCCTTTATGTCCATTTGAATAATTGTTCAACAAAACCATATCAATTCCTGGAACCATTGAAAAACATGCTATTCCATGCTTATTGATAAATTCAGGTATGGAATCACGTACAATTTTCTCTAATTGCTCATCGTTAAATTTAGTTTTTACCTTATTAACATTCCTTTTACCCATCAAAATTTCAAAAGCCTTATACAAATCTGGAATATTAATCATTCCAGTATCAATAAGGTTTGGTGTTGAGTCGAATGGATCATTTAGTAATTCACGTTTCTGAAAATAAATATAAGAGTCCCTGATTTCGCTCAAGGTATAATCATTGTCAGGTCTATACCTAGAAATATATGGTTTTCCTGCCTTATTTATCTCCTCAATCATTTATTTCTAATTTACATCTCGCTGTATTCACGATCAATTTCAGCAACAATATCAAATATTTCTTTAAATCTATTTGAAAGTGCATCTATAAATATGTTTAACTCCATTTGATCCTCTATTTTATTTATTATCAAAGTCTCATTTAGCCTGTTCAGTATATAATTTATTTCGTTAACAATATATCCAAAATTGGGTAAGGCTTCAATATTGATAAAGCGTTTTTCTACTTCTTGTGTAATGGTTTCAATTGTATTACAAACAATTTTAAAATCCGCTTTACAAACTCTACTACCAGTTGCACCTTTGTATAAGTTCGCTATGTGATAATCAAAAGAAGTAGGAATCTGTTTTTTAATAGGACTTTTCATGAATTTACTTTTATGATTTTTATATTCTTCTTCTAATTTTTTCATGCATTTTTTCAGTATGTTTATTAGTACTTCTTTTTGTATATTAATGCAATTAATGACATCAACTTTAATAAATTCTGAAGTTTTTTCCGATTTTGGGAAATATGACACCAATTCAAAACCTGTTTTTTAATGCTATACCTCAATATCCTATGAAATGATTTATTATTACGACGGTTTGTTGGATGGCCAATAGAATCATTTCTATAATCACGTATCCTATATAAATCAGGATAACATTTCCTCCAATTTATTTCCTTATCAAAAATTACATGATTGAAACTATTTATTGCATCTTGCTGTAAAAATAATGCTTGTAAAATTCCATAAATATATAAATAGCCGTTGTTATATGCATTAAAATCATTTAATGAACAATAAACCTGGGTATCCTCAATTGTATCTAAAGAAGCCCATACTTTATTCCATTTAATTTTATCTCCAAAAAGAACTTCTTTCCGCCATGAATTATTTAACAAATCTCTAATTCTTCTTATAGTTGCTTCAGTCATAATTTTAACAAACCTTTTACTTTACTTCTTCTTACCCAACAAAGGTTCCGTATATTGATTGTATAAATCAAAAAGAAATTCAATTCTGGTAGTTTCATTAATGAAAGGTTGTGGTCGATAGCATACATCGACCGCTTTATCCAGTTCTTGGTGTGCTTTAGCCAACTTGGGTGGCATTGTTAATTGATGGTATAAATCTGCCAAACTACTATCAGGATATTCTGATCGCACATCTAAAACTGTTTGTGCTTTGTTCTCGACATTAGCTTTATTTTTAGCGCTTATTTCTTTTGGCCAAGGGTAATTGTTATACACTAAATCCTTAGAATATCTAAAATCACTTTTTAATCGACCACAAGTATATTTTACCCATGTCATATGCATTTCAGACATCAATATTCCGAAGTTATAAAGCGTACCATTTGGCACTATATGACAGCTATTATTTGGTATATTATTCCTCGTAAAAAATCCCATTGGTATGTACTTTCTATTTTCAGAAGAAGTACTTGGAATTAATATAAAAGATTCAGGGTTTTTCCTATCTCTGAATAATGTCGGCGTAACAGCGTGTTTCTGAGTGGACGGTGCTCTACTTGCTAGTCTAAATTGTTTTACAGCCTCGACCCGTTCCATAACTTTCGGTAGTTGTCTTAATTCTTTAGGAGTTATGTCTTCTAACCATAGACACCAACGTTTTTTATTATTCAAAAATTCTCTTGCGCTAATTAGAGGTAAAATATAAGGTTCTGCTTTTGGTTCCTGAATTAAAAAGTCTTCTTTCTCATCATCATTAATGATTAGATTTCCTCCATCCAAGGGCATATTTCCAAAGGACATTTTGGGTACATTGCATATGGGTCTACTTCTTCGCTCGATTATTAAGTCTTCCGCATTTGCTAAATAAGGATTAATATTTTTAACGGTTATTTCAGATGGTTCTCCTTTCACATCAGAATAACTAAACAATTTTTTTACTTGGGTGTCATAATTTGCAAAACCAATAATTACACAATAAACGGCAGCTTTACCTTTTGCTTCATTGCTCCATTTAAAGGTTGTATGTGCAAAGTGGATTTTAATATTAAATTTGTTTAGCATTTGTCCCCAAAGAACACTAACCTGTTCCCCTTGAGTTACAGAATTGGTAGAGACAAATGCTGTTTTGATCCGAGTGTCTTGAATGTATTGTGCAGCCTTATAGTACCATGCTGAAACATAATCCAGAATTTTACCATTTTTTACTCCTTCGAAAATATTAGCCATATCTTGCCTCTGGGTCTTATCAAGTAATTTTGAACCGATAAAAGGAGGATTTCCAATGATATAGGACAACTCTTCCTTAGAAACTACATCTTCCCAATCAATCTGTAATGAGTTGGCATGAACTATTTGGGCTGAATTCTTCAATGGAAGTCTTGTATAATATTGTCCAAACTCTTCGGATACAAGCATATTCATTTGATGATCTATTAACCACATTGCCACTTCTGCGATTCTTGCAGCAAACTCATCGTATTCGATGCCATAAAATTGGTCAACATCTAACCAAAGTATAGAAGATATGTCCAATACCTGTTCTCCTTTCTTGAACAGTTCTCTAAGAATATCAATTTCAAGCAAGCGCAATTCCCTATATGTTATAATTAAAAAATTACCACTACCGCAAGCAGGGTCAAGGAACTTTAATGTGGACAACTTATGATGAAAAGCTTTGAGCTTTTTAGAGTTGGATTTTGCTTTTTCGAACTCTTCTCTTAATTCATCAAGAAATAAGGGTTTTATAAGTTTAAGAATGTTCTTTTCCGATGTATAATGCGCACCTAAATTTCTTCTTTCTTCAGGATTCATTACACTTTGAAAAAGTGAGCCAAAGATTGCAGGCGATATCTTACCCCAATCTAAGCTGGATGCCTCCAATAGCTTTATACGCATTTTAGAGTTAAAAGAAGCGATTGGTAAAAATTCTTCAAATAGCTTCCCGTTTACATATGGAAATTGATTTAAGTGTTCATCTAAATTTTTTAGACGTTTTTCTCTTGGTGTATTTAATACTTGAAAAAATTGAGCGATTAAAGCTCCTAAATCACTTCCATCTTCATTTGTTTTTAGATCTAAAAAGTCTTTAAAGGTATTTTTTTCGAAAATACTGGTATCATCAGCAAATAAGATAAAAAGCAATCGTACCAAATAGACTTCGAGATGATGTCCTACATAGCCCGATTCTTCCAGCTGGTCATGAAGTTTACCCATCAATTCTGCTGCTTTGATGTTTACTGGGTCTTCTTCTTGAAATTTTCTTTTCTGATAGCCAGCAATGAAGCCGAACAATTTTATATTTTTATATAACTCTGAAACTGGGAATTCATGCTCTGTTCTTTCGTCTAAATCGAATAATTTGATTTTATCAAAGTCAGAAACTAATATGTATTTAGGTAATTCATGTTCCTCCAACCCAGGAAAGTAGTCAGTAGCTTGTTCATAGGCTTTATCCAAGTCTTTACCTTTACTTTTATGTTCAACCAGAAGTGTACCCTTCCAAAAAAGATCAATAAAACCTTGACTACCACTTAGCTTTTTCACAGGCTCCTCAAAAGTAGCAACACGTCTTCTGGAAATACCAAAAACATTAAAAAAGTCATTCCAAAAACTGTCTTTTTCTGCCCGTTCTTTTGCTTCATCAGCCCATTCTTTAGAGAAGCGCAATGCTCTATCTTTTATTTCGTTCCAGCTTAGTGCCATATGAGTACAATATTTATTAAGAAAGATACAAAAGTTTGGGTAACTCCATTAATTTGGTTAGAGAAGAGCATTATTAAGAGTCATAGTCTTTTATTACATAAGGTAACCAATTTTATATTTTGTAAATTTCAGTCATAAATATACCCAACTATGAGGGATTTGATAGGCAATAATTATAGCCTTATAAAGATGAATATTCTATATGTTATTAGAGTCAATCGATACTTTTGATATTTGAACTTTTTTAACCTCTTTATTCTCCATAATATCTTCATTGAAAATCACTATATTATTTCCTGTTTTATGTAGTGAACTTCTAAATTTTATTCCATGAACGCCTGTAAATACTTTAATAAATTCACAAATAAATTGAGTGGGAATGTAATCCAATTCCGAATCATACCTTCTCATTGGTTTGGATAAATCTCTACTAATTATTTGTTTTAATAAAGTTGATTTTATTCGCTGATTTACTTCGCCTGGTGCATAAAGATATGGTGTTTCTGTAAAGTCAGATATAATTATTTTGCGAGTTAAATCCTCTTTTAATTTAAATGATGCGACTGATACTTCATCAAGAAATGATGCTCGTATTTCGTAAAGCACAGTATGTTCGTTATCGCTTAAATATAAATAAGGTATTCCAATGGGATTTGCCCGACCAGCTGTAGCAATTTCTTTATCTGGACAAAACATTTCTTCTTTAGAAAAAACGTTTTCATCAGCATTTTTATGTAAGCGTGCTCTAAAAAATACATCTTCCTTATTTATAGATGATTTACTTTCAAAGAAACTGTCCCAACCCAAGTCATTGGTTAAATAATCAATGTTCGTTAGATAACGCCTTTCCCACTTAATTTGCTCTTTTAGTTTATACCAAAAATTGACATTTTCAATAATTTCATCATTGAAATCAACCTGTTCGTCAGAATCGTGAATTGAAGTTTTGATATTATCTAAGAGGAAATTAAGTATTCTTTGACCTATAGTTATGTTACTAAATAGAGTCCAATTACCTTGAATTTTTGAGATAAAGCGTTCTCCGCCAATTTTGGGCTGAAAGTTATCAAATAATTCTTGGAAAAAATCAAACAACTCTTCAATTGGAATAATTTCAACCTCTTTACTACCACAACAACTGCAATCACCAAAAGTATTGAGGGATGTAATTAAGCCTTTTAATTCTTTATCTTCAAAGCAGTTTTTACAAACAAATTGCATAATTAATCTAAGAAGTTACGAATTATTAATAAATGATTTTTAATCGAAATTTTTTTAACAGTTCCTAAACCTGGATATCTATGTTCGTTGAAATAATTCCTAAGTTCTGAAATTGCTGAATTTTCTAAAGGCAATTCATCACAAAATTGAATTGCTTTCTCAGCTGCTTCCGCAAATTTACCTTGCACGTTTGAAATTGAATCATTTGTTTCAGAGGTGAAATGTCTTATCCAAATTTGATTTTCATTCCGTTTATTTAAATATGTCAAGTGGATAACTACGGCTCTTGGAGCACTTCCTCCGTCAATAAACTCTTTAGGTAATATTGTAAAATCTGCAAAACCATTGTATCTATCTATTGAATAAAACAGGTGTTCCTCTGTAAATTTATGAGCGGGAATATTTAAAAAATCAGAATTTCTTTGTTGTCTTTCAAAGGGATCATCCAATCTTATATAAAATTTATCTAACGCTTTAATAAATCTATCCATGGTTCTATATTTATGCGGTTCTAAAACCATGATATGGCTAATGTTCGGATGTTCGCACAAATCCATAAATTCATCTTCATTAGAAAAGTTGTCCAAACATATTAACATACAATCAGTTAAATCGTATTCTTCAATTTTAGAATGTATATAAGTAGAGTTGTCTGCAAATTGAAAAGCTGGTAAGTACTTTGAATCTTCGAGGTTCGATATATAACCTAAAAAGAAATCAGTATCCCCCGCCATATCTCCTGCAAATGGGTTTACAATTAAATATAGATTAAAATTATTTTCCTCAAATACCTTATGGGCTAAATTAAGATTGTTAAAGCTTTCTTTAACAGGCTCAATTACTGGCATAATTTTTCCCTGTAATTTCCCTTCGCTAACTAAATCACGAAGAGTAATCAATTCAAACTGTCTTGCTCTTAAATATGGAAAATACATAATTATACTTTATTTGTTTGTAATTTTTTAATTAGGTTATCACGCTCAACTTTTTTTAAATTTAGGCTGAGACATATTTGGTTAAACTCTCGATTAATTTTATTGAAGAATAAATTATTTACATTACGCATTTTCATTGTTTTAACAAATAATTTGTTTAAATCTTTATCTGGAATTTCCGCTATTAATTTTTTACAAATATTGAACTGATTGAATGAATTCATTTCGGGGATAAAATCATAATAATCATTGACAATGTTTATATATTCTTTTGTATGCAGTACTTCCATTAATACTTCTGTATCAATGCGATTGTTTAACGTTGGATTTCGAATTAAGTCAAATTTTTTAGTTTGAGAATCGTAAGTTATTATACCAACAACTGTATCATAATCAAGATACTTTGACAATAATTGACTTGGTATGATTAAATATATCTCATTAAAAAGTTTCTTATATTCTTTGAGTTGATTTGATAAACGATATTCCTTATCTAAAATAGTTTTTATTTCAAAAACTCTTGATTTCCCATTGAACATCGCTAAATCAGCAATAACCTTCCCCATTCTAAATTCATTAAAAATTAAAGAATGACTATTCCCAATTTCTTCTTTTAACCACTGTGTTAAAAATTCATTTTTTAATATATATTCATTTGGATAATACTTTTCTAATACCTTATAGGTTTGTCTTAGGACATTTAAATAAGAATTTCCCTTATTTTTTTCAGACAGGTTGTATCTTTTAAGTTTTAAATCAATTGATTCGAAATCATCTTTAAACCAACGATTAACCTCACTTCTTGAAAATAAAGAAGAAAAATCTCTTAGTTGATTTGTTGAGTAGTTCATAGTTAATGAATTTTTCTGTAAAGGTAATTAAAATATCGCTGCTCATATTAATCTATTTCATCGTATTAGCGCCAGAGAGTGAGCATAAATGTGGGAACGGTTAAAAGATAGTAATTTATTATAAAAGCACGGATAGGGAATAAGATTTCAGTTAAAAAATTAAGTGCTGTAATCGTCGCTTATTCTTTGTTATCTACTATTTATTATTAACAGGTTTTATATGTGACATTCTCAAATTGCCCAAATATTCATTCTTTTGAACATTAACTTTTGTTTACAATTTATATATAATGAAAATAAATTAAAAATAATTAGCCACCCTTTTAGCCACCCGATGAAAATCAAAAACCTCTTAATCAAAAGATTAAGAGGTTTTTTTGTACCCGAGGCCGGAATCGAACCGGCACTTCCGAAGAAACTGGATTTTGAATCCAGCGCGTCTACCAATTCCGCCACTCGGGCAATTGGGATGGCAAATATACAATGTTTTTCTTTTCTAGAAATACGATTTAAATATTTTTATTTAAAATTTCAGTATTGCAGAGCCGGTACTAAAGTAAAAATCCCGAATCAATTCGGGATTTTGTAATTTTTTATTTTTGATGATCTGAACCATCAAGGGAAACTTGCCACTCCCAGGCAGTCTTTAAAGCCTCTTCTAAGGAGGTTTCTGGTGTCCATCCTAATTCTGTTTCGGCTTTGGTATTATCTGCGTATGCGGCGGTAATATCGCCTGGTCTGCGTCCTACAATCTTATAATTTAATTGAAGATTATTGGCTTTTTCAAAAGCATCAACTACTTCTAAAACGGTAGAGCCATTTCCAGTTCCAAGGTTATAGATTTCGTAGTTTACTTTGTTTTCGTTGGCTAATAATCGCTTTAAACCTTTCACGTGGGCTTGTGCTAAGTCAACCACATAAATATAATCTCGAATAGCTGTTCCATCTCTTGTTGGGTAATCATCCCCAAACACAGATAAACACTCACGAATTCCAGCTGCAGTTTGTGTCACAAAAGGAATTAAATTATTAGGAACACCTTTAGGTAACTCACCAATTAAGGTTGATTTATGCGCACCAATAGGATTGAAATATCTCAGGGCTAATACTTTTTTATCAAAAGCTTTAGCATAATCCTCTAAGATTTCCTCGCCCATTTGCTTGGTTTTACCATATGGACTTTCAGCCTTTTTGAAAGGAGCAGATTCGTCGATAGGTAATTTATCGGCTTGGCCATAAACCGTACATGATGAACTAAAAATCAAGTTGTCTACCTCGTTTTCTTTAGCTGCATCAATTAAGTTTAATAAACCAACTACATTATTTCGGTAATACATCAATGGCTTTTCGGTACTTTCACCCACAGCTTTAGACGCAGCAAAGTGAATGATTCCATCGACTTTATTGTACTGAAAAAATGAATTGGTCTTTGTCTGATCTTTTAAATCAAATTTATGAAAATCAGGCTTTTTGCCTGTGATCATCTCAATGCGATCTAATACAAATTCCTCTGAATTAGATAAGTCATCAATAATGATAACATCAAAGCCTTCTTTTTGTAGTTCCACAACGGTATGGGATCCAATGTATCCCAAACCGCCGGTAACTAATATTTTTTTACTCATTTGAAAAATTCTTTTACACTATCTGTGATATAGGTTAATTGCTCTTCTGAAAGCTCCGTGTGCATTGGTAAAGAAATAACTTGGTCAATTAACTCCATGGTTACAGGGAATTGATCGTCGCTATAGTCATCGCTGGTATAAGCTTTTTGCTTATGTAAAGGAACAGGATAATAAATCATAGCAGGAATGTCTTTTTCTCCTAAAAATTTCTGCAATGCATTTCTATCTACGTTCTTAACTTTTAGAGTATATTGATGGAAAACGTGATGAGAATCCTCTCTGCGTTTAGGTGTTTCAATATTTTCAATGTCCTTAAATGCATTGTCATAAAAATCTGCAGCGGCTCTTCTTTTCGCATTGTATTCATCTAAAAGAGGAAGTTTAATGCGTAAAATAGCTGCTTGTAAACTGTCTAATCTTGAATTAACTCCAACTTCGTCGTGGTAGTATCTTTCATACATTCCATGATTTACAATTCCACGAATTCTATGAGCTAAATCGTCATCGCTAGTAAAAATTGCTCCACCATCACCATAACAACCCAAGTTTTTAGAAGGGAAGAAAGAAGTAGTTCCGATATGCCCCATTGTTCCAGCTTTTCTCTCTGTGCCATCAGGGAAAGTATAAGTTGAACCAATCGCTTGAGCTGTATCTTCTACCACATATAAATCGTATTCTACAGCGATACGCATGATTTCATCCATATTTGCACATTGTCCAAATAGGTGAACTGGAATAATAGCCTTAGTTTTATCTGTAATGGCTGCTTCAATAGCTTCTGTGTTAATTGTAAAATCGTCGTTGTAAACGTCAACTAACACAGATTTTAATTTTAATAAATCAATCACCTCAACCGTAGCGGCGAAAGTAAAGTCAGCTGTAATTACCTCATCACCTGGCTCTAAATCTAATGCCATTAAAGCAATTTGTAGCGCATCTGTTCCATTCCCACATGGAATTACGTGAGGAACATCTAAGTAAGATTCTAATTCAGCTTGAAAAGATTTAACTTCTGGACCATTGATGTATGCTGAAGATTCAACAACTTCAATCATTTTTTTGTCAACTTTATTTTTTATTTTTTGATATTGATTAAATAAATCAACCATTTGTATTTTTTGCATAGAAAGAATTTTTGCGTTGTAAATTTACATATTTAATAGCTAAATCTTGGGCTTAACTTATAGGATTGTGTAGAAAGCATATATTTGTTGAGTCAAAACACCAATTTCATCGGTCCAATCTAGTTTCTATGTCCTTTTTGTATCAAATTTTTATTCAACTATATGTTTTCGGATTTCGAATTTTTGCTCTTTTTAATTCAAAAGCTAGAAAAGGAATAGTTGGTCGAAAGAATTGGGAAGAGAAGTTGAAAAAAACTATTAACCCTACATCGGAGTGGATTTGGATGCATTGTAGCTCTCTCGGCGAATTTGAACAAGGAAGACCTGTTTTTGAAGCTTTAAAAAAACAATTTCCAAATCATAAATTGGCTTTGTCGTTCTTTTCTCCTTCTGGTTATGAAATTAGAAAAAATTATGACTTGGCTGATGTGGTTTTTTATCTTCCTTTTGATACGCCAAAAAATGCAAAGAAATTAGCTCAAATCCTTCAGCCTAAATATTGGATTTTGGTGAAGTACGATTATTGGTATAACCATCTGAGGGAACAGCATAAGATAGGAACTAAATCCATAGTGATTTCATCTATTTTTAGAGAAAATCAAGTTTATTTTAAATCTCACGGATCTTGGATGTCAGAAAATTTAAAGAAATATATTTCGCATTTCTTTGTTCAAGATGAAACTTCTGAAAAGTTATTACAAAGCATTGGAATAAATCAAGTGAGCGTGGCAGGTGATACGCGCTATGATAGAGTAAAAAGCATTGCAGCTGAAACCAACAAATTAAATTGGGTGGAAGCGTTTAAGTCAGATAAAAAACTAATAGTTATTGGAAGTTCGTGGAGTGATGATGAGCAGCTTTGGGTTGAGTATTTAAATAAACATCAACAACAGGATTGGAAAGTTATTTTTGTTCCACATGAAATAAAAATGCCTAACATTCTTAAGCTTAAAAATGAATTAAAAGCTACATCTCTTCTATACAGCGAAATTACGTCTGAGACAGATTTGGCTAAGCAAGACGTAATCATTGTTGATGCGATTGGTTTCTTAAGTAAGATATATGCTTCTGCAGATTTAGCCTATGTGGGTGGTGGATTTAATAAATCTGGTGTTCATAATACTTTAGAGCCAGCCGTATTTAAAATTCCTGTTGTAATAGGACCCAATTATCAGAAGTTTAATGAGGTGAAAGTAATGAAGTCCAAAGCTATTGTTTACCCGATTAAAAATTACGCTGAATTTGAACAAGTTTTATTAGACTTAACACAGCATCAAGAAAAACGTTTGAAAATTGCAAAAGCTGCACAAGATTTGTTTGATAATCAGCAGTCAGCAACCGATTTGATTCTTGCTTATTTAATTAAGAATTGAATTGGCAAAGCATACTTTCTAGTGAAAAATTCACTATATTACATAGTTCAATAATTTCAAATTTATGAGTTCCATTTCAGAAACTTCAAAATACAGAATTAATTTTCTTTTCGACGCACAGAAGAACTATTTTCAAGCACAGGAAACTAAGTCAATCGCCTTCAGGAAAAGACAATTAAAAAAATTAAAATCTGCTATTCTTAAGTTTGAGAAAAAAATAGCTGATGCACTTTGGCAAGACCTTCACAAAAGCTATAAAGAAGCCTACTTGACTGAGATTGGAATTGTTTTATCTGAATTGGATAATCATCTTAAAAACCTTGATTCTTGGTCGATGAATCAGTCGGTTAGTTCACCCATGTTTTTGTTTCCTTCTTCCAGTAAACTAATTTATGAACCATTGGGGCAGGCGTTGATTGTTTCGCCTTGGAATTATCCTTTTCAACTCATTATAAATCCTTTGATCGGAGCTATAAGCGCCGGAAATTGTGCCATTATAAAACCTTCCCCCGACACGCCCCATGTGGCTAAAGTCTTAGAGGAAATGATTAACGAAACCTTTGATGTGAATTATATTGCCATCATTCGTGGAGGACGAGAAACCAATGAGGCATTATTTGAGTTCCCGTTTGATATTGTCTTTTTCACGGGTAGTTCTAAAGTGGGAAGCATCTTTATGCAAAACTTTGGAAAGCATTTGTCTAAGGTGGTTTTGGAGTTAGGTGGTAAAAGTCCGTGTATTGTAGACGAGAGCGCGAACATAGAAGTAGCGGCAAGAAGAATTATTTGGGGTAAAACTGTGAATTCTGGTCAGACTTGTATTGCGCCAGACCATGTTTGGGTGCATAAGAGTCAGCGCAAAAAATTAGTGGAGCAGATTAAAATCGAACTGAAGAAAATGTTTGGGGATGATATTCAGAAAAGTGATTATTATGGACGAATGATTACGCCACAAGCATTCGATCGCGTTAATTCTTATATGAAGGATGGTGAGATTGTTTTAGGTGGAAAATCGAGTCAAAATGAGAAGTTTATTGAACCAACCTTGTTGTTAAATCCATCTGTAGAAAGTCCTGTGATGCAAGACGAAATTTTTGGGCCTATCCTGCCTTTGCTAGAATTTGAACATATGGCTGAGGTATATGAATTCTTAAAAACTCATCCCAAACCATTGGCTTTCTATTATTTCGGTAAGTCATCTCAAGCGAAAGAAGTTTTGGCGAGAACCACTTCGGGTGGAGTTTGTATTAATGATACCTTGATGCATATTGTCAACCATAATTTACCTTTCGGTGGTGTGGGCAATAGCGGACAAGGAAATTATCACGGGAAATATAGTTTTGATGCATTTTCTCATCAGCGAGCTGTGGTAAGTACACCCACATGGATTGATTTGCCATTGAAATACGCTCCCTACAAGTATTTCTCATGGATTAAGAAGATTATGTAACGCTGAATTAGGTGTAAGCTTCTCATGGAATCTGATTTTAGATTTCTACACAAAGCGTATATTTGCACAAAATATTTTTTATGAGCTTACTCATCGTTGGAAGTGTCGCATTCGACAAAATCGAAACTCCTTTTGGTAAAACAGATAGAATTTTAGGTGGTGCAGGAACATTTATTGGTTTAGCGTCATCTTTATTAAATGTAGAAAATGGTATCGTTTCGGTTGTTGGTGGTGATTTCTCTCAATCCTATTTAGATTTATTAAAGGACAACGGAACCGATATTTCAGGAATTGAAGTCATTGAAGATGGTAAAACTTTCTTTTGGGAAGGAAAATATCATTTAGATATGAATTCTCGCGATACATTGGCAACGGAAGTGAATGTATTAGAAAACTGGACACCCAATGTCCCAGATCATTGGAAATCTCCGGATGTTTTAATGTTAGGGAACTTACATCCATTGGTTCAGTCATCTGTTTTTGATCAAATTGAAAGACCCAAATTGGTGATTTTAGATACCATGAATTTCTGGATGGACACCGCTTGGGATGATGTTGTAAACACCATAAAAAAAGTAGATGTTTTAACCATTAACGACGAGGAAGCAAGACAATTAAGTAAAGAGTTTAGCTTAAGAAAAGCGGCTAAAGTAATTTTAGAAATGGGACCTAAATACTTAATTATTAAGAAAGGAGAACATGGAGCCTTATTGTTCCATAAAGATGAAGTTTTCTTTGCGCCGGCTTTGCCATTAGAAGAGGTTTTTGATCCAACAGGTGCGGGAGATACTTTTGCAGGTGGTTATGCTGCTTATTTAGCTAAAACTCAAGATTATTCGTTTGAGAATATGAAACGAGCTATTATCTATGGATCGGCGATGGCTTCATTTACCGTAGAAAAATTCGGGACAGAAAGATTGGCTGAATTGACAAGAGATGAAATAGCTGATCGCGTGAGGACCTTTAAAAGTTTAACTCATTTTGAAATGAAAGCTTAAACCCATTAAATTTAAGTATTTTTGTTATTTACAAGGAAAAGAATATGAAAGAATATAACGAGGAGGAATTATTTGACGATATGGGCGATGGCCACATTCCTAGCAAATTCGATACACCTATGCGCGAAGATGCATTTAGCATAAGTGAAGAAGAAAAAATAGATAATATTAAGTCTCATTTTGCTGAAATTATGCACACTTTGGGCTTAGACCTAACCGATGATAGCTTGAAAGGAACACCCAACCGAGTTGCAAAAATGTTTGTACAAGAGGTTTTTGGTGGATTGAGCCCAGAGCGTATGCCTCGCATGTCAACCTTTGAGAATAAATATAAGTACAACCAAATGTTGGTGGAGAAGGATATTGTTGTTTACTCTACTTGTGAGCATCATTTCTTGCCTATCGTAGGTCGTGCGCATGTAGGATATATCTCAAACGGTCGTGTGATTGGTTTGTCTAAAATCAATAGAATTGTTGATTATTATGCCAAACGTCCACAAGTTCAAGAGCGTTTAACGATGCAGATTGTTAAGTCTATGCAAGAAGCTTTAGGAACAGAGGATGTTGCATGTGTGATTGATGCTAAGCACTTATGTGTCAACTCAAGAGGTATTAGAGATATCGAGAGTAGTACAATTACAGCTGAGTTGGGAGGATGTTTTAAGACAGACCCTACAACCAGAGCTGAATTCTTGAAGTACATTGGCTTCCAGACTAAATTTAACGTTTAAAAACTTATAAAAATGGTAGAAAAACATAACCTAAAAATATACAATACGATCTCTGGTGAAAAGGAGAAATTCGAATCGATTACACCTGATTTTGTCGGCATGTATGTGTGCGGGCCTACGGTGTATTCTAATGTGCATTTAGGGAATGTAAGAACTTTTCTATCATTTGATGTCGTATTTAGATACCTAAAACATTTAGGATATAAAGTGCGCTATGTGCGAAATATTACAGATGTTGGGCATTTAGAAAGCGATGGGGATACAGGAGAAGATAAAATCTCTAAAAAAGCACGTTTGGCGCAATTAGAGCCAATGGAAATTGTTCAGAAATATACCAACGATTTCCATAAGGTATTGCAGCAATTCAATGCGATTCCACCCAGCGTTGAGCCGACAGCCACCGGGCATTTAATCGAGCAAATTGAATGGATTAAGAAATTAATCGATAATGGTTTTGCTTATGAAAGTAATGGTTCGGTTTATTTTGATGTTAAAAAATACAACGAAGAAGGCTACAACTATGGAGAGCTAAGCAATCGTGATATCGACGAATTAATAGCAAATTCACGTGAGCTAGACGGTCAGCAGGAGAAGAAAAATCCACAAGACTTTGCCTTGTGGAAGAAAGCCGCTCCAGAGCATATTATGCGTTGGCCTTCGCCGTGGAGTGATGGATTCCCAGGTTGGCATTTGGAGTGTAGTGTAATGAGCACCAAGTATTTGGGTGAAAAATTTGATATTCACGGCGGAGGAATGGATTTAAAATTCCCTCACCACGAATGTGAGATTGCACAAGCCAAAGGTGCGAATGGCGAAGCGCCAGTAAATTATTGGATGCACACCAATATGTTGATTATGAACGGACAAAAGATGTCTAAATCAACAGGAAACATTGTTAATCCACGTGAATTAATTTCTGGAGAAAACGATATTTTCGAAAAAGGATTTGATCCTATGGTGTTGAGGTTCTTTATGCTTCAAGCTCATTATAGAAGTGTTTTAGATTTATCTAATGATGCCGTAGTAGCGTCAGAGAAAGGCTTCAATCGATTGATGGACGCTTATGCACTTATCGATAATTTAAACGTTTCTGAAGCATCAAGTGTTGATATACCATCTTGGGTGGCAACTTGTCACGAGAAAATGGACGATGATTTCAATACACCTATGTTGATTGCTCAGCTATTTGAAGGAGTTAAGATGATTCAATTGATTCATGATGGAAAAGAAAGCATCAATGAACATGACAAGGTTATCTTAAAGATGAGAATGAAAGAGTTCATTGAGGATGTGTTAGGTCTAAAACCAATTCGCACAGATAAAAATGATAAATTAGATGCAGCCATGCAATTACTTATCGATCTTAGAAATTCTGCTAGAGAAAATAAAGATTGGAGTACATCTGACCAAATTAGAGATCAATTAGCTGCTAGCGGAATTATCTTAAAAGACGGTAAGGACGGCACATCTTATACGATATAGTAGACAGATAAAAAGTTGAAACAATTCCACATTTAATTTAGAATTTTGATATTCTTTTTTGAATGTGGAATTCTTATATTTGTTAAAACAACTATTATGAAAACACTTTATCAAGAATTAACTATTGACAGAACCGTAGTTGAACAAAAACTTCAAAATGGCTATGAATTCGATATTGGGAGCTATCTTTCGAGCGGATGGGAAATCTATAAAAAAGAATGGTTAACCTTTAGTATCTATGCTCTTTTAGTTTTAATCATTTTAACGATAGTTTCTATCACTATTATCGGGCTTTTATTTACGGCTTATCCTTTGATGTTAGGATTTTTTATAGGAGCAAATAAGGTAGAAAATGGAGAGTCTTTGTCGATTGGAGATATGTTTGGAGGTTTTAAAAAGCTTCCACAATTGGCCATTTTAACCCTCATTCCTGTTTTGGTCATGATCTTAGTTAGTTTACCTTTTGGTGGAATATGGATGGGTATGTCTAGCATTTCGGGCGATGGTGGTTCTATGTCAGAGGGTGTAGCGATGGGAAGTGTATTCTTAATGTATGGTATCATGTTTATTGTTGGTATGGTGATGAGTTTAGCGCTTTTCTTTGCACCATATCTTGTTTTCTTTGGTGATTATTCGGCGATAGAAGCATTGAAAACCTCTTGGAAACTATCCTTAAAACAACCATTAATGATTGTTCTTTTTGTTATTTTAATAAGTCTTATTGCTCAAATTGGTAGTTTTTTGTGTTTAATTGGTGTATTTGCTTCTATGGGATTTGCATATGTTTGTTATTATCCGGCGATTAAAGATGTTTTATTCACCGGAAAACTAATCAGAGATGAGAATACATTACATTAAACTATGCCGAAAACTTTAAAACCAAATTCTAAAATTGGAATTGTAGCACCTGCTGGGAGAATTTTCCGTCATGAATTGGATTTTGCGATCGATTGGATTGAGCAAAATCATTGGAAAGCAGAATATTCCGAGGAGCTTTTTAGAGAGCATAATTTTGGTTATTTCTATGCCGGACATGATGAACATCGCCTTAAACTAGTGCAAGAGGCGCTCAATAATCCAGATCTAGATGCAATTTGGTTTGCTAGAGGAGGTTATGGGTCGGTACGTTTAATAGATCAACTAGACTTCACTGCGTTTAAAAAGAACCCAAAGTGGTTGATTGGTTATTCAGACATTACGGTATTTCATAACTATTTAAACAATTTAGATATTCCGACTTTGCACGCTGTAACGGCGAAAAAATTGAATACGGAATACGCTCATGAAACCTATAAAACGCTATATCAAGTGTTGGTGGGCGAGAGTCTGAGTTATAGATTTGAGAAATCTGCCAATGATTTGCCAGGAAAGGCAGAAGGGAAATTGGTAGGTGGAAATTTGTCGATGCTCTATAGTCAACTAGGGAGTGAAACCATGTTGTCAGGAGATGATTTAATATTATTTATAGAGGATTGGCAGGAGAACTGGTACCATCTAGATCGTATGATGGTAGCGTTGAAGCGAAGTGGACTTTTTAGGCGTGTAAAAGGTTTAATTGTAGGAAGTTTCACCAAAATGGATACACGAGAGGAAAATCCAAATTACGAATCAGATTTTGATGGAATTTCAAATCAAATTATAGAATCATTTGTAGATGATTTAGAGATTCCTGTAGTGTTTAATTTCCCTGCTGGGCATATAGGCGATAATAGAGCTTTGGTGCTTGGAAAACAAGTTTCATTTGAGGTGAATGATAAAGAAGTTCTTCTCAATTGGTTAGATTAATTGTAAAGATTCTATAATGGCTGATCACAATGACTTTGGTCAAATAGCTGAGGAATTTATCTCACAAAAATATAGGGCTAATGGGTATGAAATCCTAGCAAGAAATTGGCGATTCCATCCTTTGGAAATAGACATTATTGCTAAGAAAAATGATGTGTTGGCCATTGTTGAGGTCAAAGCTAGAGCTTACGATACCTTTATAGAGCCCACAGAGGCCGTAAACCTTACCAAAAAGAGGAATTTAGTTAAGGCAGCCAATGAATATATGGAAATCAATGACATAGACTTAGAATGCAGATTTGATATCGCTATTGTGATTAAAAAATCAGATGGATTGGCATCGACGATATTAATTGACGCTTTCGAGCCTTTTGAGCTTTAAGGTGTATCTAAATAGAAATAAAATGTAGCGCCCTCTCCATAAGTGCTTTCCACATAAGGCTTTTGATTATGAGCTTCTAGTATATGCTTCACGATGGCTAAACCTAATCCCGAACCACCTTGTCGGCGGCTTCTAGATTGGTCGATACGATAGAATCGCTCAAAAATACGTTGAAGTTTATCAGGTTCAATTCCTTGTCCTGTATCTTTTACAATGGTTTTCACTCGGTTTTCTTCTTCCTCAAAAGTTATGAATACATGAGAGGATTTCTGGGAATGGTTAATAGCATTCGTTACTAAATTAGTTACCACTTGTTCAATCTTTTCTGCATCGCCATGGACATTGATCGGACCATAGCAATTTCGATCAATTTCTAGCGTAACATGATTTTCTTCTGCTTTATTTTCCAATAAATCCACTACATCCTCTGTTAGTGCAAGAATATCAAATGCCGTTTTTTCTAGTTTTAAGTTGCCTGACTCTAACTCCGTAATTAAATCCAAATCCTGAACAATATAAGTTAGTCGCTCTACAGATTTATTAATTCGATTTAAGTATTTATCTCTAATCTCAATATCCTCTACACCGCCTTCAATCAGGGTCAAAACAAATCCTTGAATAGAAAACAGAGGAGTTTTTAATTCATGAGCTACATTCCCCACAAACTCGCGACGATAGTTTTCCTTTTCAATTAATACATCGATTTCTTGAGTCTTATCACTGGTAATATTAGAAATCTTCTCCGATAAGGTTTCAACATCAGAAGGTCGTTGACTATTTTCATTTAAATCTGGAAGAAGTTCATATAATTGAGTGATATCTCGTTTGGTTTGAAACTTAGAACTTAAATAGATGGTCATTAACAACATAAGAAATATGCTGACGAAAAATAAAATCCAAAATTCCATGGGTAAATTAGGGATTTCTCTCTCAAAATTTTTCTCTAATAAGAAATAGAAAGCTTTTATTAATAAGGCAAGCACTCCAGTGGCTAAGCCAGCAAATATGATGTTATTGTAATTTAACTTCATCGACTACCTAATCATTGATTTTATACCCAACGCCTTTGATGGTTGTAAAACGCTCGTTACCGAACTTCTCTCTCAACTTTCTGATGTGTACATCTATGGTTCTACCACCAACAATTACCTCATTGCCCCAAACTTTTTCTAAGATTTCTTCTCTTTTGAAAACACGTCTTGTATTAGAAGCTAAAAGTGATAAAAGTTCAAACTCTTTTCTAGGTAAAGACATTTCTTCGCCCTTATAGTTTACTTTATAAGTTTCGCGATCGATAACAATATCCGTGATGCTAATTACCTCATCCATCTCTTCTTTAGCATTTAGCTGAAGAAGGGCTTCTATTTTTTTCATTAAGACCTTCGGTTTCACGGGTTTGGTGACATAATCATTGGCACCCTTCTCAAAACCGCTCAATTGGGTTAGTTCATCTGTTCTGGCCGATAAAAAAACGATCAAGGCATTAGAAAGAGATTCAATGCTTCGGATTTGTTCGCAAGCCTCGATACCATTCATATAAGGCATCATAACGTCTAAAATAATTAAATCTGGTTTAAGGATTTTAGCTTTCTTAACCCCATCAATTCCATTTTCAGCAGTCTCTACAATGTATCCTTCTTTAATTAGGTTATAAGAAAGAAACTCTAAAATGTCTGGTTCGTCGTCAACTAATAAAACCTTGATTTTGCTCATACTTTTTGGTTTACGTTTAAAGCGTCCATAAATATACAACTCTGTAGCGATTTCTAGGGGTTGATTATGCTCAATTGGACTTTGTTAACGCTATAATAACCTTATTAACACTATGCTAACTTAGGCGTGATTTCATAATATTAAACTAACATAAGGTTCATATTAAGCTAACATAAAAACTGTTTTCAAACTCTTTCTTTGCATCAAATTATTTAAGTAAAAATGACTAGAAAATTATTCATTGTTAGTGCATTTTTTATCGGAGTTCTAGCATGGGCTCAAACAAGTATTTATGGTACTGTAACAGATACGAATGCGTTGCCTATTGCAGGGGTAGAAATTTATGTTGAGGGAACCGATTATTTATATTATACAGAATCGGATGGTACATTTTCTATAGAAATTCCAGCAGGTACTTATACATTTAATGTAGATGCTTTTGGTTTTGAAAAACTTCAAGAAACCCTGAGTGTTCAGGATGGGCAGAGTTTAGAATGGTCTCCTATGTTAGAAGTTCAGTCACAAGATGGAGTTGTTCAAGCATTGGGACAAGTCTTAATTCAAGCCAATACGAATAAAGAAAGTGAGGCGAGCGTATTAAAACTTCAGCGTAATTCATCTGAAATCAAAGAATATAAAGGAGCCGCAGAGCTTTCTCGTTTAGGTAAAGGGGATGCTTCGGCAGCAGTTGCTACCATTGTTGGAGTTTCTAAACAAACTACCACGAGTGATGTTTATGTTCGTGGGTTGGGAGATCGATATATCCACACGAGCTTGAATGGATTAAGTCTACCATCTAATGATATCAATAAGAAAAATATTGATTTGGATTTATTTTCGTCTGATCTTATTCAAAATATATCAGTTAGTAAAACCATGAATGCTAGTGCAAACGCAGATTTTGCTGCAGGTAGCATTGATATAACATCAAAAGAGCATTCAGGTAGAGATTATATCAACTTGAGTATGGGGTCGCGCGTTAACTCTAATGCGATAGGAAAAGAAATGATTCAATCAGAAGGAACCAGCTATTTTGGTCTTTATGGTAGATACAATGATAATCCTTTTGCTACCGTATTGAGTCAAAATTTAACGCCAGAAGAATCTAAAGGATTAACACCTTTTAGCACCAATCTATCTTTAAGTTTAGGAGAAACATTCAGGTTTGATGAAGAGGCAAAATTATTACTTTTTGCTGCTGGAAGTTTCGCCAATGAATTTAATTACCAAGAGGGTAATCAGCAATCTTATACAAGTATCATTACACTGGCTTTCCCAGATGTAGAGAAGTATCAATATAATACAGTTAGCACTGGAATGTTGTCTGCTTTGATGCGATTCAACGAAAAGCAAAGTTTAAAATTTAGCTCTTTTATAATTAATAAGTCTTCAGATGAGGTGGGTTATTATGGATATAAAGGATTAGGGTTTAAGCGCGATATCGCTGACCAAGGGTTTTTTCAATCTAATGTTCAATTCAACCAAGAGTTAATTATTATTAATCAATTAATGGGTGAGCATGAACTAACTCCAAAGCTTAACTTAGATTGGGGTGTGGGTTATAACATCCTAAATGCAGATGAGCCAGACAGAAAAAGATTAAGCATCAGTAATTATCAAAACTTATTGGATAATGATGACACTACTGTTGGAACTTTTGTGGGTACAACCAACTTCGATAGTCAAAGATATTTTCAGAAAATTGATGAAGATGAGGTGAATACGAGAGTTAATTTTAAGTATGATATATCAGATAAATTAAAAATAAACTTTGGCGGAAACACCCGATACAAAAAGAGAGACTTCGAAAGTATTAGATACGGATATGAATTCCTTAAGAAGAATATCGGGTCTTTAGATGAAATAAATGACTTTTTCTCCATCGATAATTGGATGGAAAACTATAATACTTTCACTTTAAATCCTATTCAGGTTACCAATCCCGAAGACGGTTCTACAGTGGTAAATATGTCACAATATAATATGCCTGGAATGCCTGAAAACACTTACGATGCAACCCTAATCAACCTTTCAACCTATGTGGATTTTCAGTGGCAATTAGGAGAGAATCTTCTATTAATTCCAGGCTTGAGATACGAAGATGTGACTCAAAAGATTAATTGGGATGTCAATAACTTGAGTAGATTGTTTAATCCAGGAAAAGCGGAAGCTATATCACAAATTATCTTACCAAGCTTCAACATGAAATACGCTATCAATGAGGATAGCAACTTGCGTATTTCTGGATCTCAGTCGGTTTCTTTTCCTGAATTTAAAGAGTTTGCACCTTTCGTTTATGAAGGTATCACTACAAGAATCGGAGGTAACCCAGATTTATTAGGAACTGCGGATGACAAGGAGTATAAAAATGTGAAAGATATAGCTTATTCTAAAATTCTGAACTTCGATGCTAAGTATGAATTCTTCTTTAGTCGTTCAGAAATGATTTCAATGGCTGGTTTTTATAAAGTCATCAACAATCCGATTAATTTGGTGGTTGGAACTTCTGCAACCGGAGATGAATATTACTTTAGAACAGGAAATAAAGCAACTGTGTTAGGGGTTGAATTAGACTTAAAAAAAGATATATTAAACACAGATAAAACTGAATTATTTCTTGGTTTTAATGCTTCCTACATTAAAACCAATCAAGATTTGTACAGCGAAATCAACGGAACTAGAAACGTTACTTTCAATCGCAAAGAGGATAAATTGCAGGGAGCTTCTGATTTGATAGCGCAAGCCGATCTTAACTTAAGAAAAAAATGGGAGGGATTTGAGCCAACTTTCACATTGGTGGGAAATTACTTTTCAGATAGAATCTACGCTTTAGGATCTGGTCAAATTGGTAATAAAGTAGAGAAAGGAATTCCAACATTAGACTTCTTAATCGCATCAGAGATAGGCAGAAATACTTCATTAAAACTAGGCGCTAAAAACTTATTAAATCCTGCCATAGAAATTTTTAGAGAAACATCTGGAAACGATGTCGTGCTAGAAAGCTTTAAAAAAGGTCAAATTTTTTCCCTTGAGCTAACATATAAATTTTAACAAAACATAGAACAGAATTAAAAATTAAAACTTTAGAAAATGAGAAAACTATTATTAAACCTTGCCGTTGTATTTTCAATCTTCGCACTAACTTCTTGTGAGGATGACGGTGGAAGCTTAACGATTAATCAAGATATCGATTACGGAAATGGCGGGATTCCAGCTCCTACCACCAGTACACTTAGTGGATTTGTATTAAATGGTGAAAACAAAGTATTAGACGCCAATGTTGTTTACTCTTTAAACGGGCCATTAATCGTAAAGGAAGGAGGAACATTAAGCATTCCTGCGGGAACTCAAATTATTGCTCAGAACGGAGCTGATGTGTATATCGCGGTTATGCAAGGTGCGAAAATTATGGCGCAAGGAACAGCGAGTCAACCTATTTTATTAACAGCTGAGGACAAAACTCCAGGAGCTTGGGGAGGTTTAATCTTATTAGGTAGAGCACCTATCAACTCCGGACTTAGTGCTACTGCAGAAATCGGTGGTTTTAATTATGGTGGGACAGATCCAAACGATAATTCAGGTGTGGTTGAGTACGTGAAGGTTGAATATTCAGGGGGAGCCGTTGATGCCGCATCAGAGAATAACGGATTTTCTTTTTATGGTGTAGGAAACGGAACTATTGTCAACCACATCGAATCATATTATGGCTCTGATGATGGCGTAGAGTTCTTCGGCGGTACGGTAAACGCAAATAATATCGTTTTAATCGGAAACGAAGATGATTCTTTAGATTGGACAGAAGGATATACTGGAAATATTACGGATGTATACATTCGTCATGAGGGATCTAAATATGACAAAGCGATAGAAGGTGATGGATACAATCCAGACTTAGGGATTAATGTTGATCCTGTTTTTTATTCAAACCCAACTTTAACTAATATTACGATCGAGGGCTTAGGTTCAGCTACAGATGTTCAAAATCAAGAGGGAATTAGCCTTGGTTCATACGAAGGAGTTCGATTGAGAGAGGCAACCCAAGCCACTTTCAATAATATAGTTGTGAGAGGATTTGGTAGAGCATTCCAAATTAAAGGCAATGGATCAGAGGATAGCTCATTAACTTCTGGAGATCATGTTTTAAATGGAGATTTAACGGTTAAAGGTAAGTTTGAGGATGTAACTACAAACGTTAAAAATGCGTCTGGAGTTGAGTTCGAGGAAGATCAATTTATTTATATTGATGAGAATGCCAACGGAACAAATGTAAATGCTTGGGCAAGAAGTTGGGCAAGTGGTTTATAATTTTAAAACTTAAATCATATTCCAAAGTTCAGTAATTAGCTGTTTTAAAGTCTAAAAATTAATTAAATAAGCTAATAATTTGTAACTTTGGAATATTAAAACAAAATTTTAACTATGAGAAATCTTTATTTATTTTTATTACTAATCCCTTTCTCTTTTGCATTTGGGCAGAATATCGCTCAAAATGGCGGAATGGAAAATTGGACGGACGGCGTTTTAGACGTTTGGACTAGTGAAGATGGTACTGTAATTACACAAGAAAGCACAATTGTTTCGGAAGGTTCTTCCGCTGCAAAATTTCAAGTTATTACGGCAACCCAAGGTAACACAGATTTTAGACAGAATGTAGCTGTAGAAATTGGTAAAACATACGAAATTACGGTAGATGTATATCAGTTAGATAATGCTTCTAAAACCAGAATTTATGGAACTGATTGGGGAACTTATTCAGATCCTGCTTTAGTAGGTGAGTGGCAAACGATTGCCTATGAGTTTACTGCATCTGAAACAGGAAGTGTTCCAGTGGGTTTAAGATTTTATGACGAAGCTGATGTATTTGATGCTGAGGTTGGAGCTTTTGTAATTATTGATAACTATAGCGTTACATGTTTAGATTGTGCAACGACTTCACCAGAAATCTTTATTTCTTCTCCTTCAGAAGGCGAGGTTTTAGCGGCGGGTACGACTGAAACTACCGTAGAATTTGTGGTAAATAACTTTGTTGTTGGAACAGATGGACATGTTCACTATTCATTAAATGATGGTGCAGCTCAAATGTTATACGATACAGATGCCTTTACTTTATCTGGATTAACATCAGGTTCTCACACCTTAAACATGTGGTTAGTTGACGGAGATCACAATGCTTTAAACCCAGAGGTGTCTGCTACAGTTAGTTTCTCTATCCCAGGACAAAATGAAGTTTCTAGCATTGCAGAATTAAGAGCTGGAGCTACAGACGGAAGTATTTATACTTTAACAAGTGAAGCTGTGATCACAATGCAACAAGACTTTAGAGGTCAAAAATGGATTCAAGATGTTACAGGCGCTATTTTAATAGATGATAACGATGGTGTTATTTCTACAGCCTTTAATCAATATGATGGTGTTTCTGGATTCCAGGGTACATTGTCTGTATTTAGAGGTCTTATGCAGTTCATTCCAACTGCTGATGTAGGAGTAGTTACTTCTACAGCAAACGAAGTAATGCCACTAGTAGTTACAGTTGAGGAGCTGAACGCTAACATCGGAGCTTATGAATCTCAGTTGATCAAGGTTGAAAATGTTTCTACAGAAGCTACAGGAGACTGGAGTTCAGGTTCAAACTATGATTTTATGCAAACTGGTTCAGCTGAGAGCTTAATCGTTCGTACAAACTTCTACGATGCAGATTATATCGGAACAGCTCTTCCAGAAGGAACAGTTCATTTAGTAGGAATCGCTTCTAGATTTAACGATGATGCGCAAATCTTCCCAAGAGATAGCGAAGATATCATCGATAACTTGAGCGTTCGTAATCCTGACTTTAATACTGCTTTAGTGAAAGTTGCCGTAGCGAACGGTGAGTTAAAAGTTGCTGGATTTGATGCTAAGGATATCGCTATTTACAATATTAATGGTCAGTTGGTAGGAACTTCTAAAGCTGTAGGTAGCTTACCAGTAGGTACTTATATTGCAGTCATGAGAAATGCAGAAGGACAAATGGTAGATGTGAAATTTATTAAAAAATAACTATAGTCCTCATAGATAGTTAGTTTAGCCCGAAGCGTAAAGCTTCGGGCTTTATTTTTCTTTAAATTCAAATAGGAGATGAAGAATTTGAATTAATCATTAAGCATCATGTTTATTAAATACTAAAACAGCCTTCATAAGGATATGGAGGCTGTTTTCATTAAATAGGAAAAGATGGTTTAACTATAAATAAACACTCTCTTTTTTATAATGTATAGTTAATAAATAATAGAAAGCTGCGCGGTATTTTCTTGGGTTAGATCTTCCCATGGTTTCTACTACTTTATCAATCGCTCCATCTAAATCGTCAGAATCAGAAAGACCTAGTTTTTTCTGTAAGAAGTTTTTCTTTAAACGGTCTAATTCGTCCTTATCTGATGACGCAACAGTAGAGGCATCATTGTTGTACAAAGCAGGCCCTAAACCTTTACAAACAGCAGTTAAAAGCTCGGTATTTACCTTAACGCCCATGTCTTTTAAAGCAGACTCTACAGTGTCATACTTTTCTTGAAATTTACTCATAATTTTATAATAAAGATTAAAATTTAATTTTAAAATCAAAGACTATCTTCTAAGTCTTGGTATAATGACATAAAATTAATGATAAAAGTATAGAAAAACAAGGCTTTTAGGCTTGTTTGTAGCAAGTTGATAAGTCAATAACTACTCTTTTAGATAAATCCTTTTAACACGAGAAGAAATCGAGGTTAAAATTTCATAAGTAATGGTGTTACATTGTTCGGCAACTTCTTCAAGGCTTGGTTTTTCACCAAAAATTATAACTTCATCACCTTCTTGACAATTAATTCCGGTTATATCTACCATCATCATATCCATACATACCGTTCCGATAATGGGTACTAGATGTCCATGAATAGAAACTTGGCCATTTCCATTTCCTAGAGAGCGTTTAAGCCCATCTGCATAACCAACAGGCAAAGTAGCAATCTTGGTTGCTTCGCTGGCCTTAAAATTTCTTCCATAACTCACCGTATCTCCAGCTTGTAAGCTAGAGATTTGTGATATCACCGTCTTAAATGTTACAACAGGTTTCAAGTGTTTTTGATGCTCTGAACCCATAGAAACGCCAAACATCCCAATTCCTACGCGTACCATATCCATTTGATAATCTGGTAAATTCAAAATTCCAGCAGAATTCAAAATATGACGAGTAGGTCTATATCCAATATTAGTAACAATTCGCTCATACATTTCCTGATATTTCTTCATTTGTTGATGCACAAAAGCATGCTCCTCAGGAACATCACTGGTAGCTAGATGTGAAAATATAGTTCTAACCTTCACATATGGATTATCGGCTAATTCACGAATCAATTCAGAAATATCTTCGTTTTTAAATCCTAAACGATTCATTCCTGTGTTCAACTTGATGTGAATAGGGTAGGCAATTGATATGTTGTTGTCAATGAGCTTTTCAGTGAACCTTCTGAGAACTCTCAGGCTATAAATTTCTGGCTCTAAAGAAGACTCTATAATACTTGTATAGCTACTTTGTTCAGGGTTCATGACAATGATAGGAGTAGAGATTCCTTGTTGTCTCAACTCAGCGCCCTCGTCGGCATAGGCAACTCCTAAATAATCGATATGTTGGGAAGCTAAGGCCTGTGAAATATCGAATCCACCCGCGCCATAGCCAAAAGCCTTAACCATGGCCATAAGCTTGGTGCTAGGCTCTAATTTACTTCTAAAATAGTTTAAATTCTCTAATAAGTTTTGAAGGTTGACCTCCAATATGGTGTCATGAGATTTCTTTTCAAAAACTTTAGAAATACGTTCTAATTCAAACTTTCTTGCTCCTTTTAATAAAATGGTTTCACCTGCAAAATCAGAGGCTTTAAATTTCTTTAAAAAACCAGAAGTATCTGTAAAACTTGCATACAAATTCTTGAAAAAATCTTTAAATTCAACGATTTCTTCACCAATTAAAACAACTTTTTGAATAGGATAAGCATTCACCCATTCGGCTACTTCTTGGTATAAAGCAGCTCCTTTTTGTCGGTTCTGAAGAATATCGGTTAGGATTAAAGTCTTTTTTGGTTTGGCGTGATGGTTCAAAACATTTAGTGCAATGGGAATTGAAGATAAATCAGAGTTAAAAGCATCGTTTATGATTTCTATCTGATGTGACCCTTCTAAAACTTCAAGCCTCATTTCCACAGGCATAAGTCTTTTAAAATCTTCCAAAATAGGCTCTAAATCAATGTCTATCTGCGTAAGTACCGCAAAACAAATCAGTGCATTTTTCAGTGATGCCTCATCTTTATACTCAAAAGGAAGTTGATAAATTTTATTCTTGAAAATAAGCTTTAAACCTTCTTTGCTTTCAATTTTTTGAATATCTGCTGCACTGCTTTCGCCAAAACTAATATGCTTTTTATTTGGATATTGATATTTAATAGCTTGTTCTAAAGCCGAATCATCAGAAGGATATATAATGATTTCCGCATGTTCAGCTATTAGGATTTTCTCTTGTATATGCTGTTCTCTGTCTTCAAAAAATTCGGAATGCGCCTCACCAATATTAGTAATAACAGCTATATTGGGTTGAACGATGTTGCTTATTTGCGCCATTTCCTTAGGCTGAGAAATTCCTAATTCAAAAATGGCTAATGACACTCCATCAATCATTTCTAAAACTGAAATCGGTACGCCAATCTGAGAATTGAAACTTTTTGGACTACGGATTAGCTTTATTTTGTCATATAAAAGCTGATAAAGCCATTCTTTTACAATGGTTTTTCCATTACTCCCCGTAATTCCTACAAGGCTATAATCAAATTTCTGCCGATGATGTTTGGCCCAATCTTGCAATGCTCTTTTGGGGCTATCAACAACAAGAAAATTAGCATCTTCTAAATTTTCAGGAATTTTATTTAAAACAAAGTTCCTAATGCCTTTTTCATAAGCAGATTGAACATAAGAATGTCCATCTATTTGAGCTCCCTTAAGTGCAAAGAATATCCCATTTTTAGCTAAAACTATATGACGTGAGTCGATCCAAATGCTTTCAATGATTTGGTCGGGCTTACCCACCAATTTAGCATTCATGGCATCAGCGATTTCACTAAGCTTGTAGGAAAACATAAATTATGATGTTTTTTCTTTTTGTCTTTCTTTTTCCTTTTCTAGCGTCTTCCAAAATACCGCACGACTCAAGGGTTCGTATTCAGAAGTCTCTCCTAACTCTACCAATTTCGTACTTTGAATTTTTCGGTGAGAATAATTTGCTAGATTTCCGGTTTTAACGCAAATCGCATGAACTTTGGTTACATATTCAGCAATTGCCATTAAATTAGGCATAGGACCAAAGGGACGCCCCTTAAAATCCATATCTAATCCTGCTATAATAACACGCTTACCATCATTGGCTAGGGCATTAACGACCTCTACAATACCATCATCAAAAAACTGGGCTTCGTCTATCCCAACGACATCACAATCACTTGCCAGAAGAGGTAAATTTGAACTAGCCTCAATGGGTGTGCTTTGAACTTTATTTTGATCATGCGATACCACATCTTCATCAGCGTATCTCGTGTCCAAGGCAGGTTTAAAGATTTCTACTTTCTGCCCAGCAAATTCTGCTCGTTTTAGCCTACGGATTAGCTCTTCGGTTTTTCCGGAAAACATAGAGCCACAGATGACTTCTATCCAGCCACTACGATGTTGATGATTTATGGTGTTCTCTAAAAACATGTGGTAAAGTTAACTTTTTTAATGCAAGATATTAATCTTGAACCAAGAAATATAAACATAAAAAATGGCTCTACTCCTAAGTTGTGAAAATTAATTTATAGACAATTTCTTAAAGCCAATGATTCAATTCATTGACGTTATTCAAATTAAATAGTAATTTGATTATTCTTTTAAAAGTTGAAGCGTATCCAATTTTAATCTCGCCTTTAGATAAGATTTAATTCTTTCTTCATCTTGAGACTGAAGCCTAACATTTGCACTCGATTTAGATTTGTTTTTCCAAGTAATGATAAAAGTAGGCATTACAGTTTTACCCTTTTTATTATAATCTTTATAATTAAATATGGCATAGCCAAAATGCTCTAAATTAGGATATTGAGATTTTAATTCATCTGAAATAGTATAGAACGGAATAGTATCGCTGTCTAACCTTGAAATTTGATTTTTTAAGGCATTAATGGTGGAATCCTTTTTTTGAATCTCAACACCTGTAGAGGCATAAAGAGATTGAATAAATTCTTCTCCTTTCTTTTGAATAATATTCTCATCAAAAGCACCTTGATGCACGATTAACTGTGTATTTGGTATTTTATATTTTGATTTTAAAACACGATTCCAGTTCTCAATTACCTCTTGAGGAATTCTTTGTGAAATCGTTGAAATAGAAACAATTTTCATCGAGTCATTTTGAGAAAATGTTGGTCTATGAATATCAAAAAAGGTATTGGAATAAGTTGTTTCAACTTCCTCTGATAGAAACCTTCTGACTTTAGCATTATAAACCTCTTCATTCACAATTTTATAGAAAATAAAACTACTCGGAATCATGGTGATTAATGCCACACCCGCTATCATCCAGTTGGTTCTCTTGGCTTGTTCAGAATTTTGGAATTTAGCCAAAGGAAACCTACTAAGTTTAGCGAATAAAAATGTGGCGATTCCAATAAATATCGAATTGATAAAGAAGAGATACATGGCATTCAGAGCTGCCGTAAAACCTGTAAAATCCTTGTATCCAATTTTTTCTCCACCCATGGCAATTCCATAGCCTGCCGTACATAATGGTGGCATAAGCGCTGTAGCGATAGCCACCCCGGCAATTACGTTGGCATTTCTTACCTTACTACTTAAGGCTGCAATTCCAGCGAAACCACCAAAGAACGCAATCATTACATCTAGGGAAGTTGGTTCAATTCTTCCTCTAAGCTCCATTGTTAATGATTTAAGAGGAACGAGCGCAAAGTAGATGGTGGAAGTTAATAAGGCAATAACCACCATAATCCCGAAGTTGATCAGTGATCTCCTTAAGGTCTCCCAATCATTCACCGCTACGGAATATCCTAACCCCACGATCGGACCCATAAGCGGTGAAATTAACATCGCCCCAATCACAACTGCAACCGAGTTAGCATTCAACCCAATCGAAGCCACCATAACAGAAGCCATCAAAATGAAGGAAGCCATTCCCTTAAAGTTAATACTTGCTAAGATTTCATCACGGGCTCTCTGCTTATCAATATGCTCTTGAATATTGAATACAGTCTTGACAAAAACCAAGGTTTCCTTAAAAAAACCCTGGGGCTGTTTATCTTTTTCTGTCATATTCAATTTTATTACTTATCTCTGAAGTAAATTTAAACAAAATTTTCTCCTTTATTTAATTTAAGATCATTCACATATTTTTTTACTTCTTGATCACTGTCTAAGGGGCAAATCAAGAGAGCTTTTTTGGTATCTACAACAATATAATTTTCTAAGCCTTCTATTACAACGGCTTTTTTGCCTTCTACATGGACCATATTTCCTTTAGAATGATACATTCTCACCCTATTCCCTACCACAGCATTACGATTTTTGTCGCGATCGTGATTTTCATAAAGCGAGGTCCAAGTACCCAAGTCACTCCAACCAAAACTAGAGGGAAGAACATAAACTTTTTTATATTTTTCCATAATACCTACATCTATAGAAACCTTCTGTACGGTAGGATAGATGCTTTTTATTAAGATTTCTTCTTGATCTGTGTTAAGCTGTTCTTCAATATTTTTAAAACTTTGATACATATCTGGTAGATAAGTTTCAAAAGCTTTAATAATAGTATCCGCCGACCAAATAAAAATGCCAGAATTCCATAAGAAATCACCAGAGTGTAAAAAACTTTCAGCTAATTCTCTATTTGGCTTTTCAGTAAAAGTTTTAACCTTTTTAATATCCTGTTCGTTTTCAATAAACTGAATGTATCCATAACCTGTGTCGGGGCGTGTAGGTTCAATTCCTAAGGTATATAGTCCTTTGTTTTTAGAAAGGTTAGAGAGCGCTAATCCTGCTTTTTCTGCAAATTTTTGCTCATCCATAATCAAGTGATCAGATGGGCATAGCAATATGTTCGCATCAGAATTAATTTTTTTTATTTTCATAGCTGAAAACAAAGCACATATAGCCGTATTCATTCCCATAGGCTCTGCTATAATTTGCATTTGCTCCATTTCGGGCAACTGTTCAGCTACCAAATCGGTATAGATCTTATCTGTAATAACAAAAATACGATCGGCATCGGTAATCTTTTTCAGCCTGTTATAGGTCTGCTGTATTAGGGTCTGCCCTGTGCCTAGAACATCGTGAAATTGTTTTGGAAATTTAGATGTGCTCAAAGGCCAAAATCTTGTTCCTATTCCGCCTGCCATGATTACACAATAAGTATTTTTATTATCCATTTTTTCCATCTTCAATTATCTCATTAATAGGTGCTAACGGGTGAACGCTATATTGTTTGCCCGTTGCCAGATGTTTGCAAAGATATCTTATTTTTCTCTTTTGCCCTTTTTTATATATTTTATCTTTAATTCTAAAAATTGTCCCAATGGTCAAATCTTGTAGATGAACAACCTCTGCATTCTCCTTCTTTTGAAAATAAGCAGCCAAAGGGCGATAAGAATAATAACCAGCTCTTGGGTTTTTGGCAAATTCTTTTAAGATAGACTGCAGCTCCGGCTCAAATAAGTGAATGGTCTGCAGAATTAAATTAGAAAAGATTGATTTCCATTCGGGGCCATGAGGTTTAATGCTTCTTCCATACATTTCTCTCGCATGCATATGCGCTATTTCGTGGGTAAGAATATGAAAGCATAAGGCTTTATCTAAACCATGATTTAGCGTAATTTGATGTTTGCCATCTCTCTTAATATAATCACCTAACTTGGTGTTTCTAGGATTCTTTATAACTAAATGCACAGCATAACCATCACACCATAGATTGATGTATTCTAATGCGCCAGGAATAAGATATGGATTTAATTTTTCTGTAAACAAGATTCAAAAATAATAAATTTTACTGCTATTACTAAATAATGTAATTTAGCTTTATGTATTTATTGATTCCGTCATTAAAAGCCATCGGCAAATATTTTATGCTATTAGGCGATTCCTTTAGGGTTCCTAAGAATCCAAGGGTGTATTATAAGCTCATTATTAGAGAAATACATGATTTAGGTTTCAATTCTTTGGGCTTAACCGCCTTTCTATCCCTATTTATGGGAGCTGTTTTGGCCATACAAATGTATCAAAATTTTAAAGGTGCTGCCTTTCCAGTTCCAGACGCTTATATAGGATATGCTACCAAAGTAGTTTTGGTATTGGAATTTTCATCTACAATTATGTGTATTATTTTGGCAGGTAAAGTTGGGTCTTTTATCGCTTCTAGTATCGGTTCTATGCGAGTCACCGAACAAATTGATGCGCTAGAAGTGATGGGCGTGAACGCAGCTAACTTTTTAATTCTACCTAAAATAATAGCTTCTTTACTATTCTATCCCATCTTGCTCATGGTGAGTTTGGTGACAGGTATTTTGGGAGCTTATCTTGTGGGGGCCATTACCGGGCAATGGTCTACCGTAGACTTTGTAGAAGGGCTACAAATGGATTTTGATCCCTGGTTTTATACCTATACATTCATTAAAATGGAGGTTTTTGCCTTTGTTATTGCCACCATTCCGGCTTATTTTGGTTTTTATGTAGATGGAGGAAGTTTAGAAGTGGGTAGAGCAAGTACCACCGCTGTGGTTTGGACTTGTGTGGTAATCATCGTATTAAACTTGATATTAACTCAAATGTTATTGGTATGATAGAGGTGAATAATTTAGAAAAGTCATTTGATGATGTTCAAGTGTTAAAAGGTATTTCAACCACTTTTGAGGAAGGAAAGACAAGTTTGATTATAGGTTCTTCGGGAGCTGGGAAAACAGTTTTTTTTAAGTGTCTCCTTGGTTTATTTGAGCCAACAAGTGGAGAGATTATTTATGATGGCGACAATTCAGCCAACGATACAAAGGAATCTAAGCAAGAACGTCGTAAGAACATCGGTACAGTATTTCAATATTCTGCGTTATTAGATTTTTTGACGGTAGAAGAAAACGTAATGTTTCCATTGGAAATGTTTAGTGACTTATCGCGTTCGGAGATGATGGATAGAGCCCACGAGGTATTAAAACGTGTAAACTTAAACGAAGAATCCTTTAAGCAATATCCTGCTGAAATTTCTGGTGGAATGCAAAAACGTGTTGCCATTGCTCGTGCAGTTGTGACAAGACCAAAATATTTGTTTTGTGATGAGCCTAACTCAGGATTGGACCCGGCCACGGCTACAGTAATCGATAACTTGATTCAAGACTTAACCAAAGAATACAACATTACTACCGTTATCAACTCACATGATATGAACTCGGTGATAGAAATTGGAGAGAAAATAATATTCTTAAGCAAAGGTTTAAAGGCTTGGGAGGGAACCAATGAAGATATTCTTCATACCGAGCAAGAAGATGTTTTCAATTTTGTGTACAATTCAGATTTAATGAAAAAGGTAAGAGAAGCTCTTATTCGCGAAGGGAAATAGGCATTTATGAGTTGAAACCTAGTCCGAGTACAGTTCGATTTAATTTTGTGTTATAAAAAGTAGACATTGGCATTGTTATTTCATTACACTCAATCAACCTAAAAGCAAAAAATTATGAGGAGTATTATCAGTATCTTAGTTTTGTTCGTGGCTGTATCACTTTCTGCCCAATCTGGTTTTGGTGTTAAAGGTGGTTTAACCTATAATGCCGACGATGGATTGTTTAAATCTGTAGACCAAGCTTATCAATCCAAAGGAGAAGGATCTATGGGGTATAACATAGGAGTCTACAAGAGATTTGCACTCACTGGATTATATGTTCAGCCCGAAGTGATGTACGTGAATTATAAATCAAAGTTCGAGGACAGTGCAAGAAAGGATTATGAAGTTACTTATAAAAGAATAGATGTTCCTGTGAGTGTGGGTACAACTGTTTTGAAAATGGGTTATGTACAGGCAGGTCCAGTTTTATCTTATTACTTCGACGATAAAATTGACGTGAATGAATTGTCTAATGTGAAGCAAGATGAAATTGCTTTAGCCTTTCAATTAGGTGCAGGAGTAGAGTTAAACAACTTATCGCTTAACCTTAGATATGATTTCCCATTGGGAGACAGAGAAACTGAATGGGTTAGAGATAATGACTTTAATTTTAACACAGAAAGTACACCTAAACTTTTACATGTAAGTTTGGGATATAGATTCTAAAATATAAATCCTTCCCGATATCGGGAGAGAATTAATAAGACGCCAACGTTTATAATTTTAACTAGAGAGAAATAAATCTTTCAATTATAGTTAATTTTTGTACTTTTGGCGTCTTATAGATTTTAAAGTTATGTCTAAACAGAAAAAAGAACAAAAATACGCTACAGAGGAGGCTTTTCAGTCTTTAGAGAATACCGTACAGCAATCAGAGCACTTTTTAGAAAAGAATGCTAAGATTTTAGGTATTATTTTCGGTGCGTTTATTTTAATTGCAGTAAGTTATTTTGCTTACCTTAAGTTCGTTAAAGAACCAAAAAATTTAGAAGCACAGAAAGAAATCGTTACAGCAGATCAAATGTTCGAGTCAGATTCTATGGCTTTAGCTTTAGATGGTAGTCCTGGATCATATATGGGATACAATCAAATCATTGACGAATATAGCGGTTCTGATGTGGCTAATATTGCAAAATACAAATCAGCTATTGCGTTCTACCAAGAAGGTAAATACCAAGAAGCATTAGACAGAATAAATTCTTTTTCAACAAAAGAAGAAGCTTTAAAAGCTATGAAAATGGGTGTTAAAGGTGATGCTTTGGTGCAATTAGATAAAAAAGAAGAAGGTTTAGACGCTTATGAGGGTGCTATCAATGCATCTAAAATAGAGGTGTTACAACAAATTTATACTAAAAAAGCGGCCATTCTTGCCTTAGATTTAGAAGCTTATGATAGAGGTTTGAAAACCGTACAATCATATTTAAAAAATCATGCTGACGCAGAGGGTAATGACGAAATTACCAAATTAGAAGAAATGCTTAAATATGCCGGAAAATAATGGCTACAGAGAATAAAAATTTATCAAATTACGATAAAAGTAAATTGCCCAGTGCCGAACCTTATACGTTTGGCATTGTCGTTTCTAGTTGGAATGACCACATTACGCATGCCTTGAGAGACGGTGCTATAGATACTTTAAAAGACTTAGGAGCTTTAGAGGAAAACATCCTGCAAATAGATGTTCCTGGTAGCTTTGAGTTGGTTTATGGTAGCAAAATGATGTGCGAAAACTATGTGGATGCCGTTATAGCTATTGGATCTGTAATCAGAGGAGAAACAGCTCACTTTGACTATGTTTGCCAAGGAGTTACTCAAGGAATCAAAGATCTAAATGTAGCCTACGATGTGCCTGTAATTTTCTGTGTATTAACAGATGATAACGAGCAACAATCTATCGATAGAGCAGGCGGTAAGCATGGTAACAAAGGAGTGGAAGCAGCTGTTGCAGCCGTTCAAATGGCGCATTTAAATGTGGAATTTGGTGCAAATGATAACGATTACGACGACTTTCCTAGCTTAAACTAAACTATGCGAATTATAGCCTATACAGATGGCTCTTCACGTGGAAATCCAGGTAGAGGAGGATATGGCGTAGTGCTATTAGTTCCCGAAAAAAAATATAAAAAGGAATTTTCACAAGGTTATCGCTTGACCACCAACAACCGAATGGAGTTGATGGGGACGATAATCGCCATGGAGAAACTAAAAGTCCTAAAAGCAGATATTACCATCTATACCGATTCCAAGTATATCTGCGACTCCGTAAACAAGAGATGGGTTTTTGGTTGGGAAAAAAAGAACTTCGCGGGTAAAAAAAATGAAGACCTTTGGAGAAGATTCTTAAAAGTTTATAGACAACATTCTGTTAAATTGGTTTGGGTTAAAGGACATGCAGGAAATGTTTGGAATGAACTAGCAGACAAGCTAGCAACCGAAGCAGCTGACAGTGATAAGCTCAAAATTGACTCCGTTTTCGAAAATGAAAATAAACGAGAAAAGGGAGGCTCTTTATTTAAGGGAGATCAATAGACTTCCCAACCTAACTCAGGAATTAGATTGATTTAATTTCTCAATATTTCTCATTAAACCAGCAAATTTAGTACGCTTTACAGGAGATTTTCTAAAGATTTCACTGAATAGTTCTTGTGTTAACTCTGTCCATTCTTTTTTTGAATAATTTAAAATCGCATCATTGGCCATAAATTCAGGCTGTTGATGTGGTTTTGAAAAGCGATTCCACGGACAAACATCTTGACAAATATCGCAGCCAAACATCCAATCCTCCATATGATTATCGAAACTTGATGGAATCTGATTTTTTAATTCAATCGTAGCGTAAGAAATACATTTACTTCCATTTATAACTCTTTCTGACTCAATAGCCTGCGTAGGGCAAGCATCGATGCAGGCTGTGCATTTCCCGCAGTGATCGGTGGTGGGGCCGTCTGGAGCAAGTTCTAAATCAATAATAAGCTCACTTAGAAAATAGAAAGAACCAACTTGCTTGGTTAGTAAATTGGCATTTTTACCTATCCAGCCTATACCGCTTTTTGCAGCCCAAGCTCTCTCCAAAACTGGCGCAGAGTCTACAAATACACGGCCATCAATTTCTCCAATCTCTTGATGCATCCATTGGAAAAAATCTTTTAATTTATCTTTTATTATAAAATGATAATCCTTGCCGTAAGCGTATTTAGAAATCTTAAAACTATCTTGTCTTTGCGTTTGCTCAGGAAAATAATTAAAGGTTAAAGATACCACAGATTTTGCACCGGGAATTAGCTTTGTTGGATCTAAGCGCTTATCAAAATGGTTTTCCATGTAGCCCATTTCACCATGAAACCCCGATTTTAGCCATTTTTCTAAACGTGGAGCATCTTCTTCTAGAAATCCTGCTTTCGATATTCCACAATGCATAAAACCAAGTTCTTTGGCCTTTTCTTTAATGAGTAGAGAATAATCTGCAGGTGTTTTCATAGGAAGTTTTTAGAATAATCTCCCTTGATCTTCAGGTCTATTGATGCCTAAATGTTCATAAGCTTTTTGCGTAACTTCTCGTCCACGTGGAGTTCGCATTAAATAACCTTCTTGAATTAAAAATGGCTCATAAACCTCTTCAATAGTTCCAGGGTTTTCGGCTACTGCAGTTGCAATAGTAGTTAACCCAACCGGTCCACCTTTGAATTTCTCAATCATAGTTCGAAGAATTTTATTATCCATTTCGTCTAAACCATTTTGATCTACTTTCAAAGCCTGTAAGCTATATTTGGCTATAGCAGGATCAATTTTTCCATTTCCTTTAATCTGTGCAAAATCACGCGTTCTTCTTAGTAATGCATTCGCAATTCTAGGTGTACCACGGCTTCGTCCAGCAATTTCTATAGCGGCTTGTTCTTCAATTGGCGTATTCAAGATTCGAGAGCTTCTTTCAATAATGGAAGTTAATAACTCAACATTATAATATTCAAACCTAAAATTAATCCCGAATCTTGCTCGTAAAGGTGCAGTCAGCAAACCAGATCTCGTGGTAGCTCCAATCAAGGTAAAAGGATTTAAATCAATTTGTACTGATCTTGCATTTGGGCCTGATTCAATAAGGATATCAATCTTGTAATCCTCCATAGCAGAATATAAATATTCCTCAATCACGGATGACATTCGGTGAATCTCATCAATAAAAAGAATATCATTCTCCTCTAAATTGGTTAAAAGTCCAGCTAAATCACCCGGCTTATCTAGTACGGGACCAGAAGTAACTTTAATCCCAACACCTAGTTCATTGGCGATAATATGGGCTAAAGTGGTTTTACCCAATCCCGGAGGTCCATGTAGTAACACGTGGTCTAGTGATTCGTGTCTAAGCTTGGCTGCCTTCACAAAGACTTCTAAATTATCTAAAATATGTACCTGACCAGCAAAGTCTTGAAAACTCTGTGGTCTAAATTTTTCTTCCTGCTGTAGCTCCTCTTCAGGAAAGAACTCATCGTCCGGATTCAAATAATCATCCATGGCGTAAAGGTAACTAAAAATAAGATTTTCTATACCTATGCAATTTTATGAACTTAAATAGGTTTATTAAATACAAGCATTGATTAAAATCAATATGGATTATATGGTTTATCATAGCTTTGTTAATTACCTTTGTAATATAATGAAGAAAGGAGTATTATTAGTAAATTTAGGATCACCTGATTCTACCGAGACAAAAGATGTTCGTCGATATTTAAAGGAGTTTCTTACAGATCCCAAAGTCATAGACGTTTGGTACGTTAGAAATATAATTCTTCCGCTATTTATCTTACCATCACGTCCTAAAAAATCAGCAGAAGCTTATCGAAAAATTTGGTGGGACGAAGGTTCGCCTTTAATTGTTCTAACTGAACGCTTGAGAGAAAAGCTTCAAAAGAAATTTGACTTTCCGGTGGAAATGGCCATGCGCTATGGAAATCCCAGTATTAAATCTGGTTTAGAAAAGTTGAAATCGCAGGGCTGTGAAGATATTTTTGTTATTCCATTGTATCCTCAATATGCTATGAGTACCACAGAAACGGTGGTTGATAAAGCCAATGAAGTTCAAGCGAAATATTTTTCTGACTTAAAATTGACATATTTACCAGCTTTTTATGATGATCCTGAGTATATCAAAATTTTAGCTCAGTCCATTAAAGATCATTTACCAGAGGAGTTTGATAAAGTTTTATTTTCTTATCATGGAATTCCGGAAAGACATATTTATAAAACAGATAAAACCAATACATGCGAGATTGGGAAATGCTGTTTTAAAGAAGATAATCCTTCTCATGCGACTTGTTATAGACATCAAAGTTATAAAGTTACCGAGTTAGTAAGAAAAGAACTTGGACTAACGAACAAGCAAGTTTTCCAATCCTTTCAATCTAGATTAGGAAGCGACCCATGGATTCAACCTTATACGGATGCTACCCTAGAAGGTTTTCCAGAAAAAGGAGTAAAAAAGATTGCTGTTGTCGCTCCGGCTTTTATTTCTGATTGTTTAGAAACCTTAGAAGAACTAGAATTGGAAGGAAAAGAAGAATTTTTAGAAGCCGGCGGAGAAGAATTCACTTATATCCCATGCTTAAACGACCGAGATGATTTGGTTGAGTTTTTAGAGCACAAAGTAAATGATTGGATGGCTTAATTTGATTTTTTATAATTCAATAAAAATCAGCTATTCTGCACGCAATAAATTGCATTAAAGTTAAAAATGCCCTGCGAGAATAGCACTTTAGTCAAAAGTTATATATTATCACGCTAAAATTTTAAAATAACCAAAATGAAAAAAGTACTTAGTTTATTGACATTAGGTCTTTTTAGCTTGAGTTTTGCTCAACTTACAGAGGTTAAAACGCACACCTCTAAAGCAGAAATTAGTGTAAACGACACCATTCCAGATGGATGGAAAACAGGTGGAACTGCAACGGTTTTATTCAATCAATCAGCATTCTCTAACTGGGTTGCTGGTGGTGTAAGTAACATTGCAGGTAACGTAAACATCAACTACGATGCAAACCTTAAAAAGGGAAACTGGACATGGGATAATAGATTTATGTTTGGTTACGGTCTGACAAAAAACGAAGACCAAGATTACCGTAAAACTGATGATAGGTTAGAAATTAACTCATTGGTTGGTAGAAAAGCTTTTGGAAACTGGAGTTACTCACTTTTCGCTAACTTAAGAACTCAATTCACTGACGGTTTCAGTTACGATAATGACGCTGATAAAAACTATGAAACTTCAGGATTATTCAATCCAGCATACTTGACATTTGGTCCAGGGATGCTTTGGAAGAAAAGTGACAATTTAAAATTCAATTTAGCACCCTTAACTTCTAAAGTTACTTTCATTGGTGATAGCCTATGGAAACATGACCCCAACAACGAATTAGCCAACGAAGATGGTTTCGTTAATAATGATCAAGTTACATTATTTGGTGTTGACCCAGGTAAAAGCTCACGTTATGAGTTAGGTTTTTATGCTTCTGGATATTACAAAGTAAAGCTAATGGAGAACGTTACCATGGAAAACGTATTGGCATTATACTCTAATTATTTGGAGGATCCACAAAATGTGGATGTTGATTACACGATGAACTTAGCGATGAAAATCAATAAGTATTTGTCTACTAACTTAACAGTTCAAACTGTATATGATGACAATGCTTATCAAGGATTACAGGTTCGCGAGGTATTTGGTCTTGGGGTGACAGCAAATTTCTAAAATTAAAATATTTGTTAAATAGGCCAAACCCACTTGTTTGGCCTTTTTTATGCTCGTAATTTTGCAACTATGATTCGTTTCTTCACTTTATTCTTGCTATTCAGTGTTCTTATGGCGGAAGCTCAAATTACTGAGGTTCCAAAAGAAGTGAAACGTATTCAGGTTAAATTTCCTGATAGTACCCAAGGTTGGAAAAAGAAAAACAATATTAAGCTGCTTATCAACCAAAGTTTATACGAAAATTGGCAATCAGGTGGTGTGAGTAATATCGAGCTTAAAACACATTTCAAGCATAATTTTAATTACCAAAAAGAGGATTTAATTTGGGATAATACTTTAATGGTTGATTATGGGTTGAGCAAGGTAAATGGCTTCGAAATCAGAAAGACACAAGACAAAATGGAATTTAATTCTATTGTAGGGGGCAAACTTCCTGGGATGTGGTCTTATTCTTATTTTATCAATATTCAAACACCCTTAACTAATACTTATAATTACGATAAAGATTTAAATAAGGAGAATAGAACGGCAGGTGTATTTGCGCCATTATACATTGCTACAGGACCTGGCTTTATGTGGAAGAAAAATAATGATATGTACATCAATATTGCTCCCGTAACCGCTAAATCTATCTACATCAACGGACATGTTCACAAATACGACAAAGAGCTGGATAGGTTCGTTAGTAACGATGAAAAAGAACTTTATGGTGTCATGCCGGGCGAATCTTTTAAGCACAAACTTGGATTCTACTCATCTGCATTGCTAAAGTTGAATTTAACCAATAACATAAAAATGGAGAATCGCGTAAGTCTTTATTCTAACTATTTGAGTAGTCCAGAAAATGTTGACTTAGATTATTCTATGCATGTTACCATGAAAGTAAACAAATTATTAACGACTCAATTCATGTTCAGAACACGCTATGATAATGAGGAATACAAGGGATTACAAATTCAAGAATCATTTGGTGTAGGATTTAATTTTAATATTTAAAACCGAAATCCCTTTCTGAATTATAGCTGAATAGCGCTTAAATAATAAAGACATTTTCAAATTCACGTAAAAAAGCAATTACAATCCGTATTTTTGCCCTTCAATCTTAGATTATGAACTTAAAATCACAATTAGAAAAGAATATTTTCAATACGCTTAAGGAAGAATTTCAAATTACTACTGAGAAATTAGAGATTCAGGTAACACGCAAAGAGTTCGAAGGTGATTACACCTTGGTGGTTTTTCCTTTGGTACGCCAAATGAAAATGAAGCCAGAGCAAGCTGCCGAAGCTATTGGAAATGCTTTGCTTAAAAGATCTGATATTGATAAATTCAACGTAGTGAAAGGCTTCTTGAATTTAAGTTTAAAAACAGATGTCTTTGTTGATTTTCTTCAATCTACTCCAGAAGCTTTTGAAGCTACAGATAAAAAATTAATGATAGAATATTCTTCTCCAAATACCAACAAACCTCTTCACTTAGGTCATATTAGAAATAACTTATTGGGTTATTCTGTCGCTCAAATTTTAGAAGCAACCGGAAATAGAGTAATAAAAACACAGGTAATTAACGATAGAGGTATACATATTTGTAAATCTATGTTGGCTTGGGAAAAATTTGGCCATAATGAAACACCTACATCGACTGGTCTAAAAGGAGATAAACTTGTTGGTAATTATTATATCGCTTTTGATAAAGCCTACAAAGAAGAAATAGAGGAGTTAGAAAACCAAGGCTTATCCAAAGATGAAGCAAAAAAGCAAGCTCCATTGATATTAGAAGCTCAAAAAATGCTACGCGATTGGGAGGATAATGATCCTAAAGTTCGCGAGCTGTGGAGTGAAATGAATAACTGGGTGTATGAAGGTTTTGATGCCACATACGAAAGATTAGGGGTTGATTTTGATATGGTTCAACACGAAAGTGAAACCTATATTCTTGGTAAAGATTTAATTCAACAAGGTTTAGAAAAAAATGTCTTCTTCAAAAAAGAAGATGGTTCGGTTTGGATTGACTTAACCGAAGAAGGGCTTGATGAGAAAATTGTTTTAAGATCTGACGGAACTTCGGTTTACATTACACAAGATATTGGAACCGCCGTTGAGCGTTTCGAGAAATATGAGATTGATGGCTTAACCTATGTTGTTGGTAATGAGCAGGATTATCACTTTAAGGTTTTGTTCTTAATTTTAAAACAATTAGGATATGATTGGTCAGAGCACTTATATCATTTATCTTATGGCATGGTAGACTTGCCAGAGGGTAAAATGAAGTCGAGAGAAGGCACTGTAGTGGATGCAGATGATTTAATGGATCAGATGGTTCAAACAGCTAAAGAAATCGCGGCAGAGGCTGGAAAACTTGAGGGAATGTCTCAGCAAGAGAAGGATGACTTGTATGAAATCATTGGTCTTGGAGCATTAAAATATTATATCTTAAAAGTTGATCCGAAGAAGAGAATTCTATTTAATCCAAAAGAAAGTATTGACTTCAATGGAAATACGGGACCTTTTATTCAGTATGCTTATGTTAGAATTCAGTCGATTTTAAGGAAAGAAAAGCCACAAGAAATTGATTTATCGACCTATGAGTTTAATGAAATTGAAAAGGATCTTCTTAAAACATTAAATGAATATAACGATATACTACAAAAGGCGGCTAATGAGCTGAATCCTTCATTTGTGGCTAATTATGTTTATGATTTAGTAAAAACTTTCAATTCGTTTTACCAGAACAATAGCATCTTGAACGCCGAAACAGAAATGCAAAAGCAAGCACGATTGCATTTAGCTCAACGTGTTGCTTATACTATTCAAAATGCACTTAATTTATTGGGTATTCAAACACCCGAAAGAATGTAAGAGAGCTCTATAGAGCGTCTTCTAATTCTTGCGTAATTTCTAGGGTATGATATACATTTTGGACATCGTCGTCTTGCTCAAAACGGTCGATGATGTCTAAAATTTCTTTAGCTTGTTCAAATGGTAATTCTTTTGTAATCGTTGGAATACGTTGTAGTTCCGCATTCTGAACATCGATTTTTAAATCATCTAATTTATGTGATACTTTACCAAAATCCTCGAAGTTAGAATAAACAGTCACTAAACCTTCTTCTTTTTCGATATCGTCAGCACCTGCATCAATCATTTCTAGTTCGAAATCATCCCAATCCATGGTGATTTTATCTTCTTCAATCGTAAATACACCCTTGCGATCGAATAAAAATGCTATTTCTCCAGTTTTACCTAAATTTCCACCAACTTTATTGAAAATAGCTCTCACGTTGGCAACAGTTCTATTGTTATTATTGGTTGTACATTCCACAAAAATTCCGATTCCGTGGGGTGCATAACCTTCAAATGTGATGATATCATAAACTTCTGCATCAGCGCCAGAAGCTTTTTTAATGGCGCGCTCCACATTGTCTTTGGGCATATTAACACCCTTGGCATTCTGAATAGCACGTCTCAGGGCGGGATTGCTCTCGGGATCTGGACCACCTTCTTTAACCGCCATGTTAATCTCCTTTCCAATACGGCTAAACTGCTTAGCCATTCGGTCCCATCTTGCAAATTTTGCTGCTTTTCTATATTCGAATGCCCGTCCCATTGTTTTTTATTTAGATTGCGAAATTAATTAATTTTCTAATTGTTTTTTGATGCTACTTGCATTAATTTTTTTGGCATAATAAACCTCAATTTTCCCTTGCTCATCCAATAGCATATACCTGGGAATCCAATCTAAACCAATATAATCAACAAAGTCATTGTTTACATTCTTAGACCAACCTGTATCAAAATAGTATTGCTCTCCTTCAATTTTGAATCGTTTCATGTATTTCTCTAAGCCGTTCTGCCATTTTTCCTCTTCTTCATCTACAGATAAAAACACAAAATTTACTTCTGGATAATCCTTCTGAAATTGAGCAATATTGGGTAACGATTTGATGCAGTCAATGCACCAAGAGGCCCAAACCACCAGCATAACTTTCTTTCCTTTGTTTGCCTCCAAAACATTTCCAACGCTAGAAGCAGTCATTTCTTTATCATAAACAGCTTGATTTAAAGCAGCTTCGCTGAAGTCTGATTTATCTTGTGGTGAACAAGAATTAAGTATAAAAAATAGAAGTATTAAGGCATATTTTAAGCTTTTCATATATTAATAAGTATTGAATTAAAACAAAAATTGAGTTTAGGTCTTTAATCAAATATACAAATTTTATATTTGCGTTATGCGAAAATATTTGATTGTCGGTTTAGGAAATGTCGGTGATAAATACAGTCATACAAGACATAACATTGGTTTTGATGTAGTAGATGAAATGGCGAAGACTGCAGGTTTTCCGTTTCAGCCGTCTAACTTTGGAGAGATTTGTCAATTTAAATATAAAGGCCGTCCGGTAACCTTGTTAAAACCAGATACTTTTATGAATTTAAGTGGTAACGCCATCGATTATTGGATGAAAAAGGAAAATATCCCTGTAGATAACATTTTTGTGATTACAGATGATTTAAATTTAGACTATGGAACCATCAGAATCAGAGGAAAAGGCAGCGATGGTGGGCATAATGGTTTAAAACATATTCAAACAAAATTAAATACCACTAAATATCCACGTTTGCGCTTTGGAATAGGCGATGCTTTCGAACAAGGTAGACAAGTAGATTATGTGTTGGGGCAGTGGACAGACGGACAAAAAGAAAGCTTACAAGAAAGGATTTCGTGGAGTGCACAAGCGGCTTTTAAGTTTATCTTTGCTGGATTAAATAATGCCATGAACGAATTCAATGGGAAATAATGAAATTTCTAAGTAAAATCTTTTCTTTTCTTTGGAGATGCTGGTTTGTGTTTTTATCAACTTTGGCGACCATTTTCTATGGCGTTTTCTTTGTATTGCCTCTAAGTTTTAGAAATCAGGATTTTGCAAAAGCTTATTTCTTTGAAAGATTGTGGGCAAAAACCATTTTTTATGGTTCGGGCTTAAGTCTTAAAAAACATGGCTTTCCCAACATGGATGAATCACATCCCTATTTAATTATATCTAATCATACCTCTATGATGGATATAATGTTGATGTTGCTTATCAATAAGAAACCATTGGTTTTTGTGGGTAAAAAAGAGTTATTAAACTTGCCAATTTTCGGGTATATTTTTAGTCGAATGAATATTGTGGTAGACAGAAAAGACCCCAATAGTAGGAGTAAAGTTATCCGAGAATCTATTAAAAATGTGAAACTAGGTAGATCTATTTGTATTTTTCCAGAAGGTGGTGTTCCCGAGCGAGAAATTATGTTAGATAATTTCTTAGACGGCCCTTTTGCGATTGCTATTATGAATAAAATCCCATTGTTAACAATATCAATTTGTGGTTTAAAAGAGATTCTTCCTTATTCTTATTGCGAAGGAAAGCCTGGATTAGTCGATGTTTATTTCCATCAAACCCTAGAAACCTCTCGGTTAAATAAAACCCACATTCCAGAAATCAAGGAAACTTGCTACGAAATGATTCATACGCAACTCAAGCGATATTATTGGCGAAAAGAAAGAGGTTGGCCTGCTAAGTAATATTCATTAAAGCTATTTACTTAAACAAGTTTTTTCATGGCCATCACGGTACCTAAATGCATGTTTTCATGCGTTAAGTTAAATAGAATCACATCTTCAATACTATTCATGGTATAGCCAAAACTCGAAGAGTAAGTTTTAAAGGAATTCAATTTTCCATCGAAATAATCAATTTGTAATTGCTGCTGCGTGCTCATCAATAGGTTCTTAATTTCAGCAATTTCTTCTGGTAACGGAAAATCACCATTTGGTGCAGTACCTTTTTTGTAATTTTCTACCCACGCCATGTCGATAAGCATTTCGTTGTCTGATAGATAGTATGATAAAAGTTGCTGAGTAGCGACCACATGTACAATGTTCCACCAGATATTATTATTAAAACCATAAGGAATATCGGCTAATTGCTCTGGGGTTAAATGCTCTAAATAGCCCACAAATTTTTGTCTTATGATGCTATGCAGTTTAAATGGCTCTTGGTTTAACATAGAATTTAATCTCTAAAGTATAATTGATGACTTTCTTGGTTAAAAATAAGCTCTTTTTTTGGTAAAATTGGTTTATCATCAAATTTATTATACCGAATAATTTGATGTATTTTAGGTAAACCTACAAGATGCTTTTGCAAAAAATTTGAGGGAACATTCTCAACTTTTCTGATGTTTTCTATCGGAATTTCAGTCTTTGCGAATAATTCTTTAATAATCAGTTTGTTATCAATAATTGTGTATGATGTAAAAAACTGATTGATTCCATAATATAATGGCATTGCAAACATTGCAAAGGCACCGAAAATGAAATACCACTTGCTTTCAAAAAAGAAAATACCAATGAGAATAAATATAAATATATAAATAAGAGGCCTATAAGTAACTTTAGCCTTGCTTGTTTTCTTTTGCATAATTTTTATAAACTTTGAATCCTAATATAATGATTAGCACAACTTGTATAAGTACAGCCACCCAAGTTGGGATACTGGTACTTGAACCAAAAATTTGGGTGGCAGGTTCAAAATCCCTATACGTATTGTAAAGGTTGAATAAAAGAGCACCAATTAACAATATATCCAAAAATTTAGTCATATGATTTTATTTCTTAAGTCAATAAAACTAAGTTATTTTAGAGAATTGTGCAATTATGCATAGTTTAAAGCAGTTCAAAATCTATAAGTATAAAAAAAAGCTACGAAAATTCGTAGCTTCAATATTATTTAGAAAATCTAATTTATCTATCAATAGAACCTGTTACGCGCTTCATGAATTCATTCAATGCTTCACGCTCTGGTTTACCTTCTTTAATCGTTTTATTCACTTCAATAGCGCCGTAAAAGTTAGACAATAATTCTCCAATTACATCTAATTCTTCATCTTTAACGTTGTCGCTTTCAATCAAGTTTTCTAAAGTTTCAATCGTTTCTAAAACGAAATCTTGATCATTCTCGTCTATGAATTTATTGATATGTTTAATTAATGGCAGCCTCATCTATCAATGATTTTAAAATCTCTGTTTTATTGGTTTGTTCTTGTTTTTGCAACTCTCCATGCTTGAAATAAGCAAAAGTAGGTAAGTTATTAACGTCTGCTAATTTACGTGATTCTGGAAATTTTTCTGCATCTACATAAACAAATTCAGCGCCTTCAGTCTCGCGAGCAAACTTCTTGAATTTAGGTAACATAATCTTGCAGTTTCCGCACCAAGTGGCACCGTACTGAACGAATACATTCTCGTTATTACTCAATATTTCTTGTAAGTTATCTTTTTCTAATTCTTTCATTTTAATGTTTTTTAAGGGTTAAAAAAGCAGCCGCTATTAAGTGGCGGCTTTCAAAAATTTTAGAAAACTCTCGTTGTAAAAAAGTACGCTAAGAGATTTATGAATTTAGATCTAGCTTAGTGAGAAGATAAATATTCTGCAACACCTTTGCTATCTGCGCTCATCGCGTCTTTTCCTTCTTCCCAGTTCGCAGGACAAACCTCACCTTTTTCTTGTACGTGCGTAAATGCATCAACCATTCTAAGGTATTCGCTTACATTACGACCTAGTGGCATATCGTTCACACTTTCGTGGAAAATTCTACCATCTTCGTCGATTAAGTAAGTAGCACGGTAAGTAACATTGTCTCCTTCTAATAAAAAAGTATCCGTTTCTTCGTCGTACTCACCATCTGTAATATCTAAGATACCTAATAAAGAAGATAAGTTTCTGTTGGTATCTGCTAAAAGTGGGTAAGTAATCCCTTCAATTCCTCCGTTATCTTTAGAAGTGTTTAACCATGCAAAGTGAACTTCAGCAGTATCACATGATGCTCCTACTACCAAAGTATTTCTTTTTTCAAATTCTGGTAAAGCTTCCTGGAATGCATGTAACTCAGTTGGACATACATATGTGAAGTCCTTTGGATACCAAAACAATAATACTTTTTTATTATTTTTTTTAGCGTGCTCAAAAATGTTTAATTTAAAAGTGTCGCCCATTTCATCCATGGCGTTTACTGCAATGTTTGGAAATTTTAAACCTACGTTTGACATAATCTATTTGTTTTAATTATTATTCTGATTTTGTACTACAAAGATAAGAAATTTAGGGCTTAGCCTATAAGTTTTCTATATTATTTACCTAAGTCTTTATAAGATTAAGTTATAATGTGGTTTTATTTTGGCTTCTTGTATAGAGGCACTGTTGAACAAGCTTCGCCATACATTAATGAATTAACCTTAGGTAATAGCCTCTGAACCAATAGTGTATAAGCACTTTGAGGAACAGGCTTATGACTACAACCTTTAATAATTACTTTTTTATCGTCATAAGCGTCAAGATTCAAACTCAAAACTTTCTCTTGATATAAAGCCTCGTTTAATTGATCTATGCTTCCTACCGAAATGTATTTCGCATAGGGTTGTAAATAAGTTGTAATCGGTAAATATGCCCAACCTGGTAAGATCGCATTGGTAGAACAATTTAAAGCAACATAAGCATCTTGATACATGCTCCAGTCATAATTTTTTAAATCTTCTCTAAACTGTTTCTCTCTCAAAATTAATCCTTGATCTAGCCATTGAGCGATATCTATCTCCATGCGCTTACCTTCTGGGTAAAACTCCTCTAAATCAATATTCACCAAAGGACTTTTGGCTATTTTATTTATAATTTCACTCATGATTGCAAATTTAAGTTTCGAATTTACGAATAAACTCAATATAATGAATATTTATAAATGAATTCAAATACCTATTTTTGTCTGAGATGAAATATTATATCATAGCAGGCGAGGCTTCGGGAGATTTACACGGAGCTAATTTAATGAAAGAGCTTAAGAAAAAAGACGCTCAAGCTGAATTCAGGTTTTGGGGTGGCGATCTTATGCAAGAGCAAGGTGGCTCTTTGGTAAAGCATTATAAAGAATTAGCCTTTATGGGATTTGTAGAAGTAGCTATGAACTTAACTACAATTCTTAGGAATATTTCATTTTGTAAGAAGGATATTGCTTCCTACAAACCAGATGTGGTTATTTTAATTGATTATCCTGGGTTTAACTTAAGAATTGCACCTTTCGTTAAAACTCTCGATATACCTGTGTTGTATTATATCTCTCCTCAAGTTTGGGCTTGGAAGTCGGGAAGGGTTAAGACCATCGTAAAGAGTGTAGACAAAATGTTGGTGATTCTTCCTTTTGAGAAGGACTTCTACAAAAAATGGGATTATGAGGTAGAGTTCGTCGGTCATCCATTAATTGATGCTATCGAGCAGCGAGAAACACCAGATAGAGATGATTTTAGCGCTCAATGGGACTTAGATCAAAGACCGATTATTGCTTTATTACCGGGAAGTAGAAAGCAAGAAATTCAAACCAAATTGCCTTTAATGCTCTCGGTAGTAGATGATTTTCCGGATTATCAATTTGTGATTGCTGGAGCACCTGGACAAGACAAAGAATATTATCTTCCATTTATGAGAAATGGCGTTCAATTAGTAAAAAATAAAACATATCAACTGCTTCAACTATCGCACGCTGCTTTGGTTACTTCGGGTACGGCAACCTTAGAAACTGCTTTATTAAAGATCCCCGAAGTGGTTTGCTATAAAGGAAGTCGTATTTCTTATGAAATTGGAAAGCGTTTGGTTAAAAACATTGAGTATATCTCTTTGGTTAATTTAATTATGGATAGAGAAGTTGTGACCGAATTAATTCAAAATGACCTGAATTACGAAAATATTAAACGAGAATTGTCCGATATTTTAGAAGGGGAAAAACGCAGTAAAATGCTTTCTGACTATAATCAACTCATCCGAAAGCTTGGTGGTGTAGGGGCGTCGGAAAAAGCGGCAGAAGAAGTGATTAAGCTCTTAAAATAAGCAGCAAAAAGAAATAGCTTCAATCAATTATATAAAAATAAAAAAACCTCAAGTAATTGTTCTTGAGGTTTTTAAGTGGAGAATACCGGAGTCGAACCGGTGACCTCTTGCATGCCATGCAAGCGCTCTAGCCAGCTGAGCTAATCCCCCAATTAACGGAATGAATCCGTCAATTTATCCTTTAAAACTATCAATAGCTGATAGTGTTTTGTCAATTTCTTCCGATTGAATGGCTAAACTAATAAACCATGTTTCAAACGAACTTGGTGGCAAATATATACCATTTTCTAACATGTGATGATAGAATCTATTAAAAGTTGGATTGTTTGCTGTTTTTGCTGTCTCAAAATCGATGACTTCTACGTCTGTAAAGAAGACAGAGAACATAGATCCAATCACATTGATCGAGTGCTCTATACTGTTTTTAGTGAAAATATTATGAACACCTTCTGCGATTTCTAAAGTTGTATTTTCTACTTCTTCAAAACAATTTGGATTTTGTTTCAATAATTGAAGCGTAGTCAAACCAGCGCGCATAGCAAGAGGGTTTCCACTTAAAGTTCCAGCTTGATAAACCGGCCCTATTGGAGCTAAATGCTCCATAATTTCTCTTCTCCCAGCAAAAGCACCCACCGGTAAGCCGCCGCCAATTACTTTCCCGAAAGTCACAATGTCAGCGGTAATTTCAAATAATTCCTGAGCTCCGCCCATAGATAATCTGAATCCAGTCATCACCTCGTCAAATATCAACAAAGCTCCATGTGCTGTACATAATTCTCTTAAACCTTCTAGGAAACCTTCTTGTGGAGGAATACATCCCATGTTTCCAGCTACTGGTTCCAAAATTAAAGCTGCAATCTCTCCTGGATTATTTTCGAAAAGACTCTTTACGTTTTCTAAATCATTAAAATTAGCCAACAAGGTATCTTTAGCTGTTCCTTGCGTAACGCCAGGAGAATTTGGCTCACCAAAAGTTGCTGCACCACTTCCTGCCTGAATCAAAAATGAATCTGAGTGACCATGATAACATCCAGCAAATTTGATGATTTTATCTCTTTTGGTAAAACCTCTCGCTAGACGAACGGCGCTCATACAAGCCTCTGTGCCTGAGTTTACAAATCTCACCATGTCAATCCCTGGAACGCTTTCTACCACCAATTTGGCGATTTCGCTTTCTAATTCCGTAGGGGTTCCATAAGAAGTTCCTTTCTCCACTTGAGAGATAATTGCTTCTGTAACTTTTGGATGAGCATGACCTACAATCATGGGACCCCAAGAGTTGATGTAGTCTATGTAGGAATGCCCATCTGCATCGTACATATAAGCACCTTTGGCTTTTTCAATAAAAATAGGTGTTCCGCCAACGCCTTTAAAAGCTCTTACCGGCGAATTTACACCTCCTGGTAAATATTTCTGTGCATCTTGGAATAAAGCACTACTCCTCTGATATCTCATTATTTTCTTGGTTTTCTTCCACGTAAGTATAGCGTTTCTCCAATGGCTGGTTTATAGCTTTCGTCAACCCTATTTCTGCGTAGTAATTGTTTTAATTTGATTCCTGTTTTTTGTGAAATTACATACATATTTTCACCACTTTGAACCTTATAATATTTTTTAGCCCCTCTATTTCTCTTTTTAGCAAAGAATAAATATTGGTCGGATCTTAAATCCTCAGGTCGGTCTAATTCGTTGTGCTTCATTAGTTTGTCCACCTCAGTTTCGTAGGTTTTAGCTATTTGACTTAAGGTCTCACCTTGATTAACAACGATATACTCCTTACCAATTGGATGTCTTTTAACTCTTGCTCTAGGGCTGATTTCACGTTTAGGAACTTCCATTGTTTTAGTTTTTGGTTCAGATACAACTATTTTTTTCTTTGGTTCTAGATTAGATGCGATCATCACCTCTTCTTTATAAAGAGGATCGACTAATTTGCGGTCAACTGGTCCATACAGGGAAACCAATTTATCATAAACATCTGTTTTTCCAATTTTGTCAAACTCTTGAAGGTTTAAGTTTTCAATTTTAGAAATCAAAATATGACCATATCTTGGATTGGTTGCATAACCAGCTTTTTTTAATCCATGCGCCCAACCTTTATAATCGGTTAATCTAAGTTCAAATAACTTTCTATAAAAAGGTCTTTCTGCTAAGAATTTAGAATGGTCTCTATAACTTTCTTGTACAGAATTATATTTTCTAAAACACTCTCCGATAGCGTCGTCATCGTGGGTAATGGTTTCGCCTGTCCATTCTTTTTTACATTTAATACCAAAGTGATTTTTGGCTTGTTCAGCTAATCGAGATTGTCCGCCACCAGTTTCTAAGATTCCTTGAGCTAAAGTAATACTGGCTGGAATTTTATAGATTTCCATTTCTTCAACTGCCAAATAAGCGTGTTTTTGAACGTATTCAACTTCTCGATCAGATTGAGCTTGGATTGTTACGCCCAAAATTAACAAGACTAAAAATAGTTTCCTCATGTTTAAATTTAATATCAAATAAATTGTTTGTGCACTTTATTAAAACCTTCAATCCCTTGAAGTCCACCGGTATGAATCGCTAATATTTTTGAATTCTCCGGAAAATAATCATTTTCAATCAAATCCAAAATGCCATAAAACATCTTTCCGGTATATATTGGTTCTAAGGGAATTTTGGTTTCTGCGCTAAAATTGTTCACAAATTTAATCAAAACATCAGTAAATTTAGCGTAACCACCGAAATGATATGCGTTAATAATTTCATAATGCGTTTGATTTGTGTAACTTTCTATGCTTTCTTTTAAGAAGTCAGCTCCCTTTAATGCTGGGAAACCTAATATTTTTTGATGTGGCTTTGCCGATCTAATGATTCCCGAAATAGTTCCTGCCGTTCCCATAGGTACACATATAAAATTATAGACAGACGTGCGATTATCTAAAATTTCTTCACAACCTTTAACGGCTAAATCATTGCTTCCTCCTTCTGGCAAAATATAGGTGTTGGGAAATTCTTCTTGAAGTAGATTAAAATTCTTGTTTTGGGTTACATCACGATAATCAGATCTGCTGATAAATTTTAACTCCATTCCCATAACTTGAGCATCTTTAAGGCTTGGGTTTAATTCTTTATTGGCTAATTCCTCGCCTCGAATAATGCCGATGCTTTTAAACCCATACGCTTTGGCAGCTGCCGCTGTGGCATGTATATGATTAGAATATGCTCCACCAAAAGTTAATAATGTATCTAGGTTTAATCTTTGAGCCTCATTTAAATTATATTTTAACTTTCTAAACTTATTTCCTTGTATCAGCGGATGGTTTAAATCTTCTCTTAACACGTCCAATTGCACAGCATAGGGAGTTGAAATAGATTGAATGGGACAAGCTGGGATTATGATTTGTTTCATAAATGCTGAAATATTGAAATAAATTAAGATATATATTTCGTAAATTTACGTGCTTTAAAAATAATATTTTAAGCAAACCTCATTTCATGCAAAAAACAGCCCTTCTAAGTGTATCCGATAAAACAGGAATCGCTGAATTCGCAAAGTTTCTTCAAGGCAAAAATTACAGACTTATTTCAACTGGTGGAACATTCAAGCACCTTGTTGATAATGGTGTTGATGTAAAAGAAGTTAATACCCTAACTAATTTCCCAGAAATATTAGACGGTAGAGTAAAAACACTTCACCCAAATGTTCATGGTGGTATTCTAGCTAGACGTTCAAATGAGAATGATATGAAAACGCTAGAAGAAAAAGGAATTGATACCATTGATATGGTAGTTGTAAATCTTTATCCTTTTTTTGAGAATGCTCAAAAAGAATTAGAATTAAGCGAATTAGCTGAGTTTATCGACATAGGTGGACCCACCATGTTGCGTGCTTCGGCTAAATCATTTTTTGACGTAACTGTAGTTTCAGATCCCGCGGATTACGAATTGGTGATATCTGAAATGGAAAAAGACGGCGAAACCAGTTTTGAAACAAGAAAAGCTTTAGCTGGAAAAGTATTTAATTTAACTTCAGCTTATGATGCAGCTATTTCGCAGAAATTATTAGAAGATAAATTCCCTCCATACTACACGATTTCGTATAAGAAAAATATGGATCTTCGTTATGGGGAAAATCCTCACCAGAGTGCTGCTTACTATACAGAAACTACCAATTCTGGAGCGCTGAAAGATTTCGAGCAATTGCAAGGAAAAGAAATGTCTTTCAATAATATTAGAGATTTAGACTTAGCCTGGAAAGTGGTTTGTGAGTTTGAGCAAACGACTTGTTGTGCAGTTAAACACTCAACACCTTGTGGCGTTGCCATCTCTGAAAACTTATTAGATGCCTATCAAAAAGCTCACGATTGTGATCCGATTTCAATCTTTGGTGGAATTGTAGCCTTTAATAAAAAAGTAGACAAAGCAACAGCAGAAAAATGTAATGAAATTTTCTTGGAAATTGTTGTTGCACCAGAATTTGATGCAGATGCGCTTGAAGTATTTAACAATAAAAAGAATTTAAGAGTAATTAAGATTAATTCAGATTTAGGTGACCAAATGCACATGGTTCAAGTAGATGGTGGTTTGCTTGTTCAGGATGCAGATTTACAAATCTCAGATAATTTAAAAACAGTAACAGAAAAAGCACCTACACAAGAACAGTTATCTGATTTAGATTTTGCGATGAAGGTAATTAAGCATGTTAAGAGTAACGCGATTGTAGTTGCTAAAGACAAACAAGCTTTAGGGGTAGGAACAGGAGAAACTAACCGTATTTGGGCAGCGCAACAAGCCATTGAGCGTGCTATGGAGAAAGAAACAGAAGGTTTAGTTTTAGCTTCAGATGCATTCTTTCCATTCAGAGATGTGGTTGATTTTGCTGCCGAAAAAGGAATTACAGCTATCATTCAACCTGGTGGAAGTATGAGAGATCAAGAAAGTATTGATGCAGCCAATGAGCACGGAATTGCTATGGTGACAACAGGAATGCGTCATTTCTTGCATTAAAAAAACCTACTTTAAGTGAATAATGAAGATTTATTCATTTTTTAAAATCAATAAGCCTCGATTTTTATAGAATTTCGGGGCTTTGTTTGTTTTCAAATCAAATAAAAAGCATTTCAATAATTACACTAAACTGCCTTTTAATTTTCTTAAATTTGCATATTGAAGAGTGGAATAGTGAAATCTAATAAGGGAAAAATTAAAGACTGCGAACTGTAAACAGTGAACAGTGAACAGTGAACTAAGAACAGTGAATAGTGAACTAAGAACAGCGAACAGCGAACAACGAACAGAAAACGATGTATTGTGAACACTTTTCACTTTAAATAAAAAAATATATGAAAGTACTAATTGTAGGCTCTGGAGGACGTGAACATGCCATTGGATGGAAAATTAAACAAGATAATCCATCTGTTGAATTATTCTTCTCTGTGGGAAATGCTGGAACGGCAGAAATTGGAGAAAACATTGGTATTTCTGACTTAGAGGAATTAAGTAACTTTGCTAAAGACAATAAAATCGACCTTACGATTGTTGGTCCAGAAATGGAATTAGTAGGCGGAATTGTAGATATTTTTGAAGCTGAAGGTTTAAAAATATTTGGTCCTAATCAGAAAGCTGCAGAATTAGAAGGAAGTAAAGTTTTTGCGAAAGATTTCATGGAAAAGCATGGCGTTAAAACTGCCTTTGCTAAATCTTTCAGACACTTTGTAGACGCGAGAGATTATTTAAATACAATACAAGAATTTCCAGTTGTAATTAAAGCTAGTGGATTAGCGGCGGGTAAAGGTGTTGTGATTGTTCAGAATAATGATGAGGCACAAGAGGTAATTCGTGATATGATGAACGATAAAAGCTTTGGTGATGCAGGAACCCAAGTGGTGATTGAGCAGTTTTTAGAAGGATTTGAATGTTCTATTCTATCAATTTATAATGGAAAAGAAATCGTTCCATTTATATCAGCCAAAGATCATAAGAAAATTGGCGAAGGCGAAACAGGTTTAAATACAGGCGGAATGGGAGTTGTGGCTCCAAATCCTTCATTTACAGATGCTCATTTCGAAGCCTTTAAAAAAGATATTCTAGAACCAACTCAAAAGGGTTTAGCAGCAGAAGGATTAGACTTTGCCGGGATTATTTTCTTTGGATTAATGGTGAATAAAAGTGGGGTTTATTTATTAGAATACAATGTACGTTTTGGAGATCCAGAAACAGAAGCTGTTTTGCCGTTAATGAACAGCGATTTGTTAGAGATTATTGAAAAAGCCGTGAATGGAGAATCTTTCGAGCTAAGCTGGAAAGATCAACATACTTGTTGTGTGGTTTTAGCCAGTGGCGGATATCCATTGAACTACGACAAAGGGTTTGAAATTAAAGGTCTCGAAAGGGTAGATGTTCCATTGTTTATTGCAGGAGCTCAAAAAACAGAAGATGCGATCGTTACTTCGGGTGGACGTGTATTAAATGTAGTTGGAATGGGAGGCAGCTTAGAGAAAGCACGCAGGAGTGCTTATGATAATATCGCTAAAATTAATTTTGATTACGCTTACTTTAGAGAAGATATTGGAAAAGTATAAGTAGTTTCGAATAAATTATAGCAGATACATTGAATGGGTAGTCTTTTTAGAAAAATATTTAGGTTAATTTCTTTCCTATTGGTATTTCCATGGCTTTATGGAATTGCCTTAAATTACATCAATCCACCGATTACGATTACTCAAATTAGTAGTCTTATCGACGGATATGGGCTGAACAGAGATTATATTACCGGTGATGAAATCCCAACTTATGCCAAATGGGCTTTAGTGGGGGCAGAGGATCAGAAATTTGCGGTTCATAATGGATTTGATTTTGATGGAATTCAGAAAGCATTAGAAAAGAATTTGGAGAATAAAGACACGAAGAAATTACGTGGAGGGAGTACGATTTCTCAACAAGTAGCCAAAAACGTGTTTTTGTGGCAAGGAAGAAGCTGGCTTAGAAAAGGCTTAGAAGCTTATTGTACCCTTGCTTTAGAAAAAACATTGAGTAAAAATAGAATCCTCGAAATTTATCTTAATATCTCCGAAATGGGTAAAGGAACTTTTGGGATGGAAGCAGCAGCACAATATTATTACAAAAAATCAGCTAAGGATTTGAATCAACAAGAGATTTCTCATATTGTAGCAGCCCTGCCCAGCCCTAAAAAGTATAATGTAAATCCGCCAAGTGGATATATTTCAAGAAGAGGAACATGGATTCAGCGTCAGGTTAGAAATTTAAAAGGTGATCCAGCCCTTAGAGAGATTATAGAACCAAAGCAATAATTGAAACTTAAAATTATTAAATTTGAAAAAAGGAAAACAATGAAAAATATATGCTTAATCTTATTTAGTTTAGTTTTCATGCTTTCCTGTAAGAACGATGCTAATAGTTTTGAAAATCTTGCTGATTATGCTATTCAATCTACCGAAAAGGGTAAAATTTTATTAAGGTTTAAACCAGAAATGGGAAGTAAAACTTCCACAACCATGAGGTTTGAAATTAATCCAGAAGGTATTTTGCCTAATTTAGATTCCGAGCTTATTGCTGATTTTAAAATGCGTGTGGCTTCTGTGGAAGACGCTATAAACACTTGTCATGTAGATTTCCAACGATTTAGAATGACGACCAATATTATGGGAGCAAAGGTGAAATATGATTCACAAAGTGACGAAAACTCATTACCAGCTGCGCTTACCTCTGAACTTGAAAAGTATTTAGGTAAAAAGGCCATCATGAAAGTGGATAGTTTAGCTCAAGTGAGATCTGTAAAAATCGACGAAGAACAACAGACTGAAAATAATACCAATTTTGAAGTAGATGGTCAATTTGTATCATTTCCCGTAGAAGCCATGGGGGTAGGAGATAGTTGGGTAGTGAATAAAAATGTTGCGAGTATTGGCGAAGTTGGAATTAAATATACGGTCGATAAAATCTCTGATGATGAGGTGGTGATTCAAGTTGATTCTGGCGAAGATCAAAACGATTCGAGATCAATCAAAGGACAATATTTGATGGATCGCAAGAGTGGTTTTATTAAAAAAGGTGATTTAAATATTAAGGACAGTGCCAAGAAATTGACGGTTAATCTTAGCCTTGAATCTAAAATAGAATAAACATGAAAAGGATTTTATTCACCAAAGAATTTTCTGTTGATGAATTGAAAACTGCATTAGGCGATGATTTTCAAGTCGAAAGTCATGATTTTATTCAAACAAAAGAATATGATTGGTCACAAATTGAACAAGAAATCGATGCAACTAGCTCCAACTTTATTATTAGTAGTGTTAGATCAGCTCGTTTGATTAAAGATTTGTCTCGTTCTTCTCAGTTTTATATTGTAGGTGAAAAATCTAAAGAAATTTTAGAAAAAGCTGGCTATCATGTAGCGCATTGTGCTTTGTATGCGGTTGAATTAGTCGATTTTATTAAAAATAATTTTAAAGAAAAGACGAGTTTTAACTTTTTATGCAGTCAAATTCGACGTGATACCATCCCAGAATCTTTAAAATCTTTGGGTCATGAAGTCAATGAAATTATTGCTTATGAAACCACCAATAGAAACATTCAAATCATTGGCGATTTTGACGCTTATGTCTTCTACAGTCCTTCGGGGGTAAATTCTTTTGTAGAACAATATGGGATTGCCGAAAAAGGGCGTATTTTTGCCATTGGTAAAACAACTGCCGATGCTGTAGAAGAAAGCTTGGGTAGAAAAGCTGAATTTCCGGATAGACCGGACAATGATTCGCTTATACAATTTATAAAAACAAGATTGAATGCCGAAAAATGATTTATTGCTAAGAGCTTTACGTGGAGAAGAAGTAAGTCGTCCGCCAGTTTGGATGATGAGACAAGCAGGTCGTTACTTACCTGAATTCATGGAGTTAAAGGATAAATATGACTTTTTCACTCGTTGTCAAACACCAGATATGGCTGCTGAAATCACGATGCAACCTGTTCGTAGATTTCCTATCGACGCCGCGATTATTTTCTCAGACATTTTGGTGATTCCACAAGCTATGGGCTTGCCTTTTGAAATGAGACCTGGTGTTGGACCATGGTTAGATAATCCTGTACGTTCTTCTGAAGACGTAGCTAAACTGCGTTCAGGTGATGTAAATGATGAGTTGAAATATGTTTTCGATGCATTAAAGCTCACCAAAGAAGCCTTAAACGACGAAATTCCATTGATTGGATTCGCTGGTTCACCTTGGACAATTTTCTGTTATGCAGTGCAAGGACAAGGTTCTAAGAATTTTGACCAAGCAAAAGCCTTTGCTTATACAGAAACTAAAGCTGCACACGAATTATTGCAGAAAATTACAGATTCCACTATTACTTACTTAAAAGAGAAAATAAATTCTGGAGCAGATGTAATTCAAGTGTTTGACTCTTGGGGTGGTATGCTATCGCCAAAGGATTATCAAGAATTTTCTTACCCCTACATAACTCAAATCGTGGATGCTTTATACGAACAAGTTCCGGTAGTAGTTTTTGCTAAAGGATGTTGGTATGCATTAGACGAAATGAGTCAGTCAAATGCTTCGGCCTTGGGTGTTGATTGGACGATTAAGCCTTCTGTAGCACGCGAAATGACCAAAAATAGAATTACACTTCAAGGTAACTTCGATCCATCTCGATTGCTTTCTCCACCAGAAACGATTCAGAAAATGGTGAAAGAAATGATCGATGAGTTTGGAACGACCAAATACATTGCGAATTTAGGGCATGGAATTCTACCCAACATACCGGTTGAAAATGCAAGAGCCTTTATAGAAGCCGTAGTTAACTACAAGAAGTAATGCAAAATTTAGTAATTGACAATAAGAAGAAAGAGATTCGTTTTCAGGATCAGAACAAGAATATGGTGAATTTAATTCGCTTTGTTTTTGGATTAAATGTCTTGAATTCAGCAGTTTTCTTCTTATTGTTCAATTATCAAGAAGATGTTTTAAAGTGGGTTTGGTTGGTTTTTGCTTTAATTAACGTTTACCTGCTTTACTTTAGTTTTACAAAACTTTCCAAACAAACTATTTTAAAATTCTCAGAAATAGATGCTGTTGAAATTAAGTCCGTTTTTGGATTAGTTTTTAAGTTAAAAAATGGGAAGTATAGAAAGGTTTTTATCAATCGAGATGCGCCAATTGTTGAAAAGTTGATGAAGTCTTTTGGCAAGAACATGTAGAAGAATAGTGGGTTTAAAATCCTACGTTTTCTCTAGTAAACTAATATTGTTAATAAGTTTTCTTGTTTTATTTCAAAATAATTTGGTTTTAGATTTTAGATTTTAGATTTTAGTTTTCATATTAACAATTTAAAATTAATTTTTATGAAAAACATTTTATTTGGAGCACTATTAATGCTCATCGGAACTTTTGGCTATGCAAATAATATTTCATTGACAGAAATTGATGTGGAATTTGAAAAATATGAAAACTTAACTGAAGAGGTTTGTTTTAATTTGTTAGCAGAATGTAGTACACAGTCAGGAAATGATCCAGATGGAGATCTTCATACTGTAACTTGTTGTAGGACAACGTTTGAAGAGGCTTATGATTGTGCCGCTAATAAATTAAGAAAAGCAGTTTTTAAACATGTTGATGATATTTAATTACTATTTTATTTACAGCCCTTAATTTAAGGGCTTTTTAATTTTTAAAAGAAATGAAAACTTTAATATTTATTCTAGTAAGTTTTGGCTTTATCAATGCACAAGTTATTGACTACACTTACAAAAATTCTGGTTCAGAGTTAAGTTATAAATTACTACTTGATAGTATGAATAATTCTGAGTGGAGAATGACGAAAAACGCACTCGGTGATGCTATAAAAATCAATGATAAATCGCGGTTTTTTGTCACAAAAGATAATACGCATTATTTTATTGATAAAACTGCTCTTAAAAATTTGACAATTCAAGATAACCCAACTTTTTCTTGGAAACTTGAAAAAGGGACTAAAAATATATTGGGCTACAACTGTTTAAAAGCAAGTGTAAAATTTAGGGGAAGAGAGTATATAGCTTATTACACTCCAGATATTAAAATAAATGCAGGTCCTTGGAAGTTTTCTGGCCTAGATGGTTTAATTTTATATGTAGAAAGTAAAGATAAGAATTATATTTTCGAAGCCACCTCAATAAACTTGGATAGAAAGGAATTTAATAAAAACAATTTTGATATAATTAATAGAAATAATTTTATTGATTGGAATTTATATAAAGAAAAGTATTTAGAGGATATTCAAGTTTATTTGAATAATCAACAATGTAATTGTCCAGATGATGGAATGAATATTTATCGATTAAGTAAAATAGAAAAAATACATCCAACTTTGCACGATCAAGGTATTGTATATTAAGATAAAGATTATGAATTATTTAAAGCTGTTATTTGGGTTGCTAATTTGTTCTAATTTTGTTTTAGGACAGAGTTATAATTATGAAGTTGTATATTCTAAACAAGTTTTTTTTGAGATAAATGATTCTTTAAATTACTCTAAAGAGAAAGAAAAAGCATTGCGATTGGCAATGCAGGAAAAGCGTTTATTTTCTCTTATAACAAATACGTATGAGTCTATTTATAAATCTATACCTTCTATTACAAATTCTCAAAATGAAAGTGGGTTTAAAGTTAGCTTTAGTGAATCCGAAAATGCTATTTATAAAAATTTAATAGACTCTATTAGTATCGTTGAAGAGACTTATCCTGCCAAATTTATGATTTATGATAGCTTGAATTCATATAAATGGAAAATGCTTGATGAAGAGAAAACCTACAAAGGATATAGGATTAGAAAAGCAGAAACGTTGGATAATGATGTGAAGTTAGTAGCATGGTACACTTCAGAAATTCCTATTAATTCTGGACCGGAATATGTTTGGGGCTTGCCCGGGCTTATATTAATTGTAGAGTCTAGTAGACTAACATCAACTGGCAAACAGTTGATTAGGATGGAGTCTTTACATAAAACTGATGAAATTGAAATCAGAAAGCCAAAAATCCGAAGGAATAATTATATTTCGAGAAAGGAATTCGAAGTGTTGCTGCGAGATTTTATTAAAAAGGAAAATGAAATATTGGGTATTGGTGTAGATACATATGAGTAATATGCGTGATGTCCGTTTTTGGATTGGTTTTTAAGTTAAAAAACGGGAAGTATAGAAAGGTATTTATTCCCAGAAACTCTCCAGTAATAGAGAAATTGAGAAAAACTTTTGGCGAAAAACTCAGAAAATAAGGGATTAGAATTTATCAGTGAGGATGAATTCACGGTCAAATCAACTTTTTTGGTAATCTTAATTAATGGTAATAAATTTGGCGCCTAAATGGTATGAAAGTTCATTCCATTTCTATCTATAATTTATTGATACATGCTAACAACAGACGTTCTTGTCATTGGCTCTGGGATCTCCGGTTTATCTTATGCATTAAAAGTCGCTCAGAGAAATCCTGATGCAAAAATCACGATTGTAACCAAGGCAGACGAAGACGAGTCCAACACCAAATATGCACAAGGCGGCGTGGCGGTTGTTACCGATTTTGATAATGATAGTTTCAATAAACATATTGAAGATACCATGATGGCGGGTGATTACCTAAATGATTGCGATGTTGTTGAAATGGTAGTCAAAGAAGGCCCAAAAAGATTCAAGGAAATCATAGACTGGGGCGCGCAATTCGATGTGAACGAAATCGGTACTTTCGATTTAGGCAAAGAAGGCGGTCATTCAGAAAATAGGGTAGTTCACCACAAAGATATCACAGGTTTTGAGATTGAAAGAGCTTTATTAGCTGCGATTGATAAATTAGAAAATATAACACTTCTGGCGCATCATCATGTGATTGATCTTATTACAGAACATCATGTTAAGGCTTCAGAATTTAATCAAGAAAACATTCAGTGTTATGGTGCTTATGTCTTGGATATTTATGCCAAAAAGATTTTAAAGTATACTGCCAAAATTACACTCATGGCGACGGGTGGCGTGGGACAAGTCTATGAAAACACCACCAATCCAGTCATTGCCACAGGAGATGGAATAGGGTTGGCTTATAGAGCTAAAGCTGAAATTGATAATATGGCATTTATTCAGTTTCATCCTACTGCATTATATAGTAATAGAAATGGTAGACTCTTCTTAATTTCAGAAGCGGTTAGAGGTTTTGGTGCAAAATTGCGCACCATGAAAGATGAGCCATTTATGCAGGATTATGATGAAAGAGAAGAATTAGCCTCAAGAGATATTGTGGCGAGAGCTATTGACGATGTGATGAAAAAAACCGGCGCAGAATTTGTTGGTTTGGATTGTCGACATTTAGACAGAGAAAAATTCTTGGCTCACTTTCCAAATATTTATGAGAAATGTCTTTCGGAAGGGATTGATTTATTTAATCAGCTCATTCCAGTGGTTCCAGCACAGCATTATTTGTGTGGAGGAATTAATGTAGATAAAGACGGTCAGACCAGCATCAAGAATCTTTTTGCAGTAGGTGAATGTACCAATACAGGATTGCATGGAGCCAATAGATTAGCTTCGAATTCCTTGCTTGAAGCATTGGTTTATGGGCATAATGCTGCCGTGAAAACTGCTGAACTTTTAGAAAAGGATGATTTTAACTATGAATTTTTAACCAATGTTCCCGAGTGGGATGATGAAGGTATGCGCATGATGGACGAAATGGTGGTGATTACCTACTTACGAAAAGATTTGCAGTCATTGATGAGTGATTTAGTTGGGATAGTGCGAAGCGATGAAAGATTGAAGTTAGCAGCCATGCAGGCGGATAAAATATTTAAATCTGTAAATGAGCTTTATCAATTCTCGATATTATCGCCACAATTATCTGAATTAAGAAATTTAGTGAGTGTAGCTCATTTAATTATTAGTCAAAGTATCCAACAAATGGAAAATCGCGGTGCCTTTTTTAACAAAGATTTAGAGGTTTAATTTGAATATTGTCTAAATTTGCAGTAGATTTAAACATAATTTTAACATTTAAGAAAAATTTCTACTTTAGAATTTACGATCTTAGAAAATGAATAAAATCGAAAGACCATCCTACATCACTGATGAAAAATTAATAAGTTTCATCCATCAAGCATTTAGAGAAGATGTGGGGGATGGTGATCATTCTACTTTAGCCAGTATTCCATATGAGGCAAAGAATAGAGCCAGGTTATTAGTGAAAGAAGACGGTGTTTTGGCAGGTTTAGAATTGGCTGAAATTGTCTTTTCCTATTTAGATCCAGATTTGGAGTTTAAGGCACTTATGTCTGATGGCGATGTGATGAAGGTAGGAGATATTGCTTTTACTATTGAAGGTTCTGCTCAGTCTATTTTAACAGCAGAGCGTCTTGTCTTAAATATAATGCAACGCATGTCTGGAATTGCAACTTTAGCTCATTCTATGGTTAAAGAGGTTGCTGGAACTAAAACAAAAATTCTTGATACACGAAAAACTACCCCTAATTTCAGAATGATCGAAAAATGGGCTGTGGTAATTGGTGGTGCTCACAATCATAGATTCGGTTTGTATGATATGATTATGCTGAAAGACAATCATATAGATTATGCGGGCGGAATCGAAAAGGCAGTTCAAAAAACAAGAGCTTACTTAAAGGAGAATAATCTAGATTTAAAGATAGAGGTAGAAACCCGTAACCTAGAGGAGGTTCAACAAGCATTGGATGCTCAGGTAGATAGGATTATGATTGATAATTTCTCTATAGAAGAAACCAAGAAAGCAGTAGATATGATTGGTGATCTTGCAGAAACAGAGGCATCTGGCGGGATTACATTAGAAACTTTAAAACAAGTTGCTGAAACGGGCGTTGATTTTATTTCGTCTGGTGCAATAATTCATTCAGCAAAAAATATAGATCTTAGTTTAAAGGCATTCTAAATGACACATTTTTAAATAATTCACAATAATTAACATTAAGGTAACATTCAATTTATCAATTCAACTCAATTTTGCAACGAAATCTAAAAAACAAATAAACACAATGAGGTTAAATGTATCAAAAGGTCTTTTATCAGGACTTTTTATGGTTGTTTTTGCATCCTTAGCGTTTTCGCAGGCTGTAATTACCGGTAATGTGGTAGATGGAGATAATTTTCCTATCTCTGGCGCACAAGTAAATGTATTAGGTACAGCTAGTTCTGTAAATACACAAACAGATGGTTCTTTTAGTATAACCACAGAAGCAGGTGAAGGAATCTTAGAGATTCTTGACATTTCAAATGGTACTCAACAAGTTTCTTTTACAGGAGTTGATGGTGAGACATTAAATTTAGGTACAATTGCTTTATCTGGAGAAGGAGTTTCTTTGGGTAGCATGGTGGTAGTAGGTAGAGGAGTTATCGACTTAGAGGAAGATAGAAAAACTCCAGTGGCGGTATCAACTGTATTCAGAGATGAAATTTTAGACAAAGCTCAAGGTAACGTAGAGTTCCCAGAGATTTTAGAAAATACGCCAAACGTATACGTTTCTAATCAAGCAGGAGGTTTTGGTGATTCACAAATGTATTTACGTGGATTTGACCAAACCAACACAGCATTCTTGTTAAATGGTCAGCCAATCAACGGAATGGAAGACGGTAGAATGTACTGGTCTAACTGGTCAGGAATTACGGATATTGCCAACGCAGTACAGGTTCAGAGAGGATTAGGTTCTTCTAAATTAGCTATTTCTTCGGTAGGTGGTACGGTTAACATCGTAACCAAAGCAACGGATAAGAAACAAGGTGGTTATGTTCAAGGTTTAGTAGGAAACGATTCTTATTTTAAAGGATCTGTTGGTTACAATACTGGTTTAGTAGACAAATGGGCATTCTCTATCGCTTTAAGCCACTGGCAAGCGCACAGAAAATACGCTAGAGGTACTTACGGTAACGGACAAAGTTATTTTATGTCAGTTGGATTTAAACCAAATGATACGCATAACTTCAATTTTTTAGTTACAGGTGCTCCACAATTACACGGTCAGAATTTTTCTAAGAATATGACAGGTGCAAGAAGTTATGAGACTTATGGTACAAAATGGAACTCCAACTTTGGTTTCTTGGACGGTGAGCAGTTTTCTTGGAGACAAAACTACTATCACAAACCAATCTTAAACTTAAACTGGGATTTTGATATTTCAGATAAATCATATTTATCTACTGTATTGTATGCTTCATTTGGTAGAGGTGGTGGAACAGGACCTGCAGGTAACTCTTCTAGACCATACGGAGATTATGCTCCCATCGATTACTTTAGAAATGGTGCAGACCAATACTATACAGAATCAGGTGATTTCAACTTTGATTTATTACAACAAAACAACATCAACAACGTAGAGAACGGTGAGGGTAGTTTTGGAAATGGTATCATCAGACGATCATCAGTTAACAACCACAACTGGTATGGTTTAGTATCTAACTTCAATCATGATTTCTCTGATGAATTATCATTAAACGTTGGATTCGACGGTAGAATGTACAAAGGAACTCACTTCCAACAAGTAAATGACTTATTAGGTTTAACTTCATGGAATGATGATTTTAGAAGAGATGAGTCTCTAGGTGGAAATGTTGTTAGTGCAACATACGAAGCCAACCCATGGGCAGCTTTATTTAACTATGCAGATGATGATGAGAGAATTTCTTATGATTATTCAGAGAAAATTAACTACTTAGGAGGTTTTGGTCAATTAGAATATGCAACAGAAAGATTTTCAACATTCTTCCAAGGTGCAGTTTCTACACAAAGTTACCAAAGAGAAGGTCGTTGGGCTGATTTAGGTGAATCTGATAAAATTAATAAAATTGGTTATAATGTAAAGGGTGGTGCTTCTGTTAGCATTAATGATGAGAACAAATTATTCGCTAATGCTGGATACTACTCTCGTCAACCATTTTTAGATAACATTTTCGACAACGTAAGATACAGTAGCACTTTAGTTGATCCAGAAGTAGAAAATGAGTTAATTACAGGATTCGAGGCTGGTTACCAATACCAAACTAAAAACTTGAAAGTTAACTTAAACGCATACTACTCAAAATGGGACAACAGATTCTTCCAAGCTGGAGGACAAGAGTATACTGCATCAAACGGTAACTTATACTCAAGAGTACAATTCTTATATACAGAAGTTGGTCAGTTACACAAAGGTTTAGAATTAGATTTCGATGCTAAAGTTAACAGAAACTTCAACCTTAGAGGATATGTAACTTATGGTGACTGGAACTACGATGGAACAACTCCATTCAAAGTTAGAGAAGAAGATCAAAATCAAACTGTAGATAGTGGTGAGGTAGATTTAACAGGTGTTAAAGTTGGTGAAGCTCCACAAGTTACAGCTGGATTCGGAACTAAATGGAATATTACTAGAAACTTCTCTTGGGATGCTGACTTAAACATTTACGGAAAATTCTTCGGATTTGTTGACGTAGAAGATTTAGTAGAGGCAGTAAGACAAGGTGAAGAATATCAAGTAGAGAAAATTGATGACTATGCTTTGGTAAATACAGGTTTAACTTACAAGTTTAAGTTTGGAAACCAAGACATCAGATTGAGAGGTAACGTGAGAAACTTATTCAACCACAACTATATTTCTCAACAAGATAGTTACGGATACTACTTCGGTAATGGAAGAACTTGGAACGCTTCAGTTACATACAACTTCTAAACATCGAGTTAGATTCTTATTAAATATAAAACACGGGCAATTTGCCCGTGTTTTTTTGGTCTTAATTTTAAAAGACTATATTTGTTTTAATATAAATAAAAAAATAATGACAGACGTTTACAACTTTTTACTACAGTTCCACAGTGGGTGGGCTTATTTGGTTTTAATATTAACTGTAATCATGCTTTTAGCAGCAGTATACCATTTTGTCACTAAAAAGCCACTGCATAGAAACATAAGAAAAGTATTCTTTTATACGGTTCTATCTTTCCATATTCAGTTTTTAGTTGGATTAATTATGTATATAATGTCGCCAAAAATCCAAGCCATTTGGGAGAGTGGTGAAGCTATGTCTAATAAAGCAAGTCGTCTATTGGCAGTAGAACATCCAGCGATGATGTTTACGGCTGTGATTTTAATTACCATTGCCAATGCTAAACTTAAAAAGAGCGAGACCGTTGCCGTTTCTCCTTTAATCTTTTTAGTCTTAGCTTTAGTTTGCTTTTACATGATTCCTTGGACTCAGTGGATGGCTTAATATGTTAAATGTCAATGTCTTTTTTAATTTGGCATTGCGTTTGAATTTAACCTTAATAAGCTAAAAAAGATGAGAAATTTAAAATACATATTAACTTTTGCAGTTGGTATGGTATTATTTGCCTTTACAATTATGCACGACTACCATACATCAACCACCAAAGTAGAACTAAACACAGGAAGTGATGCCTTACAATTCACTTCTAAATTTGTAACTGAAGATTTAGAAAAAGCCGTAGGCGTTTCTGCAGATAACTTCGAAGCCTTTGATGCCGCTACAGAAAAATACCTTAGGAAAAATTTTGTAGTAAATATCAATGGAGCTTCTAAAACATTCAATTATGCAAAGGCACAAATTTCGCCTAAAGCAACAAGATTGTATTTCGAAATACCGAATGTTTCTGGAGTAACGAGTATTGAGATTAAAAACTCTATGCTGGTAAATGAATTTCCAGAACAACAGAATTTTATCACTTTCAATATTGATGGTAAAAGAGATTCGTTTGTGACCAAAAAAGGAGCAGAAAAAGGAAAGATTACGTTATAATATAAATTGAAAACTTAATCAATTCGATTTTTTTTTCAAACTTAAGATAGAAGCACCATTTATTGGTGCTTTTTTTTATATTTAGAAAAATTTATTTGATATGTATAGAATATGTTTTGTGATTCTCAGCTTCTTGATGCTCTCCGTTTATGGACAAGAAGATAAAAATAAGGGTCATTACGATGAATCTCCATTCAAGCAACTCAAAGAGGAACTACCTACGCCCAATATGTTTAGAACGGCTTCTGGGGCTCCTGGTCCGGCTTATTATCAACAACAGGCAGATTATAAAATGAGCATTAGATTGGATGAAGATAAGGATGTAATCCATGGAGATGAAACCATTACTTATACCAATAATTCGCCAGATACCCTAGCATACCTTTGGGTTCAATTAGATCAAAATATGCGTGCTGCTGATTCGCCAACACAGATGCTATACGAAGGCAAAGTGGACACCAGACCAATGACCATAGAGACGTATTCAAAAAGATATCGTGAGGGTGCTTTTGATGGTGGATTTAAGTTAGAATTGCTACAAGATGCCAATGGAGAGGAAATGCAGTTCATCATCAATCAAACTATGATGCGTATCGATCTAGATAAACCTTTAGCTCCCAACGAGAAAATTAGCTTCAGAATTAAATGGAACTATAATATCAATAATTATAGAAAAGAAGGTCAAGGCGGTAGGTCTGGCTTTGAATTAATGGAAGATGGTAACAAAATTTATGTAATCGCGCAATTCTTCCCTAGAATGGCAGTATATAACGACGTAGAAGGTTGGCAAAATATGCAATTCTGGGGTAGATCAGAGTTTGCTCTTCCTTTTGGAACCTATGATGTTAGCATAACAGTACCCGACGATCATGTTTTAAATGCTACTGGTAAACTAACGAACGAGAAAGAGGTTCTTAGTAGCAAACAATATCAAAGAATGCAGCAAGCTTGGAAATCATATGATCAACCTGTTATGATTGTTAATGAAGCTGAAGCTACCAAAGCTGAGAAATCTCGATCAAGGAAAACAAAAACTTGGAAGTTCTTTGCAGATAACGTGCGTGATTTTGCATTCAGCTCTTCTCGTAAATTTATTTGGGATGCCATGGCAGTTAAATTAAATGATAAAGATGTCATCGCTATGTCTCTATATCCTAGAGAGGCAAATCCACTTTGGGAGGAATATTCAACACGCACCGTAGCGCATACTTTAAAAGAATATTCAAATTTAACATTTGATTATCCTTATCATAAAGCTATTTCTGTTTCTGCAGAAGATCAAGGAATGGAGTATCCTATGATTTGCTGGAACTATGGGAGACCAACAAAAGATGGTTCTATTTCTGATAGAACTAAATACGGAATGATTGCAGTTATTATTCACGAAATTGGACATAACTTTTTTCCAATGATTGTTAACTCAGACGAAAGACAATGGACTTGGATGGACGAAGGTTTAAATACATTCTTACAATACACTACAGAGCAAAACTTTAAAAAGTCATTTCCAAATGAAGTATTTCCAGAGGGATTCGACAGTTTTCCTTCTAGAAGAGGAGCTCCTAAAGATATTGTAGAGTATATGTCTATGCCTCAAAAAGTACTTGAACCTATCATGACACAAGGAGATCACGTTCATAATTTCGGAGCAAATGCTTACGGTAAACCGGGAACAGCCTTGGTAATTTTGCGCAATTCAGTGATGGGCAAAGAATTATTTGATCATGCCTTTAGAACCTATGCCAACAGATGGAAATTTAAGCATCCTACTCCAGCGGATTTCTTTAGAACGATGGAAGATGCTTCTGCTATGGACTTAGATTGGTTCTGGAGAGGATGGTTTTACACCACCTGGTACGTGGATATGGGAATTGAGAAGGTAACTCCCTATTATTTGCAAAAGACACAGGTAAACGGCGAAAACAGAGTTCAATTTGTTGAGAAATCAAATGAGATCGATCCAGAGGAATTTAAAAAGATGAAAGAATTGAAGCTTTTGGATGCTAAAATGGATTCTAAGCTGAGAAAAGATCTTAAGAACCCTACTTACTTCTATGAAGTGGTTTACAATAGACCAGGGAAATTAATCATGCCTTTGTTGGTGACCTTCGAGTTTGAAGATGGGACCACAGAAGAAGTTCGCTATCCGTATATGATGTGGAGGTTAAACGATGAAACCTTTACTAAGTTTTATGGTTTTGATAAGTCATTGAAGAGTATCATTATCGATGAAAAACAAGAAACAGCTGATATCGATACCTCCAACAACCTTTGGCGTGTTATGTAATTGTTAAAGCATTGAATTTAATATGATTAAAACATAAGTTTTTGTATATTTAGGTTTAACCTTAAAAAAACAATTATTATGTCAGTATTAAAAGTAGTAGAAATATTATCGAGTTCGTCTCAATCATGGGAGGATGCAACCAAAAGAGGCGTGGAGAAAGCTTCAGAAACCATAAAAGGAATTAAGTCTGCTTATGTTAAAGAGTTCTCAACTGTTGTAAAAGATGGAACTGTAACTGAATATAGAGTCAACCTGAAAATCACATTTGAAGTGAAATAAGTTTTTAACCTCAATTTTAAAAAAGAACCGTTTTGTACTAAGTACATAACGGTTCTTTTTTGTTCAATGGATTATACATTGTGATTCTGTGTATGTGGTTTAAAGTTCTAGAGTTTCGATATATTTATCAATGAATATAACTTAGGATTTAAGATATTTCACTAAGTTATTTCATGGAGCGCTTCGCCAAAAAGGTATTTTAAGGTTGTTTAATGGTAGTTTAAAATGGTTTAAAGCTTGTTTAAAAGTAGTTAAACGACAAAAGCCAAACCCGGCGCGTAGCCCTAAAATTAATTTAGGTTATTGTCTTTTTAACTGAGTTTTAGCATCAATTAGGAGCATGATTCTGCTCCACTTTAAGGGGAGTTTTCCGAAACGCCTTGGGTCTTTAGCTAAATCACAAAATCCATAGTAGATACTACTAAGCAACAAGGTGAAATTAGTCTTTTCACACAGCCGATATCAATAAGATGAAAAAAAAATAGGCTACCCATTGGGTAGCCTATTAAATATTACTAATTCAGTTATGAATTATTTCTTGTCTCCTAAAGACTTGATAGTAACCTCAACTCTTCTGTTACATTGTCTTCCTTCGTCTGTATCATTAGTACACTTAGGAACTTCTTCACCTAAACCTCTTGGCGTCATAACATCTACTTCGATACCATGACCTTCTAAAGCTTTATCAATAGCAGTTGCACGCTCTTTAGACAATTTCTTGTTGTAAGCAGCAGAACCTTTGCTATCTGTGTGACCGTCAATGTATAATGTCATATCTGGGTAAACCTCTAATGCTCTCTTGATTTCTTTAGCTTTCTCAGCAACTTTTGGCTTAGAAGACTCACGAATAGTAGATTTAGCATAATCGAATTCTACTACGAATCCTACGTTAATGTTTTCTACCATTTGAGCAGCCTCTGGACAACCATCAGGAGCAACACCAGCTTCGTAAGGACATCTGTCTACGTTATCTGGGAATCCGTCACCATCAGTATCAGGCCAAGGACAACCATTATTTTCAGCAGGACCAGCCTCGTTAGGACACTCATCTAAGTTATCAGTAATTCCGTCTCCATCAGTATCAGGCCAAGGACAACCGTTGTTTTCAGCAGGACCAACTTCGTTGGGACACTCATCTAAGTTATCTGGAACCCCGTCACCATCAGTATCAGGACATCCGTCGTATTCTGGTAAACCAGCCACCTCAGGACATGCATCTAAATGATCAGGAATACCATCACCATCAGTATCAGGACATCCGTTGAACTCCTCTAATCCCCAAGTATCTGGACATTCGTCTTCTTCGTCAGGAATACCGTCTTTGTCTCTATCTTGTTTTCCGAACTTGAAAGTTACACCAGCAGAATGTTGGAAAAAGTTTACGTAATCGTTCTCTACACTAGGAGCTCCGTTAAAGTCAGAAGCTACGTTAAATCCAAAGTGCTCAGTTAACCAGAAGTTAATACCTAAACCACCTTGTAACATGAAATATGCTTTTTGACCTTCAAAGTCACCATAAATCATATCACTATTTGGATTATCGTCGTTCAAACCTGTTCTCTGTGCAACAGTGTAAGGGTTATTAGCATCGATACTTACGTTGCTGTAATCAAAATGGCTATAAGAAGCACCTACTCTTACATAAGGATCAAACCATTTAGTTTCACTTTCAGTTCCTAAAAGCTTATATCTCAAACCTAAACCTGCATTGATGAAAAACTCATCGTCAATCATCATTCTTTTGTTGTCTACTTCACCTACAGACGCTGTTAAATCAGCAGAGAATTTACCTCCTAAGTGGCGAATTAAAGATAATTTTGATAATGGTGGTACGATACTATAATCGTCATAATCAAAAAATCCATCAAACATACCGCGAACCGAAGTGTGGTCTACAGCATGTGCTCCAATCGAAATACCCCAAGGGTTTCTCGAGTCCTGCGCATTAACAGATGCACTGAACAACAATGCAAATGCTAATGTTAGCACTAAATTAAACTTTTTCATACTCATATTCTAAAATTTTAATATTGATTTATTTATTAAATTTAACAAAATTTATTACAAATTTAGAAATTCTTTTGAATTCTGTCGATATCACGCTTCAAATCTTTTTCTTTTAAAGAATTTCTTTTGTCGTATAATTTCTTACCTTTTGCTAAAGAAATGCGCAATTTAGCCAAACCTTTTTTATTTATATATAATAGGGTAGGCACAATGGTAGTCCCTAAATCTTGTGTTTGTTTTTCTAATTTTTTAATCTCGTTCTTGGTCAACAAGAGTTTTCTATCACGTTTAATTTTGTGATTGTAATGAGTTCCCCAAGCGTATTCGTCTATGTGCATATTGACAATATAAACCTCACCATCCTTTACTTCGCAGAAACTTTCAGCAATACTCGCCTTTCCCATACGAATTGACTTAATCTCCGTTCCTTGTAATTTAATACCAGCATCAAATGATTCAAGTAATTCATAATTGAATTTAGCTTTCTTGTTTCTAATTCTAATTTCTTTTTGTATCACAGGACAGTTAATTCTTATTATCTTTGCAGCGAATTATTATACAAAAGTTATTCCAAGTATGTTAACAGTTTCAAATATTTCCCTACAATTTGGAAAAAGAGTTCTTTTCGATGAAGTAAATGTTAAATTTACCAAAGGTAATTGTTATGGAATCATTGGCGCTAATGGTGCCGGAAAATCAACCTTCCTTAAGATCCTAGCCGGTGAACAAGAACCTACTTCAGGTCATGTTTCCCTAGAATCAGATAAAAGGATGTCTACCCTAGAACAAGATCACTTTAAATATGATGATGTTCCAGTTTTAGAAACCGTTTTGAGAGGAAATGAAAAATTATTCAGCGTAAAAACAGAAATGGATGAACTTTATGCTAAACCTGATTTTGATGAGGCCGATGGTATCAAGGCTGGAGAGCTAGGTGTTATCTACGAAGAAATGGGTGGATGGAATGCAGAAACAGATGCGGCTACCTTATTATCTAACGTTGGAATTACAGAAGCTGATCATTATAAATTAATGGGTGAATTAGATTCTAAGGCTAAAGTACGTGTTCTGTTGGCGCAAGCTTTATTCGGAAATCCAGATGTGCTTATTCTGGATGAGCCTACCAACGACTTAGATGTTGAAACTATTTCTTGGTTAGAAAACTTTTTAGCGGATTATGAAAATACCGTCATTGTGGTTTCCCACGATAGACACTTTCTAGATACCGTTTGTACGCACATTGTGGATATCGATTATTCTAAGTTGAATATGTATTCTGGTAACTACTCTTTCTGGTACGAAGCATCTCAGTTGGCGACGCGCCAGAGAGCTCAAGCCAATAAAAAAGCGGAGGAGAAGAAAAAAGAATTACAAGAATTTATTGCTCGATTTAGCTCTAACGTGGCGAAGGCTAAACAAGCAACTGCACGTAAGAAAATGATTGATAAATTAGATATGCAAGAGATTCAGCCTTCATCTCGTCGTTATCCTGCGATTATTTTTGAACAGGAAAGAGAAGCAGGAGATCAAATTTTGGATGTTAAGGATCTAGGCGCAAGCGTAGATGGTGAAGTTTTATTTAAAAATATCACATTCAACTTGGCCAAAGGCGATAAAGTGGCTATTTTCTCTAAAAACTCTTTAGCTAAAACAGCTTTCTTCGAAATCATTACAGGAAACCAGGAAAAAGAAGAAGGAGATTTTAACTGGGGAATTACAACTACCCAAACTTACTTACCTTTAGATAATACTGAATTTTTTAAAACAGATGTTGATTTAGTAGATTGGTTACGTCAATATGTTGAGACAGATGAGGAGAGACACGCCGAGTACTTAAGAGGTTTCTTAGGTAGAATGTTGTTTTCGGGAGACGAAGCGCTTAAAAAGTCCTCTGTGCTGTCAGGTGGTGAAAAAATGCGTTGTATGTTCTCTAGAATGATGTTGTTAAAAGGTAATGTTCTTTTATTTGATGAGCCTACCAACCACTTAGATTTGGAATCTATTTCGGCTTTGAACAATTCATTAGAGAATTTTAAAGGAACTATTTTGATGTCTTCTCATGACCACGAACTAATTCAAACAGTATGTAACAGAATTATTGAGATTACACCAAAAGGTGCAATAGATCGTTATATGACTTATGATGAGTACTTAAAAGATCCTAAGGTAAAAGAACTTAGAGCAAAATATTATGCTTAATCTAGAAAGGGAAATTTTATAAATAAAAAACGGAGTTAAATTAAATTTAACTCCGTTTTTTTGGCACTTACTTGAAACTGAATTATGCTTCGTTCAGTTCCTTTTTTATTTTTTTAATCATTTCTGCCGCTCCTTGGTCAATGCAAATATCGGCCATTCGCGTTCCAAATTCTTGTGGATTTGATACAATTGCAGTCTCGTGAACTTCAATTCTTTGCTTACCGTCTAAACTTAAAACTACACCTTTAAACCTTACTTGGTCATTATCTAGAATTTTGGCAAAACCTCCAATTGGTGCAGTACAACCACCTTGTAGCTTTCTTAAAAAAGATCGTTCTATTAACGCTGCTTTCTCGGCATTTTTATTTGAAACATGAGATAGATCTAAATCCTTTCTTGTGACCATTCCCACGATACCTTGTGAAGGTGCTGAAACCATTTCTGGCAAGAAATGATAGGTTAAACCTTTACTTTTCAACTCTTGTAGAATCTCACTTCTATCTAATCCAGCATAAGCAAATATGGCAGCATCCCAATCGTTATCTATTAATTTTTGAATCCTTAATTGTACATTTCCTCTTAAGTCAACTAATTCATCCATTGGAAACTCATGTAGCCAGAATGCTCTTCTTCTTAGGCTTCCGGTGGCGATGGTTCTTTTCTCATTGGTGAAAAAATCATCTGATTTAGTAATGAAAATATCTCGATTGTCGCCTCTTTCCAGACAAGCAGAAAGCTTGAGCCCATCGGCTAAAAGTGTTGGAACATCTTTTAAACTATGAACCGCTACATCGATTTGCTTATTCACCAAGGCAATGTCTAAGGTTTTGGTAAAAACACCTGTAATCCCTAATTGATATATCGGTTGCGACAACTTGAGATCACCTTCAGATGAAATTGGAATAATTTCGGTATCATAACCATTTTCTTCTAATAAAGCCTGTGCTTTGTGGGCTTGCCACATGGCTAGTGGGCTTTTTCGAGTACCAATTCTTAGCTTCATTTCTCCAATTCTAAATTAAAGACCTTATTCATTAATTCTATAACCTCATCTGCCGAATCAGGATTTTCCATAATATGAGATGCAAATTGATTGGTCATTTTTTGAATTAATCTTTCCGATAAAGGATCTTTACCATTTAATTTTACTTCTTTCTTTAGAAGTTGTTTTTTCTCGTGATGTTTCAGGAATTCCATTCTATCTTTGAATGCTTCGATAGCTGGAACATATTTTCTAGCTTCAATCCAGTCCTCAAATTCCCATAATTTAAGTCGTATAATTGTCTCCACCTTAGGAATCTCAGACTCTCTAGATTTTAATGTTTTATTAATGATATTAGATAGTTCATCTACGTTCATAACTTGAACTTTATCTAATTCATCTACGTCTTTTGCAACGTTTTCTGGAATAGATAAATCTATCACCAACATTTCTCTGTCTTGTGGAAGCAGAGATTTATAAATGGTTGGCTGAGGCGCTCCCGTTGCAACTATCACAATATCGGTGTTAGATAATTCATTCTCTAACTCCTCTATCGGCTTATAAGTTAATTGAAGTTTTTTACCTAAAGCTTCTGCTTTTTCTGGTGTTCTATTCACCAGAGTTATATGTTTATTGTCAGAATGCTTAACTAAATTCTCACAAGTATTTCTTCCAATTTTACCGGTTCCAAACAAGAGAATTTTCTTTTCATTGAAATCAGGAATATTCTGTATGATATACTGAACCGCTGCATACGAAACAGAAGTAGCTCCGTCGCTCAAAGAAGTTTCATTTTTAATTTGCTTACTGATCTGTATGGCGGTGTTCATGATGCGCTCCATTCGAGCATTTGAAGTTCCTTTCTTTTTAAAAGCTTTAAATGCTTTTTTCATTTGAGCTAAAACTTCAAAATCACCTAAAATCTGACTTTCAATACCTGTAGAAACCCTAAATAAATGATGAATAGCATCTCGTCCGGTTTTAACAAAGGTAATCTCATCGAATAAGTCTTTATCTCCCTGAACTTGATCACAATAAATATCCTTCATATTATCATCTTCTGAACCGAAATAATAAATCTCGGTACGATTACAAGTAGATAAAACAAAGAAATCCTCTATGTTATTCTCTTTGGATTTTTGGATAAAGTCATCGGCGTATTGGTCTAGAAATGCGAACTGCCCGCGTGTCTCTACATCGGCCTTTTCATAACTAATCCCAATAACCTTAAAATTATGTAAACTCTCGTGGTAATGCATAGTTTAAACTGCGAGTGCAAATTTACCAATAAATTAAGACAAAAACATATGATTTGAGTTATATCCAAAAAGCCTCAGGGTATACGGCTGTATATGAGTAGTTTTTGCAATAAATCAATTCAGTTGAATAATAATCTAATGACTCGTTTTTAATATGATTTTAAATTGAGTTCCATGCTCCTTATCAGATTGGGCAACAAAAATTTGACCATCGTGGTATTCATTAATGATACGTTTGGCCAAACTTAAGCCTAATCCCCATCCTCGTTTCTTTGTCGTATAGCCAGGCTCAAAAATTCTTTTTTGCATATTACTTGGAATTCCAGCTCCATCATCTGTTACAGTAATAATGGCTTTATTATCTTTTAAACTGGCACGGATTTCTATTTTCCCTCGATTTTGCATAGCATCTACGGCATTCCTCACTAAGTTTTCTAAAACCCAACTCAAAAGTTCAGCGTTGCAATCCACCATGATTTCTGGCGATTTAGTCCTCAACTGAAAATTAATTCCTGTAGAAATTCTTGGTTTAAGATAGTTGTAGGTATTCTCACAGATTTCTACAATATTATGTGGGTGTAGAGTAGGGCGTGAACCAATTTTGGAAAAGCGTTCTGCAATTTGATTTAATCTATGTACATCATTCTCAATTTCGGAAAGCGTATCCGGATCAACGTTTTCTAGCCTCAAAATCTCAATCCATCCTAGTAAAGACGATAGAGGAGTTCCTATTTGATGAGCTGTTTCTTTGGCCATTCCAGCCCAAAGAAAACTACGCTGGGTTCTTTCTAAAGTTCTAAAATACCAAACCGTGAAGGCCGCAAAAGACAATAAGATAAGGAGCAATACCAATGGATAATATCTTAATTTGGTTAAAAGCGATGAGTTTTGGTAATATATATATTGTTTTCCAAAGGGTAGATTTACCTCAATGGGATCATGAATGGCTTCTAATTCAGTTAGTTTCTGTTTTAAGAATACCGAATCCGTCAATAAGTCATTTTCTAAATTATTTAGATTTCTAACTTCGTAGGCTTCTTTGTTTTCATCGACCAAAATCATGGGCATCGATGTATTATCCTCAATAATTTTAAGTGCAATTCTTCTTGCATCATCAGAAGTGTCTAAAGAGCCAAGTAGTTCGGTGGCCTTTACGATGGTTTCCATCTTCTTTTGTTCTTCTTCTTTTAAATTCTGAACAATAGAATTAGACATCCAAATCGTAAGAATTACAATCAATGAAGCAAGCGCGAAACCCAACCATTTATTGAGATTTCGATTGTTTAGTAAATTTTGTCGATCAAATTTTAGCTTCATTAAGACAAATATAGGATAGCTAATCTAAAAATAGAGCTATTTGGCCGATTTTGACTTAAGTTAACTCTATTTAGATGATAAATATTGAACAAACTTCCATGAATCAAATCTTTCACTCTACTCATTTTTTGTATATTTACCTATTAAGAAATAATTAAAATTTTTAATGGACGCAACGCAAAATTATATACAAGAGAATAAGCAAAGATTTTTAGATGAGCTATTTGAATTGCTCAGAATTCCATCGATTAGTGCAGACCCTGTTTATGTGCAAGATATGTTAGATACAGCACAAAAAACAGCTGACTTTTTAAAAGAGGCTGGGGCTGACAAGGTTGAGATTTGTGAAACCGCTGGTTATCCTGTGGTTTATGGTGAAAAAATCATCGATGAGAATCTTCCAACCGTTCTTGTTTATGGTCACTATGATGTTCAACCACCAGACCCGATCGATTTATGGGAATCTGGGCCTTTTGAACCGGTGATTAAAAAAACAGATATCCACCCAGAAGGCGCCATTTTTGCGCGTGGTTCTGCCGATGATAAAGGGCAATTCTTTATGCATCTTAAAGCATTTGAAGCTATGATGTCAGCGGGTGAACTTCCTTGTAATGTTAAGTTCATGATTGAAGGTGAAGAAGAAGTTGGATCTGAAAATTTAGGTGACTTCGTTAAAAATAATCGAGAAAAACTTTCCAATGATGTAATTTTAATTTCAGATACGAGTTTAGTAGCTAAAGATGTTCCATCGCTTTGCACAGGATTAAGAGGATTAAGTTATGTTGAAGTTAAAGTAAAAGGTCCAGATTTAGATTTACATTCTGGCTTATATGGAGGAGCCGTTCCGAATCCGATCAATGTTTTATGTGATATGATTGGTCAATTACACGATGAAAACGGGAAAATTACCGTGAAAGGATTCTACGACGATGTGATTGAATTAAGTGATGAAGAACGTGCTGAAATGGCAAAAGTTCCTTTTGATTTAGATTCTTATAAAAAGTCCATTGGGATTAAAGATATTCAAGGAGAGGAAGGCTATGTAACCATGGAAAGAAACTCTATCCGTCCAACTTTAGACGTTAACGGAATTTGGGGTGGATATATTGGCGAAGGAGCTAAAACCGTTATTCCTTCTTATGCAGAAGCTAAAATATCGATGCGTTTGGTTCCTGGACAAGATCCAGATAAAATCACTAAGCTTTTCTGTGAGCATTTTGAGTCTATTGCACCAGATAGTGTTGAAGTAACTACAAAACCACACCATGGCGGAAAAGGATATGTATTGCCAATTGATAGCAAAGGTTATTTAGCGGCTAAAAAAGCCATGACACATACTTTTGGAAAGGAAGCAATACCTTTCAGAAGTGGTGGTAGTATTCCAATTGTAGCATTGTTTGAAGAAGAATTAGGGAGTAAATCTGTATTGTTAGGATTCGGATTAGATTCGGATGTAATTCACTCTCCTAATGAGAACTTTGGCGTGTTTAATTTTTATAAAGGAATAGAAACGATTCCTTATTTCTTTAAATATTTTGCAGAGGCTTAAATTAAAGCTTCTATGCCAATAGTGGAACTGATTTTGTTGAATAGAACACCAGTTTTCATATAATTTTAAAATATATAATTCATGAACGATATAATAAGAGATCTTGAGCCTAAAGAAGTTTGGACTCAATTTGTAGACCTGAATGCTGTGCCACGGGCTTCTAAGAAAGAAGAACAAGTACGCCAATTTATGGTGGATTTTGGTAAATCCTTAGGTTTAGAAACTTTAGAAGATGCTATTGGAAACGTAATTATCAAAAAACCTGCATCGGTAGGAATGGAGGACCGCAAAACAGTGATTTTACAATCACATCTGGATATGGTTCATCAAAAAAATAATGATACCGATTTCGACTTCGATACACAAGGAATCGAAATGAAGGTAGATGGTGACTGGGTTAAAGCTAAAGGAACCACGCTGGGTGCAGATAATGGTTTAGGAGTTGCTGCTATTATGGCAATCCTTAAAAGTGATGATATTGTTCACCCACCTATTGAAGCTCTTTTCACTATCGATGAGGAAACGGGTATGACCGGTGCTCAAAATTTAGACGGAAGCCTTCTCGACGGTCGAATTTTATTAAACCTTGATACGGAAGAAGACGATGAAATCGGAATTGGATGTGCTGGTGGAGTAGATGTTACAGCAAGTCGCACTTATGAAATGCATGATGTAGAAGACGATGACAACTATGGGATTAGACTTAGTGTATCTGGCTTAAATGGTGGTCATTCAGGTATGGAAATTCATAAAGGGTTAGGAAATTCAAATAAAATCTTAGGCCGTCTGCTTTGTTCTATCTCAAAGGAATATAGATTAGCAGAAGTGAAAGGCGGTGGTTTAAGAAACGCTATTCCAAGAGAGGCATGGGCGATGGTGATTATTGATAACTCTGATGTGGCTGAGGTTTCAAGAGAAATCGAAAAAACTGCTTGGGAAATCAAGAAAGACTTTGAAGATGTTGATCCAGATTTAACCATTCTTATTGATGCTGAGGTTGCAGCGCCTGCGAAAGCTTTAAGCAAAGAAGACTCGAGAAAATTCACTCAAATGATACATGCTTTACACAATGGAGTGTATAAAATGAGTGCAGATATTCCTGATTTAGTGGAAGCTTCTAACAACGTTGCGCGTGTGGAGTTGAAAGACGGTAAAGCCGAAGTTCAAAACTTAACACGTAGTAGTGTTGAGTCTTCAAAAGAAGAAGTTGCGAACAAATTAAAAGAAGCTTTTGATGCTGCAGGTTTCGAAACGACATTCTCTGGTTCTTATCCAGGTTGGCAGCCTAATCCAAGCTCTGAAATCTTAAAGACTTTAGAAGGTTTGTATAAGGAAATGTTCAATGAACAACCTAATGTAGCAGCTTGTCACGCAGGCTTAGAGTGCGGTATTTTGGGAGAAAGAATTCCAGGTTTGGATATGATTTCTTTTGGTCCAACCATTCTTGGTGCGCATTCACCAGATGAAAGAGCAAGTATTTCTTCAACCCAAAAGTTCTGGAAATATTTACTAGAAATCTTGAAGAAAACACCAAAAAAATAATATAGATCATTTACTGGTGAACGAAGTTGATATTATGCTTCAATCACTTTTGTCTCTATAAAAGAAACCTTCGAGATGAATTCAATCTCGGAGGTTTTTTCATTTTGATTACATTATTCACATAACTACCTTTGTCAATTCAATTAAAATAAAAATGCAAAAACCATCTTTACCAAAAGGAACAAGAGATTTTTCACCAGAAGAAGTGCAAAAACGAGAATACATTATTAATATTCTTAAAAAACATTTTTCAACCTATAGCTTTCATCCGATAGAAACGCCTTCTTTTGAAAACCTAAGTACACTTACTGGTAAATATGGTGAAGAGGGCGATCGTTTGATTTTTAAAATCTTAAATTCAGGTGATTTTTTAAAGAAAGTTAAACCAGAAGATTTAGAAGCCAATCCAGCCAGTGTTACAACCAAAGTTTCAGACAAAGCTTTACGCTACGACCTTACAGTGCCATTTGCACGTTACGTTGTACAACATAAGAACGAGATTAATTTTCCATTTAGAAGATATCAAATTCAACCTGTTTGGCGCGCTGATCGACCTCAAAAGGGGCGCTTCAGAGAGTTTTATCAATGTGATGCAGATATTGTGGGAAGTACTTCTCTTTGGCAAGAAATTGAATTAATTCAACTGTATGATGCTTGTTTTACCGAGCTTGGTTTAAGCACAGAGATACATATTAACAATCGAAAAGTATTATCTGGATTGGCAGAAGTTGCCAATATTCAGGACCAATTAATCGATTTCACCGTTGCGCTGGATAAATTAGATAAAATAGGTAGAGAAAAAGTAATCGAAGAAATGGAACAAAAAGGTATTTCTGAGGTTGCGATTGCAAAATTATCTCCTGTGTTTGATATTAAAGGCTCTTTTGCTGAGCAGACAGAGGCTTTAAAAGAAGTTTTATCTGCATCAGAAATCGGATTAGAAGGAATTGATGAATTAAACTTTATTAATGAAAATTTAGTTGGATTAAATTCTGCTGATTTAGTTTTAAACCTGACTTTAGCTCGCGGATTAGAATACTATACAGGTTCAATTTTAGAGGTTAAAGCGAAAGGTGTAGAAATGGGATCTATCGGTGGGGGCGGAAGATATAACGACTTAACGGGTATTTTTGGTTTAAAAAATATGCCAGGTGTGGGAATTTCTTTTGGTTTAGATAGAACTTATTTGGTTTTAGAGGAGTTAGGTTTATTCCCAGACTTTGATGATGAAAAAGTTAAAATCCTATTCATCAACTTTGGAGAAAAGGAGGCTAAAGAATCTATGAAATTAGTTCAAAAACTAAGAGCGTCAGGAGTTAAATCAGAGTTGTATCCAGATGATGCCAAGTTGAAAAAGCAATTCTCCTATGGTGATAAAGGTGGTTTTACACACGTGGTTATGATTGGAGGAGATGAAATACAAAATCAAACACTATCCTTGAAGGATTTAAAATCTGGAGAACAACAAACAATTCAGCAAGGCGAATTACTAGATTTTATTAATGAATTAAGCTAAAATTTAAAAAATAAACTAAAGTAAAAAAGGGTTTCCAATTTGGAAACCCTTTTTGTTTTATATGAGTAAGATTTATTAATCTTCACTTAAATTCAATACTGCCATAAATGCACTTTGTGGTACTTCTACACGTCCAATCTGACGCATTTTCTTCTTACCTTTCTTCTGCTTTTCTAATAATTTACGCTTTCTAGAAATATCACCACCATAACATTTTGCTGTTACGTCTTTTCTTAAGGCTTTAATGGTTTCACGAGCAATAACCTTTGCTCCAATAGCCCCTTGAATTGGAATATCGAACATTTGTCTCGGGATTAATTTGCGTAATTTCTCACACATTTTCTTACCGATGTTATAAGCATTGTCTTTATGAACTAACGCAGATAAAGCATCCACAGATTCTTCCATAATCAGAATGTCAAGCCTCACTAATTCAGAAGCACGCATTCCGATCGGTTGATAATCAAATGATGCATAACCACGAGAAATGGTTTTTAGTCTATCATAGAAATCAAACACAACTTCCGCCAGTGGCATGTTAAAGGTTAATTCAACACGATCCGTAGTTAAATAGGTCTGGTTAACAATTTCTCCACGTTTTTCGATACATAAAGTCATTACGTTACCCACATACTCTGCAGCTGTAATGATAGTTGCTTTAATATATGGTTCCTCTACGCGATCTAATCCATTCGGGTCTGGTAAGTCAGATGGGTTATTGACAACGATTGGAACGTCTGGATTCTTTGTTGTAAATGCTTGATATGACACGTTGGGAACAGTTGTAATAACGGTCATGTTAAACTCGCGCTCCAATCTCTCTTGAATAATTTCTAAGTGAAGCATACCCAAGAATCCACATCTAAATCCAAAACCTAATGCCGCCGAACTCTCTTTTTCAAAAGTTAAGGACGCATCATTTAGTTGTAATTTCTCTAATGAATAGGTCAACTCCTCGTAATCCTCGGTGTCTACTGGATAAATCCCAGCGAATACCATGGGCTTTACATCCTCGAACCCTTCAATTGCTTTCGCAGCAGGATTCTTAACAGAGGTTATCGTATCACCTACTTTTACGTCAACTGCGGTTTTAATTCCAGAAATAATATAACCTACGTCTCCCGTGTTGATGGTTTTCTTTGGAACTTGCTGAAGTTTTAAAGTTCCCACCTCGTCAGCAAAATATTTTTTACCCGTTTGCATAAACATTACTTCCTCTCCCTTGTTAATTTTTCCATTAACAACTTTGAAGTAAGCTTCTACACCACGGAATGGATTATAAACAGAGTCAAAAATCAAAGCTTGCAAAGGAGCTTCTGGATCTCCTTCTGGAGCCGGAACTCTTTTAATAATAGCTTCTAAGATTTTATCAACTCCAAAACCAGTTTTTCCACTTGCGTGAATAATGTCTTCTAAGTCACATCCTAAAAGATCGATGATATCATCAGAAACCTCATCTGGATTTGCACTTGGTAAATCAATTTTATTTAAAATTGGAATAATTTCTAAATCATTCTCAATCGCTAAGTATAAATTTGAAATCGTTTGTGCTTGTATGCTTTGTGCTGCATCTACAATCAACAAAGCACCTTCGCAAGCTGCAATCGATCGTGAAACCTCATAAGAGAAATCCACGTGACCAGGTGTGTCAATCAAATTTAGCGTATACGTTTCTCCTTCATAAATATAATCCATTTGAATCGCGTGTGATTTAATGGTAATACCACGTTCGCGCTCCAAATCCATACTGTCTAATAACTGCGCTTTCATTTCTCGCTCAGTAACCGACTGAGTAAAGGCTAGAAGCCTATCGGCTAATGTACTCTTACCATGATCAATATGCGCAATAATGCAAAAATTCCTGATGTTCTTCATAAATATCTCTGAATCTACAAAAATAGCAAATTTTGAACAGCTTATAATATTCTTTTTTTTAATATATCCAAGTTAAATACTATTGTTAAAACAAAATGAATAAAATGATATAAACTATGTTTTATCGGCTTGGCACACTTCTCAATTTAAATTAACTTTACGCAAACATTTTTTAATTGCGATAAGGTGATTCTTTTTCGCAGCAAACTATCAAAATCATTATATGAATCGTCGTGTATTTATAGAAAAACGTCCTGCTTTTGACCATTTATCTGAAACGGTTTCACAAGACCTGAAAATGCTGGGTGGAAATATCCAACTCAAGGTTTTTATTGTTTATGATATTTTTAATCTATCTGATGAGGAATTTGAAGATGTAGCCGAAACCGTATTTGCAGATCCAGTAATGGATATTTTGCACACGACTCAGCCTGATTTGACGAGTTATCCTTATACCCTGGCGGTTGAGTTTTTACCCGGTCAGTTCGATCAGAGAGCAGACTCTGCAGAACAAGCTGTTCAATTGATTACCAATAATGATCAGGTTAAAATTAGAACAGCCTTATTGTATGCTTTCCAAGATTTACCGACTTCTAAAATAGAGGAAGTGAAGAAACTCTTAATCAATACAGTAGATGCACGCCAAAAGAATATGGAAGCTTTGAAAATACCTCAAAATCCAGTTCCAGAAGATGTTCCTGTAATAGATGGGTTTATTGATATAGACGGAGAAGAATTGCAAGCCTTTTATAAAGAATGGGAATTCTCATTTGGCTTAGATGATTTAGGATTTATTCAAGATTACTTTAAAAAAGAACAAAGAAATCCAACCGAAACCGAACTTAAGGTTTTGGATACCTATTGGTCTGATCATTGTCGTCATACAACCTTTATGACCGAGTTGGAGAATATTGAGTTTAACGGAGATTTTAAAGAAACTTTGGAGGAAATATTCCAAAGATATTTACAGATCAGAAAAGATTTAGGCAGAGAGCATAAGCCTATCTCGTTAATGGACTTTGGAACCATTGCGGCAAAATATTTCAGAGCCGAAGGTAAGTTAGAAAACTTAGTCATTTCAGATGAAATCAATGCTTGTACCATTGAGATTGAAGCAGAAATAGACGGCGAAAAAGAGCCATGGTATTTATTGTTTAAAAATGAAACGCATAATCACCCAACCGAAATAGAACCATTTGGTGGAGCATCTACTTGTGTGGGTGGAGCGATTCGTGACCCATTGAGTGGAAGGGCATTTGTTTATCAAGCGATGAGGATTACAGGTTCTGCAAATCCATTAGAACCGATAGAAAACACCAGAGAAGGTAAATTACCTCAACGAAAAATAACCAAAGAAGCAGCAAGCGGATATTCTTCGTACGGTAATCAAATTGGTTTAGCGACTTCTTTGGTGAATGAAATTTACCACGAAGGTTACAAAGCCAAACGAATGGAAGTTGGTTTTGTCATGGGAGCTGCGCCAGTTGATTGGGTTAAGAGAGAAAATCCATCGATTGGTGATAAAGTTATTGTATTAGGTGGTAAGACTGGTCGTGATGGAGTAGGAGGAGCTACAGGTTCTTCTAAAACTCAAACGATTGATGCCATAGACAAAATGAGCGCTGAGGTTCAAAAGGGTGATGCTGTACAAGAAAGAAAAATTCAAAGATTGTTCAGAAAGCCAGAAGCAACTACCTTAATTAAAAAGTCGAATGATTTTGGTGCAGGTGGTGTTTCTGTGGCAATTGGTGAGATTGCAGAAGGTGTAAAGGTTAATTTAGATGCTCTTCCGGTTAAATATGATGGTCTAAACGGAACTGAATTGGCAATTTCAGAATCTCAAGAGCGTATGGCTGTCGTAATTGCCCCTGAAAATGTAGCTGAATTTATTCGCTTGGCTAACGAAGAGAATATTTTAGCGGTTGAAGTAGGTGAAGTTACCGATAAAAATAGATTAGAGATTAGCTATAAAGGAAGAAAAATAGTTGATTTAGATCGTGATTTCTTGGATACAGCAGGTTGTTCTAAGAAAAATGACGCTACTGTAGATTTAAAACCATTACCGAAAAAAGAAAATAAAGAATTCAATCAAGAAAACTTTATCTCTACCTTAAAAGAGTTAAACGTAGCTTCTCAAAAAGGATTAATTGAAAAATTTGATAGTACAGTAGGTCAAACTACCGTTTTACTACCATTAGGAGGTAAAAATCAATTTACACCAGCTTTATCAAGTGTGCATACCTTGCCTGTTTTAGGTAGAAATTCGCAAACCGTATCAATGGCATCTTGGGGTTATAGTCCTGAATTATCATCTGAAAATACATTGATTGGTGGCGCCTATGCGGTTGTGGAAAGTGTTTCTCGAATTGTAGGTAGTGGAGGAAAAAGAGAGGATATTCGATTAAGTTTCCAAGAGTATTATGAAAGTTTAGGCGACGATCCTAAAAAATGGGGTAAGCCACTTTCTTCTTTAATGGGGGCTTTAGATGCTCAATTAGAATTAGAAATTGCAGCGATTGGTGGTAAGGATTCTATGTCTGGAACTTTTGAGGAATTAACAGTTCCGCCAACTTTAATTTCATTTGCTGCGGCACCAGGTCATATTTCAAACGTGATTTCACCTGAATTCAAGCGTTCGGGGCATTTTGTTTATTTGTTTGAACATAAGCCACAAGAGAATGGAATGCCAAATTATGAGCAATTAAGAGATACCTATGAGGAAATTCATCAATTAATTAAAGATGAAACAATTGTTTCAGCACAAATTATTAAAAACGGTGGTTTGGTGACTGCTTTAGCGCAAATGAGCTTTGGTAATAATGTTGGGGCAGATATCGAGACCAACTTACCCATGTTTAAACCAATGCTTGGTAGTTTGCTGCTAGAAACAACAGAGGAATTAGATCAATTCACAAAACTTGGTACAATTAGTTTTGATGATCAATTGACTATCAATGGGCAGACTTTTGTAATCAATGACTTGTTAAAAGCTTGGTTAAGTACCTTCGAAGAATTGTTCCCAACAGGAATTAAAGAGGCATTAGCTGAATTTACAGAAGAAATGGAGGATGCAACACGCAATGGAGCTACGATTGCTGGTGCTGAAATTACCGAAGAAGATAGACTTAAAGACGACCAACATGATAGACATGCAGTTGTTGATGGTAAACCAAAAGTTGTTTTACCTATTTTCTTTGGAACCAACTGTGAGTATGAAACTCAAAAAGTATTTGAAGAAGCTGGTGCGGAGGTGAATTCATTTATCTTTAATAATTTAAATCAAGAGTATTTAGAGAAATCTGTTGAAAAGTTCACTTCTCTATTAAATCATGCTCAAATCATGGTTTTATCTGGTGGTTTCTCAGCAGGGGATGAGCCAGACGGATCAGCTAAGTTTATTGTTTCTGTGCTTAAAAATCCAAGAATCAAAGATGCTGTTCATGGTCTTATTGCGCGTGGAGGATTGATTTTAGGAATTTGTAATGGCTTCCAGGCCTTGATTAAATCAGGTTTAGTACCTTATGGTGAAATCAGAACTTTAGACGAAAATTCACCAACATTAGCACACAATAAAATAGGAAGACACATTTCTCAAATGGTTGATGTGAAGGTGGTTAACGATCATTCTCCTTGGTTGAGAGGAATGAAAGATAAGATCTATAGAATTCCAATTTCACATGGTGAAGGAAGATTCTCTGTTAAAGATGATGTTCTACAAGTTTTAATTGCGAATGGACAAGTGGCAACACAATATGTAGATGCCATAGGTGAACCATCTATCGATATGCCATTCAACCCTAATGGATCTTATATGGGAGTAGAAGGTATTACCGATAAAACAGGTAGAATCTTTGGTAGAATGGGGCATCCAGAGCGGTATAGAAAAGGATTGTTATGTAATATTCCAGATGCTGCGTTTATGGATATCTTTAAAAACGGTGTTGAATATTTCAAGAAAGATTAATCCATATTTCGATAAAGATTTTAAACCAAGCTACTTAAGTCATTTGCCTTAAGTAGCTTGATTCGTTTTATTCAAAATTTTCTGGTTTTTACGGATACAAAAGAATATTTTTAATGATGATTCAATAAATAAAAGGCTATTTTTGAATTGAATTTTATAGTAAATTAATTCAATGAAAGAAATTCTTAGTTTTTTTGTATTTATTCTCTTGAGTTTAACTGTCCTAGCTCAAGAAGAAATTCAGCTCGATAGTCTCATCACGAAAGCTAGAACCTATCCACTCACCATGAACAAAGTGGATGAAAATTACATTTTGATTACAAAACACGACATTCAAAACACTCCTTCTCAAAGCGTGGAAGAATTGATTGCTTATCAAACGGGAATCGATCTTCGTCGACGTGGTATTGATGGAATGCAGGGGGATATTTCCATTCGAGGTGGAAGTTTTGAGCAAGTTCTTCTTATTATCAATGGTGTTCGTTTATCAGACACCCAAACAGGCCACAATCTTTGGAATCTACCTTTCGATTTATCGAGTATAGAGAGAATTGAAATTATTAAAGGACCTGCCGCACGTAAATTTGGTTCCAACGCATTTGCTGGAGTCATTCATATCATCACAAAAGTTGATGACGAAAATAGCATTGCTTTACGCGGAGTGGGAGGTAGCTATGGAACCTATGATCTAGGCTTTTCGGCTAATGCAGGTACATCAAAGTTCAAAAATAGCATCAGTGCAAATTATGGAGCATCCGATGGGTATAGGTATAACACCGATTATAAAAAAACCAGCGCTTATTATCAAAGCTCTTTGGATATCCAACAAGGTCAAATTAATTTACAAGCTGGTTTTGTTGAGAAAAAATTCGGAGCTAATGGATTTTATGCTTCTCCAAGTTTTAAAGATCAATACGAAGAAACACAAAATTCAATTGTTAGTTTAGGCCTTGATAAAAGAGTCAATAATTGGGGCTTTAAAGCTTCTACTTACTGGAAACGTGCACAAGACATGTACTTATTAAAAAAAAACGACCCTAGTTTCTATAGAAATATGCATATCGGAAATAATGTTGGAGTAGAAGCCTCAGCTAGTTTTATTAATGCATTGGGGGTAACCGGTATTGGTGCTGAATTTAGGAAAGAAATGCTACGTAGCAATAGCTTAGGAAGTCATGACAGAGAAATCAGCTCTATGTTTTTAGAACACAATTTTTCTTTATTCGATAATAAATTAAACATTACACCTGGATTCAACTGGACAAACTATTCCAACCGTGGTGATTTTTTCTATCCAGGTTTAGAAGTTGGGTATGAAATCAATAAATTCAACAAACTATACGCGCACGCAGCCAAAGTACACAGAATTCCTTCTTACACCGAATTGTTTTACGATAGCCCAGTGGAGGTAGGAAATGAAGATTTAAATCCAGAAACCGCAAATTCATTTGAGTTAGGATATCGCTATGTGCAACCCACATTTGTGGGAAAACTGAGCTTATTCTACAAACAAACTGGTGATGCCATCGATTGGGTAAAGCAAAGCGAATCCGATGCTTGGCAAGCTTATAACGTTGCAGATATAGATGTAAAAGGAGTGGAGTTGACCATGCGCAAGAGCTTCACAGGATTTATAAGCTCCCTTGAGTTGGGATATACATATTTGGATAAAACCTTTGCCAATGAAGATTTCGAAATGTCTAAAAATGTTTTAGATAATCTTAGAAATCATGTGGTTTTAAAAATGGAAAACCAATTATACAAAGACTTAAGAAGCGGAATCACCTTTCGATACCTAGATCGTATCGCTTTAGATAATTACAGTCTTTTGGACGCAAAATTAGATTACAGAAAATCAAATTGGAATCTGTTCACATCCTTCAATAATATACTAGGAACAGATTACACAGAATCTAGTTTGGTACCGATGCCTGGTTTTTGGTTTAGTTTAGGTGCAAATTATAAATTCAAATTATAAATTCGATTAGAAAAAAGTATCTTTGTCTACACAATTCATATCCACAAAAATTCCACCATGGAAAAAAAAGAAATGCTATACGAAGGTAAAGCAAAGCAGATATATGCTACCGACAATCCCAACGAAGTAATTGTTTACTTCAAAGATGATGCAACTGCATTCAATGCGCAAAAGCGTGGTAGTTTCGACCACAAAGGGACAATGAACAACGCTATTACGGTACTCATTTTCGAATACCTGAGAGACAATGGAATCCCAACTCATTTCATCAAAAGTCTAAACGACCGCGAGCAATTAGTTAAAAAAGTAGATATTGTTCCCTTGGAATTCGTAACGCGCAACTACATCGCCGGAAGTATGGCAAAACGTCTAGGTCTAGAAGAGGGCGGAAAATGCGAAAACACGGTTTACGATATTTGCTACAAAAATGATGACCTTGGAGATCCGCTTATCAACGATGATCATGCAGTATTATTAGGTGCTGCAACTTATGATGAGTTGCTAGATATGTACGAACTTACCGCTGACATCAACGACTTGTTGATAGAATTATTCGATGAGGCTGGGCTTATACTTGCCGATTCCAAAATCGAATTAGGTAAAACCATGGATGGCGAACTGGTATTGGCAGATGAAATTTCTCCAGACACTTGTCGCTTGTGGGATAAGGAAACTGGTAAAAAATTAGACAAAGACCGTTTCAGAAGAGACTTGGGCGAGGTGTCTGAAGCTTATTTAGAAGTTCATGAGCGCTTATTAAAAATCTTAAAGAAATAAACTATACAAGCCGATCTATTCACTAGGTCGGCTTTTTTATTGGGTTATATTAGCTAGGGCGAATTTTTATCTTGTCATTAAATTAACAAGATAAAAACCGGGCTTTTTGTTCCAATCTTGTCATGATTTGCCGACAAAAAATCGCACAAAAAGAGCTTCTAAGGTCGCTTTTTTATGCTGTTTTTTGTTAGCGCCAAATCATCACAAGGATTTCCACGTCAATCCCTTTCGCAACTCCGCGCCCAACATACTGTTTAAAATAAAACCTAGAAATGCCTGCCCAAACCCAATCCCATAGGTGATTGTGCAACTCATTGAGAATAAATCCTATCTCTCATGTAGACTAAATTAGACTTGTTGCAAGTCGACTCTTTTCTGCTGCTATACCTTCGACATTCCTCGTAAATTCCGTATATTTAGCAACATTAATTATATTCTATGAGTTCTACCCAAAACGATAAACGCTTATTCCTATTAGATGCTTATGCATTGATTTTTAGAGGTTATTATGCATTTATTAAAAATCCACGAATCAATTCCAAAGGACTCAATACATCTGCTATTATGGGTTTTATGAATGCGCTACTGGATGTGGTAAAGCGTGAACAGCCCTCCCACTTGGCTGTTGTTTTCGATGTGGGTAAAAAAGACACAATTCGCCATGAATATTTCCCAGAATATAAAGCCAATAGAGATGAAACGCCAGAAGGTATTAAAGTCGCAGTTCCTTTTATCATAGAGATTCTAGAGGCCATGCATATTCCGGTGATGTATGCAGAAGGCTATGAGGCAGACGATGTAATCGGCACTTTGGCCAAACAAGCCGAAAAAGAAGGCTTCACCACCTATATGATGACGCCCGACAAAGACTTTGCACAGTTGGTTTCGAATAATATTAAAATGTATAAACCATCTTCGCGCGGAAATGGGGTTGAAATATGGGGTGTTGATGAAGTAAAAGAAAAATTCGGAGTAGATGATCCAATCAAAATCATAGATTATCTCGGAATGATGGGAGATAGCGCCGATAATATTCCAGGGATTCCCGGTATTGGACCTAAAACCGCTCAAAAGCTTTTGACGGCCTATGGTAGTATGGAAGGTTTGTATGAGAATTTAGATAAGCTAAAAGGAAAGCAAAAAGAAAATGTTACCAATTTCAAAGAACAAGCATTCCTTTCCAAAAAGTTGGCTACGATCCTTACAGACGCACCCGTTGAATTCTGTGAAAAACAATACAATGTAGATACACCTGATTTTGATAAAGTAAAAGAAATATTCACCGAGCTCGAGTTCAGAAGAATGCTAGAGAATCTTTATAGAACTTATGGTGTAGAGGATAAAATCGACGAAAACAAGCCCGAAATTTCTACCGGCGATCAAATGTCTATGTTTGTTTCAAACGACAATGACGAAGTGGTGGTGAGCGATTCAGGATTTAGAACCATAGAAACCCAAGATCATTTCTATCAATTGGTAGACTCACCAATGGGTAGGAGTTTGTTGCTCAAAAAACTTTTAAAACAAAAAGAAGTTTGTATCGACTGCGAAACGACAGGCTTAAATGCATTAGAAGCAGAATTGGTTGGTTTAGCCTTTTCCTACGAAGCCGGGAAAGGTTTTTATGTCTCTTTTCCAGAAGACTTTGATGAGGCAAAGGCAATTGTAGAAGAATTTAGAGAAGTTTTAGAGCATTCTGAAATCTTAAAAATTGGTCAGAACCTCAAGTATGATATGAAAGTTTTATATAAATATGGTATAGAAATCAAGGCACCTATTTATGATACCATGGTAGCGCATTATATTATTAATTCAGATATGCGACATGGAATGGATGTATTGTCTGAGACCTATTTGAAGTATAAACCAGTTGATATTGAAACTTTAATTGGCAAAAAGGGGAAAAATCAAAAAAACTTCAGACAGATAGATATTGATGTTCAAACAAAGTATGCTGTAGAGGACACCGATATTACTTTGCAACTAAAGCATGTTTTTGATCCAATGATTAAAGAAGTTGAAGCTACTAAATTGGTAGAAGAAATAGAATTTCCATTGGTGGGAGTTTTAGCCAACATGGAGCGGAACGGAATTAAAATAGATGTTGATGCTCTAAATCAAATGTCTGCGAAATTGGCTGATGAACTAGGTGCATTAGAAGAAAATATCTTCAAAGCAGCAGGGTCTGAGTTTAATGTGAATTCTCCAAAACAATTAGGAGAAGTATTGTTTGATACGCTTCAAATCGTTGAAAAACCTAAAAAGACAAGAACAGGACAATACAAAACATCAGAAGATGTTTTGGTTGAACTTAAGGACAAGCACGAAATTGTAAACCATGTTTTAGAATATCGTCAAATCCAAAAATTAAAATCTACCTATGTAGATGCTTTACCCAATGAGGTGAGTCCAAAAACCGGTAGAATTCATACAACATTTGCCCAAACGATTGCCTCTACTGGTCGATTAGCTTCTAATAATCCTAACCTACAGAATATTCCCATCAGAACAGAAAGAGGAAGGGAAGTTAGAAAAGCATTTGTTGCCAAAGATGATAATCATGTGCTATTAGCAGCTGATTATTCTCAAATTGAATTACGTTTAATCGCAGGAATGAGTGGGGACGAAGCTATGACAACTTCTTTCTTAAATGGAGAAGATATTCATGCGGCTACTGCAGCACGTGTTTTTAACATTCCTATCGAGGAAGTAACTAGAACACAAAGAAACCATGCTAAAACCGTCAATTTTGGTATTATATATGGTGTTTCTGCATTTGGTTTAAGTAATCAAACAGACTTATCTAGAAGTGAATCAAAAGATTTAATTGATATTTATTTTGAAACTTATCCAAGATTGAAAGAATATATGGACGAGCAGGTTGCTTTTGCTAGAAAGCATGCTTATGTTGAAACCTTATTGGGTAGAAGAAGATATTTGCCAAGTATTAATTCAGCCAATTTTGTGGTTAGAAGTCAATCTGAGAGAAATGCTATTAATGCTCCCGTACAAGGAAGTGCAGCCGATATAATCAAATTGGCCATGGTGAAGCTTCATGAAACATTAAAGGATTATAAAACCAAAATGTTACTTCAGGTACATGATGAATTGGTGTTTGAAGTACCAAAAGATGAAGTAGATCACATACAACCCATCATAAAATCAACTATGGAACAGGCTTTAACATTTAAAATTCCTTTGGTTGTTGAATGTGGAATTGCTAATAATTGGCTTGATGCGCACTAGTGAATTATCGATTTCTCATAAAACATAGGTTATGGCTTGGTAATTAAAAAATTATTAAGCTGAGAATCGATTGTTATTTAAATTTAATATAAATATTTAATGAACAAAATTTTCTATTGTTTAAAATTATATCTATTTTTACCTAATTAGAACAGAAAATATTTTTAAAAATTAATTTTATGAAAAAAGTTTTATTATCTTTATTAGTAGCTGGAACTGGGTTGTTGTCAGCGCAGGTAGTATCTTTCGAGCAATCAGAAGGATTCTTTCCAGGAGATTTAAATGGTCAGGTTGAAGAATGGACTGTTACTGGTGACGGTGCTGGTGGTTTTGTTTCTGGTCAGAATGTTACGGACGCTATGGCGAGTGATGGATCACAGTCATTCCACAATGCTGAGGTTCCTGAGTATGGACCACAAGAGGACGGACCTATTATTGGAGCATTTTACAATGCATCAGAGGCAATTCCATTTGCTTCAGGTTTCACTGTTTCATATGATTTCTACGGAACTGAATGGGATGCGAACGCTACATCTGACTTTATGTTCGGTATTGCAGATCTTGAGGCTGGTTTCTATATAACTCGAATCTATTTTAGCTATGACGGTACAGTTGTATTCGTTGGATTAGATGAAATGGGAGTGGGGCAAGCTCACCCAACTACAGGTACATGGACAACTAATACTTGGCACAATGTAAGATTAGAATATGATGGCTTATCAATGAACTTATACTTAGATGATGAGTTAATCAGTTCAGGTGCTCCTTTTGATGGAGGATCAAACGTTGATCACATTAGAATGGTACATGATAACTGGAGTGGAGATGCTTACTATGATAATATCAGATTCAATGATACTGCAAGTACTAATGACTTAGCATCTGCGAAATCAGTTTCTGCTGTTTATCCTAACCCTGCTAAAGATGTTGTAAACATTAAATTAGCTGAGGATTTCAACGCAGCTAAAACTTTAGTTACGGTTACAAATGTATCTGGTAAAAAAGTTGCTTCTTTTGATAGCGTTAACAAAGTAAACGTTGCTAACTTACCTGCTGGAGTTTACATCTTGACTATTACAGATGGAACTAAATCAGAAACTAAGAAGTTAATCAAGAAGTAATTCTAAATTAAATATCATACTAAACGGCTTCCAAACAATTGGAAGCCGTTATTGTTTGTAATCTATTTCTAATATTGATTCCTATATTAAATAAAATTACTCTTGTTTAGGAGTCTTATGTATTTTAAGGGATATTTAATCTAATAGTTCAAATTGCACTTAATTTAAAAACATAAAAAAACTCGTTGGCTCAGCCAACGAGTTTTTTAATTATTATTAATTGAATGAGAATTATCCTATTCCCGCACCATTCTCGACTTCATCTTCTGGGTTGACAAAGCTAAGTTTGCCATCTGCTTTGTCTGTAAATAATAACATTCCTTGGCTTTCAACTCCTCGAATCTTACGTGGAGCTAAATTCACAAGAACTGTACACTTCTTGCCAATTACTTCTTCTGGTGTAAAGCTTTCAGCAATTCCTGATACGATAGTTCTAACGTCAATTCCCGTATCTACTTTTAGTTCTAATAGCTTATCAGCCTTCTCCACTTTCTTTGCCTCCAAAATCGTCCCTACACGTAAATCGACTTTTTGAAAATCATCAAATGTGCAAGTTTCTTTTTGTGGCTCGGCATTAGGATTCGTCATTTTATTTTGTCTTTTAGTTTCACTTAATTTATTTAATTGAAATTCAATGGCTTCATCTTCTACTTTGTCAAATAGCAATTCTGCTTTATTCAATAATTGACCTGTAGTGACCCATGAATCACTTTCTTCTAATTTATCCCAGGTCTTTAGTTCAAGATTCAGCATGCGTAGCATTTTTGCACTTGCCTGAGGCATAAAAGGTTCTGCTAATTGAGCTAACAAAGCTGATATTTCTAAAGAAGCTCTCATGATAGAAGGAACTTCTTCTGGATGGGTCTTAATCTTTTTCCATGGTTCTTGTACTTGTAAAAATTGATTACCCAAACGAGCTAAATTCATTAATTCACTTAAAGCATTTCTAAACTCAAATTTCTCTAAATAAGCTCCAATTCTTTTTGGGAATTCCTTTAGATCTTTTAATTCGTCAAAAGTTGTTTCTCCATCAGGAATTACACCATCGTGGTATTTATTAGTTAAGACCATCACACGATTCAAGAAGTTACCTAAAATCCCAACTAATTCAGAGTTATTTTTGGTTTGAAAATCCTTCCATGTGAAGTTATTGTCTTTGTTTTCAGGCATATTGGCTGTAAGAACATACCTTAAAACATCTTGTTTTCCAGGAAATTCTTCAACAAATTCGTGCGCCCATACAGCATGATTTCTTGAAGTTGAAATCTTATCATTTTCAAGATTTAAAAACTCATTCGCAGGAACGTTTTTAGGTAAAATATAATCACCATGAGCTTTCAACATAACTGGGAAAATAACACAGTGGAAAACAATGTTGTCTTTCCCAATAAAGTGAATTAATTCAGTTTCTTCATCTTGCCAATAAGGCTCCCAATCCTTTCCATTTTCTTTTGCCCATTTTTGTGTTGCAGAAATATATCCAATTGGTGCGTCGAACCAAACATACAATACTTTGCCTGCTGCTTCATCTAATGGAACATTAACTCCCCAATCTAAATCTCTGGTCATAGCACGAGGTTTTAGACCATCGTCTAACCAAGATTTAACCTGACCTAATACGTTTGATTTCCAATCATCTTTATGCCCTTCTACAGCCCAGTCCCTTAAGAAATCTTCATATAGATTTAAGGGTAAAGTCCAGTTTTTTGTTTTTCTTAAAACAGGAACATTTCCGCTTAAGGCTGACTTTGGATTGATTAACTCTCTTGGGCTCAAACTCGATCCGCAGCTCTCGCATTGATCTCCATATGCATTTGCATTACCACAATTAGGGCATTCCCCAACGATATATCTATCAGCTAAGAATTCTCCAGCTTCTTCGTCAAAATATTGTTCTGTTTCTTCCGCTTGAAAAACTCCTTTTTCATATAGATGCGTGAAGAACTCGGCAGCATTTTTATGATGATGTTGCGAAGAAGTTCTGTCGTATATGTCAAATGAAATTCCTAAATCAGAAAAAGTATTTTTGATTAAATCGTGATAGCGATCTACAATAGCTTGTGGAGTTGTGTTTTCGCGTTTAGCACGAATAGTCACCGGAATACCATGCTCATCGGATCCGCCAACAAATAAAACATCTTTGCCTTTTCTTCTTAAATATCTCACATAGATATCTGCAGGAATGTACACGCCTGCTAAATGCCCTATATGAATTGGACCATTAGCGTAGGGTAACGCAGAGGTTACTGTATATCTTTTTGACATAAATTTCTGTTAATGTACAAAGATAGAAAGTATGTTGTAAAATGATGAGCAATATCGCTCAAAATTCTAAGTCAATGTCTATTTGTCTTTTATGCTGATGTATTATTTTTTACCTTTGTAAAAAAGGTTTATATGTCAGAATTAAAAGTGGTTCCCATTCATCAAAGAAAATTTGAAATGCACAAAGATGGTGTTTGTGTTGGTTATATGGATTATCACGAAGGCGTTGGTAGTTTATATTTAGATTATGTCTTTGTAGAACCAGAATATAGAGACCAAGAAATTGGTAAAGAAATCGTTAAGCAAGGTATTTTATTAGCGCAGGAGAAAAATATGAGGCCAAAACCAATTTGTGGTTATGCTTCAACTATCATGAAACGTCATAATTGGCCAGAAGAGTTAGTTTAATTTACAGCATAGAAAAAGCCGCTTGAAAAGCGGCTTTCTTGTTTAGTGACCACGGAAGGAGTCGAACCCTCAACCTTCAGAGCCGTAATCTGACGATCTATCCAATTGATCTACGTGGCCATTTACGGGGTGCAAATATACAATTATTTTTAAATTATGAACAAAACTTTTATTTACATATTTATAAATATAACACTTTTTATCTTATTTTCATGTGAAAAAGATTCATCTTCAGTAGATAAGAAGCTAGATGGACAAAAGCAAGATTCTTTAAATATTTTTACAAATGCATCTTCTGTAGCCTTATTTGAAGAGGATTCTATTTGGAACTATCAGATTTTATTGGATAAGAGTACAAAGTCCATTAAAATTCCTAAAGACAAGTTACCTTTAAAAAATATGGCAATTTTATCTGCATCTAGCGTTGGATACCTAGAGGCATTGGATGATTTAGATGCAATCAAAGGTGTTTTTGATGCTCAATGGATTTATAGTCCAGCACTTCATCAGAGAATTAAGGATAATCCTAATTTAGACAAAGGAAATTTATCTGCAATTAATTTAGAAAAAATCATCGCTCTTGCTCCAGATGTTGTGATTGGTTTCTCTGATCCAAATATGTCTAAAACTTACCAAAGGTTAGAAGAGGCAGGTGTTTTAATGATTTATGTAGATGAATATAATGAGAAAACGCCATTAGGAAAAGCTGAATTCATTAAGCTATATGGAGTTTTAACAGGCAAACTGAAAGAGGCGAAGGAATTATATCAAGAAATTGAAACCAATTATCTTTCTTATAGAGAATTAGCATTGAAGCAAGAAAAGAGACCTACGGCCTTTGCCGAAATTATGCGTGGTGATATTTGGTATATGCCTGGAGGAGAGAGTTTCGCTGCACAATATTTTAAGGATGCTGGAGCAAACTATTTATGGTCAAATGATACCAGCCAAGGAAGTGTAAAGCTAAATTTTGAACAAGTTTATGAAAAAGCAGCCGATGCTGATTTTTGGATGAATGCTTCGGATTTAACTTCACTGAACGAAGTTCAGAGTTCTTATATAAATCATGATTGGTTTAAAGCCTATAAAAACGAGAATGTTTATTCTTTATCCAAAAGAATGAATAAAGCTGGCGCCAATGATTATTTTGAAACGGGCTCGGTTCGTGCTGATTGGGTATTAAAAGATTTGATTCATATTTTTCATCCAGAAGTCTTTCCTAAGCATGAATTATTCTTTTATCATAAGTTAGCTAAATAATACATTTAGACTATTTTTGATACTAAAATCGCTAAACTTTAGCTAATGTTGAGCAAATTCGTTTTCAAACAATAAAATATCTTATTTTAGCTTTATGAAGAAATTAAGTTGGCTTTTGATGGCCTTTATTTGTGTTCCGTTGAGTGCGCAAAGTTATTGGCAACAGTTTGTGGATTATAAAATGGACATCCACATGCAAGTTGAAAAATTCCAATATGATGGAAAAATGGAGGTTACTTACTCCAATAATTCCGATGATACATTGGATAAAATTTATTTTCATTTGTATTATAATGCTTTTCAACCAGGTAGTTTGATGGATGAAAGGCTGAAATCTATTGAAGATCCAGATAGGAGAATGACAAACAATGTCGGGACGAAAGATAATCCTATTTACAAAAGTAGAATTTCTAAGTTAACACCAGAAGAAATTGGCTTTGTAAAAATGAATAGTATTCACCAAAACGGTAAATTACTAGACTTTAAATATATGGGAACTATTTTAGAAGTTAGTCTAAAAGAACCATTAGGACCTAAATCTAGCACGACTTTGAAACTTGATTGGAAAACTCAAGTACCTAAAATCATTCGCAGGGGTGGAAGAGATTCTGACGAGGGAATTGACTTTTCTATGACTCAATGGTATCCTAAAATTGCACAATATGATAATGAAGGTTGGCATTTAGATGAATATATAGGTCGTGAATTTTATGCGCCATTTGGGAATTTTGATGTTAAAATTACACTTCCATCAAATTATATTGTTGGAGCTTCAGGAGAATTACAAAACGAAGACAACATGCCAGGTTATTCAAATAAAAAATTCAAAAAGAGATCTAATGTAACTTGGAATTTTAAAGCAGAAAACATTCATGATTTTGCTTGGGGAGCTGATCCAGATTATGTGGTAGAAAAGCAACAAGTTCCTAATGGACCAGTTTTATATTATTTATATGATAAAAATTTAGATAAAGAATTTGTAAACCATTGGCACACCGCAAAGCCTAAAGTAGTTGAGTTCTTCCAATTTATGGATAAAAACTTTGGAGCTTATCCATGGAGCACATACAGTATTGTTCAAGGTGGTGATGGTGGAATGGAATATGGAACTTCTACCTTAATCACAGGGAAACGTAACTTTGAAAGTCTGTTGGGTGTGATTTATCATGAAGCTGCACACTCTTGGTTCCAGCATTTATTTGCTTTTGATGAAACGAGAGACGAATGGATGGACGAAGGTTTCACAACTTATGCAGAGGCAGCGGCTATGGCTGAAATAATGGATGCAAACAAAAATCAAATTAATCCTTTCCAAGGAGCTTATAATGGATATTATCACTTAGCTCAAAGTGGAAAAGAAGAGCCGATGAGTTTATTGGCAGATTATTATGACACCAACTTTGCTTATAGTTTAGCCGCATATTACAAAGGGCAAGTTTATGTTGCCCAGCTAGGATATATAATTGGTGAGGACGCTTTGAAAGAGACTTTCAAGAAGTTTTATGCAGATTGGAGCATGAAACATCCTAAATTAGGTGACTTCCAAAAAGTGGCTCAAGAAGTTTCTGGAATTAACTTGAAGTGGTATAACAATCTATTCGTTAATACCATCAGAACTATTGATTATGGCGTTGAAAAGGTTGAAGGTAGAAAAGTCTCACTAAAAAATCATTCAAACTTCGCCATGCCTTTAGACGTTCTAGTAACTTATAAAGATGGAAGCAAAGAGTTGTTTTATATCTCGATCAATGCAATGAGAGGTAGTAAAGAAAAAGAAAATAAATTCTACCAAGGGATTAAAACAACACAATTAAAAGATTGGGGTTGGACTTATGATTCTTATGAATTTGAGGCAACTAAAGATGTTGAGAAAGTAGAAATTGATTATACCCAAAGATTAGCAGACGTAAATAGAGCTAATAACTTTTACCCAGCACCACAGCTATAATATATGATTTTAGTAGTAAATATTGGTAACTCTAGTATTAGATTTGGGGTTGGAGAAAACCATAAGAATCTAACCTCTTGGACTATCAACACCAAACCATTTAAAACGGCTGATGAGTTGTTTTTGATGTTCAAGAATATGTATGAACAACATGGTATCGACAAGAATCAAATCAAAGGGATTGTTATTGGCTCGGTGGTTCCACATCAAACAGGAATTGTTGCTAGGGCCTTAAATGAGATTCATAGTATAGAAGCCATGATTGTCGACCGAAACACCAAATCCAATGTAGTTCAACATTCAGATCAAATGGGCACGGACTTGTATGCAAATGCAGTAGCAGCACATGAGTTATATCCAGATAATAAACTGATTATTGATTTCGGAACAGCATTAACCATTCTTGGTATCGATGCTTCAGGTGAAGTTATGGGTGTTGTAATTGCGCCGGGTGTAATTACTTCCTTAAAAGCTCTGGTGGGAGATACCTCACAGTTGCCAGACATTGAATTGGCGCCCCCTAAATCGTCTTTAGGTAAGAATACAGAAGCTTGTATGCAAAGCGGGATGGTATATGGCTACATTGGAATGGTAGAAGGATTAATCGCGCGCATTAAAAAGGAGTTTAACAAAGATTTCTACGTGATTTCAACCGGTGGCTTGGGGCATATTTTCAATCCATTAACCGATAAGATTAATAAAGATGATAAACTGCATACTTTGCGAGGTTTATGTTTGTTGTATGAACAGAATATGTAAGGTTGATGTAGATTTTAAATTAAATACAAATAAAACCAATCCGATAAGGGTTGGTTTTTTTATGCATTAAGTTTTTCATTAGGATTTGTTCTAATCTGTTAAAGTCAAGCTATATTTAATTCGTATTTTTGCGGACTTCAATATCCAACTATGTATAATTTTTTAGAAGAACTCCAATGGAGAGGTTTAATTCAGGACACAACACCTGGATTAGAAGAACAATTAAATAAAGAAAAAACAACGGGCTATATCGGATTTGATCCTACGGCAGACTCATTACATATCGGTAGTTTAGTTCCGATTTTAATTTTGATGCATTATCGCAAAGCGGGTCACAAACCAGTTGCGTTGGTGGGTGGAGCTACAGGTATGATAGGTGACCCAACAGGTAAATCAGACGAACGTAACTTGTTAGATGAAAAAACTTTAGCCAAAAACGTAGAAGGAATTAAAAATGTATTGGGTCGTTTTCTAGACTTTGACGCTACCGACGAAAATGCACCTGTATTGGTGAATAATTACGATTGGATGAAAGATTTTTCATTCATTGATTTCGTAAGAGACGTTGGTAAGAGAATTACTGTGAATTATATGATGGCAAAGGATTCGGTTAAGAAAAGATTGTCGGGTGAATCAGGTGTTGGTATGTCATTTACTGAGTTTACTTATCAGTTGATTCAAGGTTATGACTTCCACCATTTATACCATGATATGGGCGTTAAATTCCAAATGGGAGGTTCAGATCAGTGGGGAAATATGACCACAGGAACCGAGTTAATCCGTAGAATGAGCGATGGTAAGACAGAAGCTTTCGCGATGACTTGTCCTTTGGTTACCAAAGCTGATGGAACTAAATTCGGGAAATCAGAAGGAGGAAATATTTGGTTAGACGCGGACAAAACTAGTGTATACACCTTCTATCAATTCTGGTTAAACGTAGCCGATGAGGATGCTGAACGCTTCATTAAATTCTATACTTTCTTGGATAAAGAAACGATTGAAAAATTAACAGCTGAACATAAAGAAGAGCCGCATAGAAGAATCTTACAAAATGCTTTAGCAGATAGTGTAACTACTTTAGTTCACGGAGAAGAAGAGTTAGAATTAGCTAAAAAAGCATCTCAAATCTTATTTGGCAAATCTACTTCAGAGGATTTAAAAAACTTAAACGAACAGACTTTCTTAGATGTGTTTGAAGGTGTTTCTCAGCAAGAAGTGAGTGAAGATATTTTCGAATTAGAATTATTAGATTTCTTATCAGAAGGATCTGGTTTCTTGGCTTCAAAAGGCGAGGCGAGACGCGCTTTGAAAGAGAACTCTATCTCTATCAATAAGGATAAAATAAGCGATGATTACAAGCCTTCTAAAGAGGATTTAATCGCTGGTAAATACTTGCTATTACAAAGAGGCAAGAAAAACTATCACATTGTGATTGTAAAGTAATTACGAGAATTTAGATATAATATAAAATGCCACATCGCAAGATGTGGCATTTTAATTTTTGTAGATATATATTATTTAACTAAAACTTTAGTAGAAGCTGTTTTTCCTGAAGCTGAATTAACAACAACAATGTATTGACCTTTGTTTAGGTTGCTTAAGTTTAGGTTAAGTTTACCTTGGTTAGCTTTTGTAGCTTTAATCAATTTTCCGCTTACAGAATAGATGTTAATTGTTGAGTTTTCGTGTAAGTCTAACATTAAAATATCTTTAATGATAGTATTTTGAACTTGAGACTTAACTGCTTGCTCAATATCTTGAACACCTAAATTTTCATTGTAAATATAATTCACTATCAAAGGCTCCCCAACCTCAGCACCAAATGTATCGATCATAAAGAATTTAATCTTAGCTGACATATATGGGCTAGATGTGTTTTTGTTCCACATGTGGTCGAACATACCTTGAATTCCACCCGGCTGAATAGCTACGGGACTTTGTGGCATAATCAAACCTTGATTAATTGAATAGTAACAAGATCCACCAAAACAAAGCTCGAATTCACTCCCATCAGAATCTATAAGTTCTATCACCTCAGCTTTCATTAAAATTAAAGCGTCTGAATCGTTATGTACGATATATCCTAGCTTTGCGTCTTCTTCAGTAGTAGTGTTAAAAGTAAAAGTTTGACCATTTTCGATAGGTTGGTCATCTATTGTAGTCATTGAAAACTGTGCGTTCGTTTGAACTAGTAAGAATCCAAGAACTAAAGATAATAATAGTTTTTTCATAATTGCTTATTAATAAATGTGCTGCAAAGGTAGAGAAAAATATAAATTTTTACCATATTGTTTAAGAATTCATTGACTTTTTTCAATAAAAAGGTTTAAGGTTTTATGTTATAAATAGAAAGCTCGAAATAGGATATCACATCAATTCATTTCTTAACTTTGATACATATGAAACAACCGCAACAAAACGAGAGATTCAGACAACTTGTTCAGAATAAATATCAGATTTATAATAGTCTTTTCATGAGCCTTCCTTATGATAAGATGTCGAATATTGGAATGCTTCTTCCTTTTCTATATGAGGAAAGCAAAGTTAAATTCCCAGACGGGAAAACACCCATCGAGATTATAGATGAGTTTTTTGAGGACCATACAAAAATTACCGACGAAGACAAGAAAGCAGATCTGCTGTTTAGGATTATTCAATACATCGAACGACAAGTGGTATTGTTCGATAGTATTGAGGATGCTGCTTTTTCTTCTTTACACGAAGCTACGGAGGCGGGTACATTAACTCAGTTTCATCAAGTGGCAGTTGAAAGAGAAAAATTAGTTGATGTTGCAGAAAAGTTTAAGGATTTTGCGGTAAAGGTTGTTTTTACGGCGCATCCTACTCAGTTTTATTCTAATGATGTTCAAAGAATTTTATATGATCTAAGGTCGGCTATTAAAAGTGATTCGGTAACTCATATCGATCTTTTATTACAACAATTAGGGCTCACGCCTTTTGTCAGTCATACCAAACCTACACCCTATGACGAGGCATTAAGCATTATCTATTATCTGCGATATGTCTACTATGACACCTTGGGAGAACTTGCCCGAAAAGTGAAATCCCTCTACGGAAACGAAAGCATCGAGAAAAACCCTCATTTAATTCAATTGGGATTTTGGCCAGGTGGTGATAGAGATGGAAATCCTTTTGTAACAGCTGCAACAACCAAACGAGTAGCTGACGAATTAAGAATTTCAATTCTTAAAAGCTATTATAATCACCTAAAAAAATTAAGAAAGAAACTCACCTTCAGAGGTGTCTCCGAAAGAATGACCTCCGTTAGCGCAAAGTTATATGATATGATTTTTCACGCGAAAGAGGCTATTACTCATGATGAATTGGTAGCTGAACTTTTAATTATAAAAGAGGATATTCAAAATAAATATAACGGACTGTATTTGAATTATATTAATGATTTAATAGATCGTGTTAGAATGTTCGGGTATCACTTTGCGAGTTTAGATATTAGACAAGACAGTTCTAAACATGACTTGATTATACGTGAAATTTTTCAAAAAGAATTTGGACTTAACTACGACGAAATCAGCGATGAAGCCAGAATAGAATTTTTAACCGAAAAGGCTTTAAATATTGATGAGAATGACTACGAAACTGATATTACAATAGATACCATCAGGAACGTGAAGCAATTAAGAGAATTGCAACGTAGAAACGGCGAGCGAGGAATTCACCGATATATTATTTCTAATTCCGAAAGCATATTTGATGTCTTAATCGTTTTTGCTTTATTTAAATATTGTGGTTATCAAGAGGAGGAGATCAACTTTGATATTATTCCTCTTTTTGAAACTATGGCGGGCTTAAATGGTTCGGAAGAAACGATGAACACACTTTATAACTTACCTGTTTATCGTAAACATTTAGAGCGTCGAAATGCCGAACAAGGTATCATGTTAGGTTTCTCTGATGGTACAAAAGATGGTGGTTATGTAAAAGCCAATTGGGAAATTTATCAAACCAAAGAAAGATTAACAGCTGTTTCTGATCAAAACGAAATGAAGGTAGTGTTTTTTGATGGTCGTGGTGGGCCGCCAGCGCGTGGAGGTGGGAAAACTCACCAGTTTTACGCAGCACAAGGAAAAACAATTGCTAATCACAGGATAGAGTTGACGATTCAAGGACAGACTATTACTTCTGTATTTGGAACTAAGGATCAAGCGAAATTTAATTTTGAACAATTGATTTCTGCGGGTTTAAAGAATTCTGTTTTTATGGATTCCAAAATGGAGATTAAAAAGCATGAAAGACAGTTGTTGGATGATTTAGCATTGTTAAGCTATCAGAAATATTCAGATTTAAAATCGCACCCGCAATTTGTTCCTTATTTAGAAAATATGAGTACGCTTAAATTCTATGGAAAAACCAACATTGGATCGCGCCCAACTAAGCGTGGTGGACCAAGTGATGCTTTAGTCTTTGAGGATTTGAGAGCGATTCCATTTGTAGGTTCATGGAGTCAATTAAAACAAAATGTACCAGGTTATTACGGTTTTGGGACTGCAATTAAAAAGTTTGTAGATGAAGGTGGAAAACAAGAAATTATTGACTTATTTAATAACTCCGATTTCTTCAAAACATTGGTTCAAAATAGTATGATGTCTATGACAAAAACATACTTCCCATTGACTTTCTATATGCGCGAGAATCCACAGTATAGCGAGTTTTGGACATTGTTGTATGATGAATTTTTATTGTCAAAAAAGATGATGTTAGAAATTACAGGTTATGAAATTTTAATGCAAGATGAGCCTATTTCTCGATTATCTGTGGAGATGAGAGAAAAAATAGTTTTGCCCTTATTAACCATTCAACAATACGCATTACAAAAGCTACAAGAAGGAACAGACAAAGAAGAAATGTATTCCTCAATGGTCACTAGATCGTTGTTCGGGAATATTAACGCAAGTAGAAACTCTGCTTAATCATTTTTAAAACTAATAGCATTGCCAATTATTGTATCGAATTATCGACCGCCCTTTATTTTTAGACAAGCTGATATTGCAACCATTTATTCTGCAAAAGTCAGAAAAGTTGGAGGGGTAGAACAGAAGAGAGAGCGATTAAATCTAAAAGATGGAGATTTTGTTGATTTAGACTGGAGTCTGAGCATTCAAAAATCAGATACTTGTATTTTGTTGTTGCATGGATTAGAAGGAGCGGCAGATCGCGCTTATATTCGGGGAACAGCCAAACTCTTCAATCAAAATGGAATAGATGCTTGTGCCATGAACTTCCGTAGTTGTAGCGGAGAAATGAATCTTTCCTATGGTTGTTATCATTCTGGTAAAACGGATGATGTTTTAGAGGTTTTGAAACATATTACGCAGGATAAAGGCTACAAAAAAGTTATAATTAAAGGTGTAAGCCTCGGTGGCAATGTGGCTTTAAAATTAGTAGGAGATAATATTGGAATTCCACCGGAATTAAAAGTTGTTATAGCTGTTTCTACGCCTTGTGACTTGGCCGGAGCAGCGGATAAAATTATCGGACCAAGGAATTTTGTTTACGGTAAGAATTTTCATGTTCATTTAAGAAAGAAAATTAAAGCCAAACAACAGTTGTTTCCAGAAAGGATTTCCGATGAAATGATTCAATCTATTAAGAATTTAAGAGATTTTGATGAGGTTTATACTTCTAAGGCACATGGCTACAAAGACGCCGACGATTATTACGAACAATGCAGCTCGCTTAAGGTGTTGGATAATATTCAAGTCCCCACTTTAATTCTTAACGCTAAAAATGATTCCTTTCTTTCAGATAAATCTTATCCTTATGAAATTGCTAAAAATCACAAATTTGTTCATTTAGAAACACCTAAATACGGCGGTCATGTAGCATTTTGGCAACCTGGAAATGTATATTATAATGAGGAAAGAGCTTTGGAGTTTTCCTTAGAACACCTTTAAAATCCTAAGCCATTTATTTAGAATAATTTAAAATGCGTTTAATCATATTTTAGGAGTTGATAATTGATTAACTTTGGCCTATATGAAACTGATAGGATTCATAATATCAACCATTCTACTTGTACAAAGTATGAATTTCCATCTTAGCGATATTGCTAAACTTGGGGACCTGGTTGAGCATGCGCAATTTCATCAAAAAGAATATGGGGACGATATGTTTGCTTTTTTCGCTAAGCACTATGGTGAGCTAAAAGCCGAACATGAAAAGCAAAATCCTTATGAGCACAAAGACCACGAGAATTTACCTTTTCATTGTGATCATCATAATTCAAACAATTTTCAGTTTTTGTTTGCTTTCGAAGATGAAAATTTGATTCCTACACCTAACTTTTCTGAGTTTAAAGAATTGACTTTGATTTATGTAAGTATTTATAAATCACCTGATTTAAATACAATTTTACAGCCACCTCGTTCTATCTAATTTTATTTCGATCAGAGAATTATTACAACTAATTCTCTCTAAATCATTTCTGTCGACTCGTTGATTAATAACTCAACGTAGTTGTTTTAACATATAAAATTAGAGAACAATGCTTTCACAAATTATAGCGTTTTCAGTTAAAAACAAAATATTAATTTTCCTTTTTACTGCTCTTTTGATTGGCTTCGGACTTTATTCGGCCACACAAATTTCTATTGGAGCAGTACCTGATATTACAAATAACCAAGTACAAGTAATTACCACTTCCAAAAACTTGTCTACCCAGGATATGGAGCAATTCATAACCTATCCTATTGAGCTCGAAATGGCAAATTTACCAGGAGTTCAAGAAATTAGATCCGATAGTAAATTTGGATTGTCTGTTGTAACAATTGTTTTCGATGACGACATGGGGACTTATCTTCCTCGTCAACTCATTGCTGAGAAAATACAAACTGCAGCAGAAAAGATTCCCGAAGGTTTTGGAACACCAGAGATGGGCCCTATTTCAACTGGATTGGGAGAGATTTATCAATACATTCTCGATGTTGAGCCTGAGTTCAAAGATCGATATACAGATCAGCAATTAAGAACTTTCCAAGATTGGATTGTTAAACGTCAATTATCAGGAATTCCTGGTGTGGTTGAGGTTAATACATGGGGAGGACATCTTAAACAATATGAAGTTGCTATAAATACTCAAAAACTTGCAAGCATGAATGTTACTGCAAGAGAGGTGTTTACGGCTTTAGAAAATAACAATAGTGTAGCAGGTGGTGGATATATTGAAAAAGTTAATCAAGCTTATTTTATTCGTGGCGAAGGTTTGATTAAAAACTTAGAAGACATCAAAAATGTAGTGGTTAAAAACACTAATGGTCGTCCAATTTATATTCGAGATGTGGCTGAGGTTGGCTATGGTAGCGCAACAAGATTTGGTGCTATTACGGCAAATGGAGAAGGCGAAAAGGTCTTGGGGCAGGTGATGATGTTAAAGGATGCTGACTCCAAAAAAGTAATTGATGCCGTAAAAGAACGAGTAGCAGAAATTTCAAAAACGCTGCCTGAGGGAGTTTATATCAATCCATTTTTAGAGCGAAGTGAATTGATTGGGAAAACCATGAACACGGTAACCGAGAACTTAGTTTTTGGGTTTTTAATCGTGATTTTTGTGGTTGTTATCTTGCTCGGAAACTTAAGATCAGGATTGGTAGTAGCTTCAGTAATTCCTTTGAGTTTGTTATTTGCGCTTTCTATGATGCACATTTTTGGTGTTGACGCCAACCTGATGAGTATGGGAGCGATTGATTTTGGGATTATTATAGATGGAGCTGTGATTATTGTCGAATTCACCACATTTAAAATGATGCAGAATAGGGTAGAAATTCAAAATGTTCCAGTTAAGGAAAGACAAAACTTAAAAGATGAAATCTCATTTTCTGGAGCATCAACCATGATGAATTCTGCCATTTTTGGTCAACTTATTATTCTAATTGTGTTTATTCCTATTCTCACGTTGCAAGGTGTAGAAGGAAAGATGTTTAGGCCCATGGCATTGGTTTTTAGTTTTGCTTTAATTGGAGCAATGATTCTGTGTTTAACTTATGTTCCGGTAGTTTCAGCTTTATTTTTAAAACCTAAAAAATCGGATAAACCTAACTTTTCAGATAAAGTGATAAAGCGTTTACAAGCTTATTATTTACAATCCATGAATTCTTTGTTTAAAATTAAATATATAGTTCTTGGTTTTGCCCTCTTTATTTTAATGATTACCGTCTTTATATTCACTCGAATGGGTGGTGAGTTTATACCTCAGTTAGACGAAAATGACTTTGTGATTCAACCAGTTTTAAAAACTGGAACTTCTCTTCAAAAGACCATTGAAACCACAACAAGAATCGAGAAAATATTAATTGAACAATTCCCAGAGGTAAACCAAGTAGTGACTCGAATTGGTGCTGCCGAAGTTCCTACCGACCCCATGAGTATGGAAGAGAGTGATGTCATTATTACGATGAAACCAAAAAGTGAATGGACTTCAGCTAAGAATCGAGACGAAATGGCAAATAAATTTGAGGAGGCATTATCTGTGATTCCAGGGATGGAAGTAGAATTTACGCAACCTATCGAAATGCGTTTTAATGAGTTAATTACAGGAGTTAGAGCGGATATTGCCATCAAAGTATTCGGAGAAGATTTAAGCATTTTGGCAAAAAAAGGTGAAGAAATTAAAGCTTTGGTGGAAAATGTTGAAGGAGCAAGCGATGTGGTGGTAGATAAAATCGAGGGTTTACCACAAATGAATGTGAGCTACAATCGTCATAAAATCGCTCGCTATGGATTGAATATCGCTGATGTAAATGATGTGCTTTCGATGGCTTTTGGTGGAAAAGTAGTCGGGAATGTTTTCGAAGGCGAGAGAAATTTTGATTTAATAGTTAGGCTTGGTGCAGAACAACGTAAGGATATTGATGACATTAAAAATCTAATGATAGACTTACCCAATGGTGGAAAACTTCCTATGTCTGAATTGGCTGAAATCTCATATACCAAAGGAGCTGCAAGGATTTCACGCGATGATACCAAGCGCCGAATGGTGGTGGGTGTAAATGTGAGAGACAGAGATTTGCAATCGGTGGCAGAAGAAATTCAAGAATTAATTGGTGAAAATATTGAATTGCCCACTGGTTACAGCATTGATTATGGAGGTCAGTTTGAGAATCTGCAAAGCGCCACCCGTCGATTGTTGTTGGCGGTTCCGATTTCATTATTATTGATTTTTGTGTTGTTATACTTTGCTTTTAAATCGGTGAAAGAAGCTTTGCTTATATATTCTGCGATTCCATTGGCTGCAGTGGGTGGTGTTTTATTATTGTGGATGCGAGATTTGCCTTTCAGTATTTCTGCGGGCGTTGGTTTTATTGCTTTGTTCGGAATTGCTGTATTGAATGGAATTGTATTGATTGAACATTTTAAAGAATTAAAATTGGAGAATTATAAAAATTTAGAAGAATTGATTAAACAAGGAGCTCAAGATAGAATGCGCGCCGTTTTGTTAACGGCTATGGCGGCGATGCTTGGTTTCCTACCCATGGCGGTTTCTACCGGTGCTGGCGCGGAAGTTCAGCGTCCGTTGGCAACGGTTGTGATTGGCGGTTTGCTTACTTCCACCTTATTAACTTTAATTATTCTACCTATTTTATATTCCATATTTATGCGAAAAAAGAAAATAAAATTAGATGTAAAACCTGTCGTAACCGTTTTGTTATTGTTGGTTGGCGTGGGATTAAGCGCACAACAAGAACCGCTTGGTTTGGAAGAGTTGCAAGCTATAGCCTTAGAAAATAATGTAGGAATTCAAGCCTATCAGTTTAAAATTGATGAAGCTGAAGCTTTGATAGATACTTATAAAAATGTGGATAAAACACATATTTATGCGGGTCGAGATCAGAATAATTTGGGCAGTAATAATAAGGTAATGAATGTGATAGGAGCGGAGCAAGATTTTTCTTTACCTTCTGTTTACAAGGCCAATAAAAAATTAAAAGAAGCTGAGTTTGAAATCATCAATAAACAAATGTTGGTGGAACATAAAAGGTTAATAAAAGAGGTAACCTTGGCATATTATCAGTTTCAAACGGAAAAACAGAAAGAGAAAATTTATTTTGAGCTCGACAGTATGTACGGAAAATTTGCCCACATGGCGCAACGTAGATATGAATTGGGAGAAAGTAATTATTTAGAAAAAATAACCGCTAGTGCCAAGCAACGACAAGTGAATTTAGCCTATGAACAAGCAAAGATTGATGGACAAATCGCTTATGAACAAATCCAAAAATGGGTTCAGATTCAAGATAGTTTGTGGATTGAGATTTTGCCTCTTTCCAAACCGATAAGGACAGATTTAATGCTCAACAATACTGCAGAAATGCAGGTGCTGGACCAACAATTCCAAATGTTGGACGCAAAATATGATTATCAGAAAAAGAAAAAACTTCCTGATTTCACGTTGGAATTATTTAATAGTTTTAATCTGGAATCTTATCAACCTGGTTTTCAAGTAGGTATTAAACTTCCTTTCTTCAATCAACAATATAATGCCCAATATAAATCCATAGAAATGGGAAAAAAAAGCATTGAAAAGCAGAAAGAAAATTTGAATCTGATGTTTAATTCAGAATATCAAAGGCTTTTAAATACGGTAGAAAAACATACCAAAGCCTTGAAATATTACGAAGAAGAAGGAATGACCTTAGCCGATGAAATTGTGAAAACGGCAGAAAAAAGTTTTCTGTATGGCGAAATAGATTTCTTTCAATATATCCAAAGTTTGGAAAATGCGTATCAAATTAAAATTGATTATTTAGATCAGTTGAATTCCTTTAACCAAACCATTATCAACCTTAATTATATAAGTCTATGAAAGCGCTACCCATAAAAAATAGCCAAAACTTTAAATTTAAAACAAAAATGCAATTTAATCATATTGTAAATCACGTTTCTATGAATTTAGTAAAATATATTAGTTTATTCATATTATTGGTTTTTATTTCTTCTTGTTCAAACGAAAAAGAAGAACAGAATTTAGCCTCAACAGACGCTCCAACAGAACTTAAAGACAATCAAATATCGGTGAGCCAACAGCAATTTGACATGAATGAAATGCATTTGGTGAAAGGTGAGGAGCGCAATTTTCCGGCGAGTATTCCCGTCAACGGAATGATAGACGTTCCGCCGAGATATAAAGCGGTAGTGTACGCTACCACAGGTGGTTACATTAATACTTCTAATTTTATGGAAGGAGATTATGTCCGCAAAGGTCAAGTGATTGCAACGATTGAAAATCCAGAATTGGTGACGATGCAACAAGAATATCTGGAATTGAGTCAGGATTTAAATTATTTAAAAACCGAAATGGATCGACAAAAATTGATGTATGATGAGAAAATCACAGCGCAAAAGAATTATTTAAAAGCGCAAAGTGAATACAATACCGCCAAAGCGAGACACAGCGGTTTGAAGAAGCAATTAACTTTATTTAATATTTCGCCTACCCAAGCTGCTCGTGGAAACTTCTCTTCTGCCGTGAATATTTATGCACCGATTGCAGGTTATGTCATGCGCGTAAATGTTATCAAAGGAACCCATGTTTCGCCTTCCACAGAGATTTTAGAAATTGTGGATAACAATCATTTACATGTTGAATTAACGGTGTTTGAAAAAGACGCTATGAACATTGAAAAAGGTCAAAAAGTTTTGTTCAGCATTCCAGAAATGGCGGCAACTCCCTTTGAGGCAGAAGTTTATTTAATCGGAAAAACCATCGATGCCGACCGAACCGTTCGGGTTTTTGCCCACTTGAGCCAGGAAGATAAAAACAAATTCTTAACCGGAATGTTTGTAGAAGCCGAAATCGTCACAAAAGATAACCACGGAATAGCTTTGCCAGAAACGGCAGTAGCAGAAATAGATGACAGTTTCTTTGCTTTGAAATTAAAAGAAAAAGCAGAAGATGCTTATCTTTTCGAAGAAGTTGAAGTAGAGGTAGGCGAAACCAAAAATGGATTTACCCAGATTACATCAAAAATAGATTCCACCGCACAATTCTTGGACAAAGGTGTTTATGAACTGGTGCAGTAAATTTTTTATTGTATGTAAGTTTTTGATTTAGAATAATTTAACATCAATGTTAGTTTTAAGAAAGTTTGCGTAAATTTTCTTCTAAACGTGCAATTCTATCTTCAAAATCTTCCACTTTGTCTGGAATCCTTCTGTAGAAAACATATCGAATTCTCCAGAGTTCTTTTATGTCTTTGTGGTCAATCCGAATATCGTCGATGCTTTTATGGTCCGCCCGAAGAATAATACCGTGAGAGGTAGTGAACATTCTGCGAAATATCAGTTGATTTTCAGCTAGTACCAAAACTGGGGTTCCATTATTTAATTTTTTAATCACACTTTTAGGTGTCCATTCACCAATCACAACATCTTTTGGAAAAAAACCATTGTCGCGATCGGTCATTTCTAAATCTGTAATCGTATAAGCTCGAAATCGCTTTTCTGAATTAATCGGTAAACGCAAACTCGGCATATCTTGAATAAACTTGGTTTTATCTGCGTTTAAGATATATTCTTTGGCGTTATTTTCAGTGATACATGGGATAGAAGGAAAACTTTCTTTCATGGTTTCGTCAGCACCCAATGTTAATTCACCTTTAAATTTCAACAATTGATTAACGGTTAACTCTTTCGTTAGCAAATCATCTATGGGAATGCTAAAGTAATTAGCAATATTAATAATCGTATCGATTTTTGGTTCACTTCTTTCTTCTTCATAAGCACCTAAAGTCGCTCGTTTTAAGTCAAATAGCTCTGCAAAACTTTGCTGTGAGAGAGATTTAATTCCACGAATCTTTTTTATATTTTTTCCAAAAAATGACATATTTTGCTAATATTATTTGCACAATTAAAATTTTAATTTATCTTTGCGCTAAGATTATTGTCAAATATCTGGAAAACTGAAGTGTAATGCAAATAAAATTAGATAAATCATGATATTAATTATTATCAAACTCATCGAAATCTTCATTAGTCTCTTCGTGTAGAGATAAAATGATTAACAATTAAAAATTTCCGTATGCAATTCGGGAAAATAGAATAATTTAAACTAAATTCATCCAATCAAATAAAAAACCCAACATTATGAATGATAATTTCCAAATGGTGAAAAATTACTTAACCGACCTTAAGTATGAAATATCCTTTGAAAACAAGGAAGAAGGCATCATGGTCATTCAAAAAGAAAGTAATGGTGTAAGAAACCTAATTTTAGGAGTTGCAACACCGATTTTAATTTTAGAGCAATTTATTTTTAAAATTAACAACCAATCAGAAATGATTTTTAAAAGTTTATTGCAAAAAAATCGTGATATCATCCATGGCGCTTTTGTGTTGGAAGAAACAGGAGAAAAAGTAATCTTCAGAGATACACTTCAGTTGGAGAATTTAGATTTAAATGAATTAGAAGCTTCGCTGAACTCGCTTGGTTTATTGCTGAGTGAATATGCTGACAAAATTATTGAATTCTCAAAATACTAACAATTAAAAACAAACAAAATGAATATTTTTAAAAGACTATTTAAAATAGGTGAATCAGAAGCGAATGCTGCGATTGACAACATGGAAGATCCCATTAAATTAACCGAACAATCTATTCGTGATTTAAAAATGGATTTAAGCAAAAACTTGGAATCTTTAGCACAAGTGAAGGCTTTGGCTATTCGCGCCAATAACGACAAAGAAAACTATGAAAATGAAGCCGAAGAGTTTCACAACAAAGCTATTCTTATCGTTAAAAAAGGTCAATCAGGAAGTTTAGAAGTAGAAGAATCCGACCGATTGGCGCAAGAAGCTTTGGTGAGAAAAGAAGAAAAGTTATCTCTTGCGAAAAACGCTAAATTAGAATCAGAGAAAATTCATGGTTCTGTTCAGGAATTGGAATCTAATATTGCACAATTAAAAAGCACCATCAGCAATTGGGAAAATGAGCTGAATACGCTGAAAGCACGCGTGAAAGTGAGCAAAGCCAAAACCAGTTTAAACAAACAAATGGCAGAATTGGACAGTTCTGGTTCGGTGGCGATGTTGGAGCGAATGAAAGAAAAAGTAGCGCAGCAAGAGGCTTTGGCAGACGCCTATGGTGATATCGCCAAAAACTACAAACCCATTGATGATGCCATTGACAAAGCTGCAGATTTCAGCAAGGAAAATGCAAAAGATGCGTTGGAGAATCTCAAAAAACAATTGAACCAAAACAAAGACGCTTAAACCGTGAACGACTTTATTGATTTAGTATTTTCAACTGTAAACCTTCCGCTGAGTTTATTGCTTATCATCTTAATTCTCTATTGGATTTTTACGATGATCAGCGGTATCGACTTCGACCTCGATTTTGATGTGGATATCGACATCGACACCGATTTTGATTTGGACATGGACGCTGGCATAGAAGGTGGAAATGCGGATTTTGAAGATGTAGCCAGCACAGAAATTAACCAAGAAGATATTGTCGGTCGAAGACAAAAACCCCTGAAATGGTGGCAAGTTTTTCTTATTTATTTCAATTTTGTGGGTTTGCCTTTTATGTTCACGTTCACAGTCTTTGTGTTTGCTTGGTGGTTTATCACCATGGTGACAACAGATTTAACTTTTTCGGCAAATCATTGGGTAGGCGTTATTATATTTATATTAGCCATTATTCCCGCACTTATTTTCACTAAAATCTTCACAACTCCTTTCAAAGCTTTCTTTGCTAAATTGAACAAAGATGGCGACCAAGCCATTGATTTCTTAGGCAGAAAAGGCACCAGTTTATCCACTATTAAAGACGATAAAATGGGAAGAGCAGAAATTATGGTCAATGGAAGCCCCATGAACCTGTATATCAAATCATTGCATGGTGAAGAAATAGCTTATCATCAAAGTATTTTAATCATTAAAGAATCATCAGATAAAAACTTTTTTTACGTAGAATCCTATAACTAATAATTAAATGAACTCAATTTTAACCATTGTCATTGTAGCCATCGTGCTCGTCCTCTTTTTGGTGATTGTCTATTTCGCCATTATTGCCATGTTCTATCGCAAAGTACCACAAGGTGAAGCGCTCGTAAGAACTGGATTTGGAGGAATTAAAATCGCAACCGATAAAGGAATGTATGCTATTCCAGTCTTGCACAAAATAGAAATCATGGATATTTCTGTAAAGAAAATCCAAATTGAAAGAACACATACAGAAGGTCTTGTTTGTCGAGATAATATGCGAGCAGACATAAAAGTAGCCTACTTTGTTCGGGTAAACAATGAAGTCGATGCCATTAAAAAAGTGGCACAAACCATCGGTTGTAATCGCGCTTCTGACATTGAAACCTTGCGCGATTTATTCGAAGCTAAATTTTCTGAAGCTTTAAAAACCGTGGGTAAAAAATTCGATTTTATTGAATTATATGAAGCACGTCGTGAATTCCGGGATGAAATCGTGAATATTATAGGCACAGACCTAAATGGTTATACCTTAGAAGATTGTGCGATTGATTATTTGGAGCAAACGCCGCTTGAATATTTAAAACCAGATAATATCTTAGATGCAGAAGGAATTAAAAAAGTGACAGAATTAACGGCCGTTCAGAATATGAAAGCCAATTTCATTAAAAGAGATGAAGAAAAAACCATTCGCAAACAAGATGTAGAGGCGCGCGAGGCTATTCTAGAATTAGATAAACAATTGGCGGAAAAAGAAGAACAACAGAAACGTGAAATATCGAATATCCAATCTCGGGAACATGCAGAAATCCTGAAAGTAGCTGAAGAAGAAAGATTAAAATCTGAAACGGCACGAATTGCAACAGAAGAAAAAGTGAAAGTTGCAGAAGAAAATATGTTACGACAAATTATTGTTGCCGAAAAGAATAAACTCCGTACAGATGCTGTTGAAACCGAGCGAGTTGAAAAAGATAGAATGCTAGAAGCAACTGAACGTGAGCGAATTGTAACTTTAGCGCAAATAGAAAAAGAGAAAGTTGTTGAGGTAGAGAAAAAGAATATTCAAGATGTGATTCGAGAGCGAGTTTCTCTGGAGAAAGGAGTTGTGCAAGAGCAAGAAAACATGAAGGATATCGAAGCTTTTAAAACTGCAGATCGTGAGAAACAAGTGAAAATCACCGTCGCTGAAGGTAATGCACAAGAAGATTTGATCAAAGTAATCAAAGCCGCAGAAGCCGCCAAAGAAGCTGCAAAACAACGCGCAGAAGAAATAAATATCGAAGCACAGGCACACAAAGAAGCCAGTGAAAAAGAAGCAGAAGCTCGTAAAACTTTAGCCGAAGCCAAAGCCAAAGAGGATGCAACGCTTGGATTAGCAGAAGCCCAAGTGATGCATGCCAAAGCAGACGCGAACGAAAGAGAAGGATTGGTGAAAGCCTCTATCACAGAGAAACAAGCACTTGCCGAAGCCAAAGGAATTGAAGCCAAAGCCGATGCAAAACGTAAAGATGGTATTGCTGAGGCCGATGTGATCAAAGAAAAAGCATTGGCGGATGCCGCTGGAATTGTTGAGAAAGCAGATGCCATGAAAAAACTAGACGGTGTTGGAAAAGAACACGAAGAGTTTAAGTTGCAGTTAGACAAAGAATTACAAGTTGATTTAGCGCACATTAATATCCAAAAAGACATTGCCGATGCACAAGCACAAGTGATTGGAGATGCCTTGAAAGCTGCGAAAATTGATATCGTGGGTGGCGAAACCATGTTCTTTGATCAGATTATTGGTCAAATTACAAGAGCTAAGGGATTAGATCGTCTTGTAAACCACAGTGAAAATGTGAAACAAGTGAAGGATGCTTTATTGGGTGGCGATGATGAAGTGAAAGGAAATTTATTGGAAAAAATTAAAGATTTCTCCGATAAATATAATATTTCGTCAGAAGACATTAAAAACTTATCGATTGCTAATTTGATTTTTAATATGCAAAATCAAGCGAAAGATAAAGACGAACAAAACATGTTGTCCAACCTGTTGAATTTAGCCAAAGGAATGGGTATTGAAAATAAAAAGTTGAAATAAAATTAATTATATGTCATGTGGAAATCTTCTGCATGACATTTCCTTCAATCAAACATTCACAGCGTTAAACATGAAGGAAAATTATATTTTTTATAACGCTATATTTAAAAAATAGTAAAATGAAACCACTTTTAATTTCAAAAAACACAACCCTCATCATAGCGATCATGGGAGCTTTAATTAGCATTTTTGGTGCATGGATAAGAATTTATCAGTTTTCGAATAATTTCATACCAAACAGTACGATTTTCCTTTCGATAGGTTTGGTGATGAGTTTAATTGCATGGTTTGTAGTATTTTATGATATTATGTTAAATCCACTTAGAAATAAATTTTTGTGGATTATTGGGATGTTTTTCGCAAGTCTCATAACTGTTATTTTTTATTTATTAAGATAAACACATGATTAGAAAAGATATGAACTTTTAAATTTCACTTCCTTACATCTCGCTAGAATTGTCAACAAACACTAAAATTAATCGCATTTATAATGCCTGAAACTACCCAAAACATTGCCTCTGGAACCTACGAAATCATTCGTAACCGACTTCATCAGCACAAAGATGATTTGCAGAAACGCTTAAATTCATTGAATGCGGAGCGCCAGAAAGTCTTTGGTTCGTTGGAGACCAAGTTGATTGCAAATGATAGAATTAACACCGACAACAGTTGCATTGCAAGCGATATTATATCCTTAGATAACCTGTGTATTTTTGGGTATAATGTTCATTTTGGATTACGCACAAAAATTCAGTTAAATGATGTTTTTAGTATTTATGAATTCAGTGAAAATCAATTTCATCCTAAATCTTTGGAATTAATCAATGATTCTACTTTTATTATAGATTTCACCAATCTTTATAAATATTACAGAAATACATTTTTCACCCGATTTGCGATTATAGGTAATTATCTGCACATGGTTTTTCAGCTCAGTGAAAATGTTTCTGACATCAAAACATTTAAGTGGTTGATTAATGATCAAACCCTGACGTATGTTGATAACAGAAGCGAACACGAGTATAAATTCCCAGCGCAACACGAATTTCGTTGGCAATCGGTTGGGCGCGAAATGCACCGTTATGGAACTTTTCCCCACGCATCGATTTTAGATAAAGTTTTTGTGGAAACCATTGGTGGTGATCTTACGATTAAAATAGAAGACAATACAGAAGATGGCGAAGGAATCTATTCAGAACCCGTAGAATATGCGGATCAAACCCTAGATGACGGACAAATCAGATATGCAGATTTAGGGAATCTTATTGTTTTTGAGGTCAAGCCATTTCAAGAGAAATCACGCTATTTTGTTTATAATCATAAACTTAGAGAAGTAAATAAAATTGATTCCTTGGGCGATGCTTGTATTTTATTGCCAGACGAACAAGGAATTATTTTCCCGACAGGATATTATTTGCAAACCGGTGAATATTATTTGTTTGATAATGTGATTCCAGAAATTAAATTTGCTCAAAAAATACTTTCGCCCAATGGAGAAGATGTGCTTTTTGTTTTTTATTTGCCCAAAGAAGGATTGTACAATTTGATGTCGTATAATGTGATTTCGCAGGAGATTTTGACGCCGATTATTTGTAGTGGTTTTACGATTATTAAAGATGGTGAATTATGTTATTTCAAAAGTGAAGAAGAACAAACCCGCCATCATCTCATCCAAATTTGGCAAACTCCCTACTTGAAAGGTGAATTTGTTCCAACCGAACACAAAGATAATTTTTTATATAAAGTAGGTAATAAGGACATTGTGAAAGCCATGGCAGAAACCCATGCTTTGATTACTTTGTTAAGTAAAGAAGATAATTATGCGGGTTTATATGCTGATATCACCAAGTCTGCCAAAAATATAGCAGATGCATATTATTGGATTTCAGATGATAATGCTTTTGCATTATCTGCGCCTTTAAAAGAAATTCAAAATGCAGCCAAAGCGGCGATTGATGAATTTGAAAAAGTAGTTCAATTTAAGAAGAATGCAGAAGCGCAAATCAAAGAAATTCAAACGAAATCTAAAGCTTTATTTAGTAAAATAAAAGGTTCGTCTTTCAAGAATATAGATGATTTTGTTCAATCTTTAAGTGGTTTACGTAACCTGCGGGGTGAGGTGATTACGCTAAAAGAAGTTCGTTATATCGACACCGATATTTTGGCTGAAATTGAACAGGAAATCGTAGAAGAAACCGAGCGTTTATCTCAAAAATCGGTTCATTTTTTATTAGAAGATAAAGCCCTTGATCCTTATCATGAAAGAGTTAAAGAAAAGGAAAAATATCTGGACGATATAAAAAAAGCCATCGATGCCAAAAATCTCGAAAAAGAAGTAGTTCAAATTGCGACAGATTTGGAAATGTTAATCGAAATTGTATCGAATCTTAAGATTGAAGACACTTCGCAATCCACCAAAATCATAGATAATATTTCGTTGATTTTTGCCCATATCAATCAGTTGAAAGCAGCGATTAAAAATAAAATTAACAACCTGGGCGGCGACGAAGCCAAGGCAGATTTTGCAGCACAAATGAAATTGGTTGAGCAGAGTTTAATCAATTTGATTGATTTGGCAGATACGCCCGCAAAATGTGATGAATTTCAATCTAAAATTACCGTTCAACTCGAAGAACTCGAAAGTAAATTCGCTGATTATGATGCATTTATTGTACAAATCATGGAAAAGCGAGAAGAGATTTATGATGCTTTTGATGCCCGAAAAAATAATTTAATCGAAAGACAAAATCAACGAATTTCAACCCTTAAAACTTCAGCTGAAAGAATTCTCAAAAATGTTGAAAAAAAGGCAGATACCTTAAAATCTAATGAGGAAATTCATGGTTATTTTGCTTCTGATTTAATGGTGAGCAAAGTGCGTGATATCATTGCGCAACTAGAGGAATTGGATGATAGAGGTGGCGCAGAGGATATTTTAACTTCGCTTAAAACAGCCAAAGAAGACAGTCTTCGGAAATTGCGTGACAAACAAGATTTATATGAAGATGGAGAAAACATCATCAAATTGGGTGATCATAAATTTGGTGTTAACCGTCAAGCTTTGGAATTAACCATGTTGTACAAAGACGAAAAACCTTATTTTCATCTCGCTGGAACAGATTATTATCAGAGTTTTGATAATGAAACTTTGGCAGCTTCTAAATATTGGACACAAGAATATAGTTCGGAAAACAAACAGGTCTATCGTGCTGAATATCTGGCGTATAAGATTTTTAAAACAAAATCTATGGCAAGCTTAGAAAAAGCTACTCATGAAGATATGGCGGAATGGATTCAAAAAGAAAGTAGCGAAAACTATACAGAAGGTTACACCAAAGGCGTTCATGATCAGGATGCGTTGGCAATTCTGGAAGTGCTGATTCAAAAACATCTCGATTTAAAATTATTGCGTTATAATGCTAAAATCAGAGCGGCAGCGCAATTCTTTTGGTATCAAAAAACGGAAGAAGAAAGGTTCGAGAAAAATCGAAAAATTAAATCTGCAGGAGAGATTATTCAACTATTTCCTGGTTCCGATGCTTTTGATTTTGTTTTAAATAGATTAATAAATGAAATTTCTATTTTCGCCCAAGAATCTAACTTATTTTCAGCAGACTTAGCCCAAGATATGGCGCAATATTTAATGCAAGAATTGCAGCATGACGATGCCTTCCAGATCAGTCAGGCATCTAAGAATATTCAAAATGAAGTTGAAAAATACTTAAAAGAAAAAAATTCTGATATTGCTTTTTACAACGCCATAGAAAACACACAAAGTTATGTGGAGAAAATAGAATTGGTGCGTCAATATGTTAAAGCTTTTATTCAGTCAAAACCCAAAGAATTTAATCCAAATTACATCGACGAAGTCGTTGCCAATATATTATTTTCTGATTTGTCTTATGAGCCGATTAATGCCATTTCAGCGCAAGAAGAAATTAAAGATTTAAAAGGAACTCATGAAGTTATTCAAAATGGTACGTATCATTTTGATTATCAAGAATTTATACAAAAACTTGGATATTTTCATGATATTGAAGTTCCTGCCTTTGAGCAATTTAGAAAAGAAAAAGCAAAATTAATTGAGGTTGAAAAAGAAAAATTAAAACTTCATACGTTCCAACCCAATGTGCTTTCATCTTTTGTGAGAAATAAATTAATAGATGAGGTTTATTTGCCTTTGTTCGGAGATAATTTCGCCAAACAGTTAGGAACTGCCGATGCCCATCAACGCATAGACCGCATGGGATTGTTGTTGTTGATTTCTCCTCCAGGATATGGTAAAACTACTTTAATGGAATATTTGGCGAACCGTTTGGGCTTGGTTTTCATGAAAATAAACGGACCTACGATTGGACACGAAGTGACTTCCGTAGATCCGATGGCGGCCAAGAATTCAGCGGCGAGAGAGGAATTAATTAAATTAAATCTCGCCTTTGAAATGGGCAACAATGTTATGTTGTATTTAGATGATATTCAGCATTGTAATCCCGAATTCCTACAAAAATTCATTTCTTTATCAGATGGAACTCGTTCCATAGAAGGCGTTTATAATGGAAGATCGAAAACCTATAACCTGAGAGGAAAGAAATTCGCGGTGGTGATGGCTGGAAATCCTTACACAGAAAGTGGTGCCAAGTTCCAAGTGCCCGATATGTTGACCAATCGAGCCGATATTTACAATTTGGGAGATATCATTGGAAACACCAAAAAGTTATTTGAAATGAGTTTGATTGAAAATGCGATTACCAGCAATGCCGACATCAGACAAATGAGAAATACATCGATGAAAGATGTTTATCAACTCATAGATAAAGTAGAGAACAATTCAGAAATTGAATTGGAAGGAAAATATTCTCCTCAAGAAATTAATGATTATACTTCTGTGTTAGAAAAAATGCTGAAAGTGAGAGATGTGGTGTTGAAGGTGAATTCTGCTTACATCAAATCGGCAGCCATGGAAGATGAATATCGTACAGAACCTGCGTTTAAGCTACAAGGTTCTTATCGTGATATGAATAAGTTGGTGAGCAAAATTGTTCCTGTAATGAACGATCAAGAATTAGAAAGTTTATTGTTATCTCATTATGAATCAGAAGCTCAAACTTTGACGTCATCTGCAGAAGCCAATTTATTGAAATACAAAGAATTAACGAATAAGCTAACAAAAGAAGAAAACCAACGTTGGAATGAAATTAAAACTATATTTGAGAAAAACAATAAGTTAAAAGGTTTTGGAAATAAAAATGAAATGGCACAAGTTTTATCCCAACTCATGAATTTTGGAGAAAACTTAGAAGGAATAAAGGAGATTCTCGCCAAAGGACTCGACTCAAAATAATAGGTTATCTTTGCCTACATATAAAATAGTTAAATCTTATAGTATGAAAACAGTAAAAATGATTCTTTTAAGTGTGGCATTTACCGCAGCCCTAGTAAGTTGTAAAAACGAAGCTGCGAACGATGCTGATGCCATTGTCTTAACTGAAGATGAAACAAACCACGATGAGCATGCCATGGAAAACCATGATGATATGGAACATCACGATGTCGATGAAAGCGTTGTGAGTGAGCCTATTTCTTTGAATGATGGTGAAAAATGGGTGGTTAATGAAGAAATGAAACCTTTTGTTTCGCAAGGTGAAAATTTGGTTAATACTTACGATGGAGACCATAAGGCGCTCGCTGTCAATCTAACAGAACAAAACAATCAATTGATAAAAAGTTGCACTATGGAAGGAACAAGCCATGATGAGTTACACAAATGGTTACATCCACATTTGGAAATGGTGAAAGAATTAGGCGATATGGATCATCAAGAGGCTGCAGATAAGCAAGTAGACGAGATTAAAAACTCATACCAAGTTTATCACGAGTATTTTCAATAATACACATGGTCTGAAACTAGAGCTATTTTAGAGAGACATATTAATCCATAAAAAAGCCGTTGCAATTGCAACGGCTTTTTTTTTTTAGATTTTATATTAAGATTATTTCTTAATTAACTTCTTTGTTACAGTGTTTTTACCGTCCGTAGCAGTAACTAAATATAATCCTGCAGGTAAATTAGAAACATCGATTCCATTAGCATCGTATGCTACTTTAGAAACTTGCTTACCGCTTAAGTTTGTTAAAGTAATTTGAACTTTGCTGGTGTTAAAATTATCACCTAAATTAACCTTTACTACATCAGTAGCTGGGTTAGGGAATAAAGATAAGTTGCTCTTAGATGCAGTTAAATCATTAGTAGATAATGTTTCAGCAACTACTTTTACATCGTCAATAGAGATGTAATCCATATCAATTACGTTATGGTGTCTGAAAGCAATATAAACCTCAGGTTCTCCTGCAAATGCAGATATATCTAATACCTTATCTACGGGTTGACCTGTGTTCCCTGCATCTCCTAAAGTTTCCGACATTTGAGTTTCAGAAGCTAATAAGTCAACTGTAGAATTAGATGTTGCAACATATACAGAATAATGCTCCTCATCCCATGCAGCAGCAGGAACTTGAGTGATGTATTGTAGGGTGATTGTACCAGAAGCGGATGATAAATCTATAGCTGGAGAAATAGCCCAATTATCTGGAGTTAATGGAACACCTTGCCATGATCTAGAAGTTAATGACATTGGAGTTACAGGATTTCCTAATTGATCAGTAACTTGATAAATATCCCAATTTTCGCCATCCATATCAGCATCGATCAACGTCCAATCAGAAAGATCTTCATCATTGAAATCATCCATCCAAATGGTTGATTGAGAATAACCGAAAAGCATGCCTCCGATTAACGAAAGGCTAAGTAAAGTTTTTTTTCATAATATAATTTCTATTCTAAGCTACCAAGATTAGAAAATATTCTATATGAAAACAAATTAATGCATCATAGGTGCTAACTTTATAACTTATTCCTGACTTAATTCTATTCCTTTATCATAACATTCAGTCCATCGCTATGCGCTGTGAATTCTGGTGCATACATGTTTTGTAATTGGGTAATTCCATTCGAGAAATTACCAGCATTGTTGGCTCTTAAATCATATTCAAACACATAAACACCTTTGGGTAAATAATCGATAAAGAAATTTGTTGTCGCGTCTCTTGTACTTTCATAATAGCCTAAACCATCTTGCCATTTAAAGGTACTCAACACATTCACGGGTTCAAATCCACTCGCGCGCATATCTTTGATATGAACAAATTCCATCGCTCTATCGGTTTGAATTTCTAATCGAACTTTTACCAAATCGCCGATTTCAATCGGAGCATTTTCGGTTATTTCAAAGAGCTTAGGACCTTGTGGCGTGTTTTTCTGAATAAACAATTGCTTTTTAAACTTAACATTCGTTTCAGCATTTGTGATTTTATCTAAATCCTCAAAATACTGCCAATACATCGCGCCCCAAGCAACTCCTGGAGAAGATTTCTCTACTTCGATTTTACCCATTTCTGGTGTGATTTCACCTTTGCTCCAGCTTTCTTTTACATAACCACTACCAGATTGAACGTCGGTAGAAGGATTTGTGTTGGCATCATACCAAATAGTATTTCCAACTTTTACCTTAATTCCATCCTCTGCATTTGTCCAGTCTTTTCCAGTGTTCATTAAGGCATAAACGGCTTCGGTTGTTGCTTTGGTAGAGTTCCATTGATTAGTCTGTTTATTCTTCAGTAACCACACTTTCATGCTTTCTACGCTTTCCATATCTTTTGGCGTAATCTCATCAAATGCCTCTATTAACAAGGCTTGTGTTTCAACAGGAGCTTCAAACCATCGGTAACCACTCACATTTTCTTTCCAATACATGCCCATTTCATCTGACTCAACCGAGCGGTCTTTAATAGAAAAAACTAAATCTTTGGCTTTTTTCTCGTGACCAAATCTATGAAGAGTTAGGGCTAAAAGGGCTTGCGTGTTCAATGCACGATCATATTTTCCTTTATCTAATTCGGTTAAGAAATAGTCTTTAGCTTTGCTTAGTTTATTACTTAATGGGTGTGATTCCAAGAAAAAACTTCTAGCATATAACCAATACAAACCATCATAATCACTCAAGAAATAACGCTTTTTATCCGCTTGGAATTTATCCCATTTTTTCTCCATTTCATTATCTATAAACTCAATGGCTAATTCTGGAATACTTTCTAAATCTATCGAGATTTCTGAGTTCTCACTTATGCCCATTTTGGCTAAATGTCCAAATCCAGCTACAATATGTGTTGTGATATAAACATTTTCTTTTCCACCTTCAAACCAAGCAAAACCTCCGTTTTCTGATTGTTTTTGCTCTAATTTTCTATAGGTATCCTTCAACTCACTGCGCATTTTATTTAAATCAAATAAAACTGCAATTCTCTTCATTTGTTCGGTTTCACTTTGCGCATCTCTCACCCAAGGCGTCTCTTCTAAAAGTATATTTTTAAGTTCTTGATTCTCTTCCAAAGGTGAGATTAATTGTCCTTTACGATTCCAGTCGTCAAAAACAGCTTTAATTTTTGGATTCGAATTTACAATGGATTGAGAAATTAAATTTCCATAAAAACGTGCAAAAACCTGCTCTGAACAATCATACGGATACTCACGTAAGTAAGGTAGAGCCATCACTGCATACCAAATCGGATTGGTGGTCATTTCCATCGTCAGCTTGAAATTATCTCGCGTAGCTGAGGTGGTATTCATCAACTTATCAAAAGTGAAGGTTTTTGATTGGTTTTCTCTCACATGGATCGGCATGGTTTCGGTTACCAGCATTCTATTCGTAAGAATCGGTAAAGCGTTTTCCTCTCCATCAGAAAACTCACCCGTGCTTGCTATCACTCTATAAACTACCGACTGAACTTCGTCTACGTTCGGAACTTCTAAAGTCCAAGAGACCGTTGAATTTCCTCCAGCTTCAACATCAAAAGTTTGCTGAGATTGGTTCAAGTTAAATTTAGCTTCAATCGGCTGCATGCTAAATGCGTCAAAAAGCACTAATTGCGCATCACCACTTAAAGCTTTCTCCGAAAGATTGATGATTTTGGTTTTAAAAATAACTTCATCACCTTCTCTGAAAAATCTTGGTGCATTCGGAACTACCATCAATTCTTTCTGGGTTACAACATCTGCCTGAAAAACTCCGGTTTTTAAATCTTGCGTATGCGCCACCGCTTGAAAATTCCATTGGGTTAAACTTTCGGGTGAAGTGAATTCAATTTTCACATTTCCGTTGGCATCTGTTTTTAAATTCGGAAAGAAAAAAGCAGTTTCTTGTAGGTTCTTACGTGCTTGAACTTGACTCAAATCTTGTTTTGGCATTGATGATTCTTCAGTTGTAATAACAACAACTCCATTTGCACCTTTTGAACCATAAAGTGCAGTGGCATCCGAACCTTTTAAAACTGTTATGTTGGCTACATTCATTGCTTCAGCTTCTTTCTTAGAAACTATTCTTCCGTCCACAACATATAGTGCTTCATCAGAAACGTTGAGGCTATTTAATCCTCTTAATACCATTTTTTTATCTCTTGCTGAATCTTCTATATTCACCCCTGCAACTTCTCCTTCCAAAGCTGCATCCATTGTACTTTCTTCCATGACTGGCGCAGGTGCCGCTGCTTTCATCGAATACATGATTTGATGTCTTCTAAATTCATTCAAGGTTAAACCAAATAAATTTAAATCTTCAAAGTTTAATGTAGGATAGGTTGTATAATTACGATAATATATTTGATTAAAATAGGTCTTTTGATCAGTCTGCCAATTGTTAAATGAAGAATAATTAGACGCGAAAGGGGAGAAATCATAAGGATTTGTCACAAATTCATCTAGCGATTTATCATACATTCCCGCAAGAACTTCTGCTAAGAATTTATCTCCTTTTTTATCTTTTATATTTAAAGTCCAAGTTTCATTTTGACCTGGTTCTAGTTTATTTCTTAAAGTTTCTACCGTGAAATCAAGTTGCTTGTTTTCATAAGGAACTTGAATCCCAATAGTTTTGGACGTGGATTGATTGAATTTATTAAAATAAACGTGCACAAACACACCTCCGCGATAATCTTCTTTGATAGGAAATCTATAATTTTTTGAATTATTGAGTTGTAGAATTTGCTTTTGAACAATTTCTCCATTGGCTTCTAACTCCACCAAAACATGTGCATCTTCCGCATCTGATATAAATGTGATTTCTGCCGTATCATTTGGTTGAAGTGAATAATTTTTTAAAACTACATCAAAATAGGAATTCTGTTCCGTCATTTCATTTGGATTAAAAACTTCTATGACTTTTATGGTTTCAATGGTATCATTATTAACCATAGAAATCGCTTTTAATTCATATAGTCCCACTGGAATTTTCTGATTCCAAGAGATTGAATCTGAGGTGACTGTATTCCATTGTTGGGTTAAAATCTTATCGCCACGGGGTTTATTTTCCAACAAATGTTCGTTGTCATAGGCGATATAAGGTAATTTCGATATAAATTCTTGTTTTTCAAGTAATTCATAGTCCACTTTGGTCTGGTCTGATCGTAAAACACGCTCCAGTTTCTGAATTTCTGTAATACTGAATTCCCCAGAAGCATCTGTATCTAGACCGTTGAGATTTTGTGCAGAAATCTTGATTTTATTAAAATCTTCGACGGTGATTTTATCTTTCACCAAAAGGCTCAGGGTAAGAGGAATATCTCCAATGCGCACATTTTCTTCTACCGAATGAGTTTCTCCAGAAATATCGGTAACATCGGCAACAATGCGATAAGAATATGCTCTTTTTCCTTCTTTTTCGGATTCTTTGGGTAAGGCGGTGAAATCAAATTCAAAAATTCCATTTTCATCGGTAGTGGTTTCACCCGAAATCATGTCAACTTCTTCGTTATAAATCGGTCTCCACCACCAGCCATAAGGATTATAACTTTTTCTAAAAACACGATAAACAACTTTAGCATCAGAAACATTGGCGCCCGAAAAAGTTGTGGCTTTCCCGCTCACTTTTACTTGTTGATTTAATTTATAAACACTTTTCAAACTATCCAACTCAACTTGAAATTTGGGTCTTTTATATTCTTCCACTTGAAAGGCATAGTAGTTGTCATCCGACCAATCGTCACTAATTTCGAATTCTCCTGTTAGACCAGAAGTGGGAAGCACAAATTCACCATGAACAGAACCAAATTCATTAGAAATTAAATTTAAAGATGTAATCTCCTCAGAATTAGCATCATTCAATGAGATTTCAATAGACTCATTTTTTGCGATTCGTCTTTCCTTGCCTTTGGATTGATATAATATACCTTTGAAATAAACGGTTTGTCCGGGACGATAAATCGAACGATCGGTAAAGATTTTTAATTGATTTATCCAATCATCCTTTTTGGCATCGTTGCGATGATAGGAGTAAGGATTGACCAAAAGAAGAGTTTCTTCCTGTGCGACTTGAATCGCATAATTTCGGTCATAATTTCTAGAAATTTTATTTAATTTAACTCGTCCAAAATCATCTGTGGTTAAAGTTTCAATTTTATTAAAAGGAGCATTCTTAACCGATTCTAATAAAGAAACACTTTGATTTTTTAAAGGTAAACCCGTAGATTTCTCCAACAATTGAACTTCTCTCTCAGAAGAAGTTTCACCTGTTAAAATTCTCGAAGCCAAATCTATATGGGTAGAATTCATGGCTGCTTGAAACAATTGATGATTAATTTCTCCTTCAAAATTTTCATTATCAGAGATTAAAACAATATAATTTCCTGAGGGTAGCGGCGGAAAAGGAAAGTGAGTGGTATGACTTTGATAATCGCTAAATTCGTTGAGTTCAATTGAATTTTTTAAAACAACATCGCCAACAATTTTTAATTTTTTTGTTTTATAATCGTAATCAAAACCGCTGATATTTTTTGCAAACTGACTGTTGTTGAGTTGATAGACGCGATAGAATATTTTGTAGAGGTTGGTATGAGAAATATTCAAAGGATTATATTGATTCGCAAAAAAACTTCCGTCTGTGGAAAAATGTAACTGCGGAATCTCAATTTCTTTTTGAATTGCGAGAGCTCGTTGCGCTCCAAAGGTTTTTGGAAATCTTTTTTGAGCTATTTGTGTAACTTCAACCGCTTCTACCAGTTTATTTTCTGACTTTAATTCGGTGGCTAAGCTCGCTAGAATATTGGTGGACCAAGTTTCATTTTTAAAATCTTGGTCAAGTTTTTTCAATGCTGCAATTATATCAAAAGTGGCAGAATTTTGTTTTAAATAATAAAGTTGATCGATATGATTTTGAATTAAAGCACTTTTATCTTTATCATTTTTATGTATTTGAATTAAATCGGCATAAATTTTTTCAATCTTGGCTTTTTTCGCGTTTTGATCGAATTCCTGTGCATCAAATCGGCGGTTTTCAAAAATTTTAAGTGCGCGTTTTGCCAATATATCATATAGCGTTGGCTGCAGAAAACGATATTCCTTTTCACCCTGAAGCAAAAGTGCAATTTGGCTCACATTGCTACCATAAAGTTGATTTTTTTGACTTATAGAAGCTTGTAGAAGAGTATCAATTTCTTTCAAGAATTTCTCTGTGGTCCAAGTTCTAAAATCGGTAGAAGTATTATCGGCAACATCGGTTCTATTTTGAAAACGATAATAATTTTCTTGATAATAGTTAAAATATAATTCCGCCAAAATGGATTGCAAAACAGACTTTTCGAGACCTTTATTTTGTTCAATTTCTTGTAGAATTTCATTTTGAGTTTGAATAACAATATTTTCATCATCAGAAGTTTGAACAGCAATATTGGATTTAAAAATCAAGGCTTTAATCAAATCATCGGTTTGATTTTCTGCTTTAGCCGCCTCATAAATTTCGTTTAAAAGAGGAGAAAGTTGTTTTAGTTTGCCTTGATCGAGTTGGGTTTGAACGTCTTTCCATTTTTGAGAAAAGGGATATTCCTGAGCCATCATAGGTAGTGAAATAATTAAAAAACCGAGAATATAGAGAAACTTGCGCATAAGATGGTGTGTAATAATCTGTGTTTATAGTTAACAATTTTATTGCCAAGGTTTTATATGAAGAGTGAAATTGGGGTTTTTAGGATTAAAAAAGTTGATTATTTATATAATTTTTTAAATTTTTGATTTTAGCTCATGAAGATTCCGAAAACAAAATTAGACAACCTAAAATTTTGACTTCGGAGCGCGCGACAAGGATTGAATGGAAATCCTTGTGGTTGGGTTGGCGTACAAAAAACGTGTTCTAGCGGTGGCGCGAAGCAAACCGCTGGAACATGATTTTTTGTGCCAACCCAGCCATAAGATTGGAATGAAAGCCTGGTTTTGATTTATCTTTGCGATTCATTTTAGGTTGAAAATGGATAGAAAAAAGATAAATCAAAAGTCGCCCAACTTATTATGATTCAAATCTATTTGCAATCTGTGCACGAAAAATGTGAAATAAACGTTATTTTTATTTAGATTTGTTACTTATGACAAAAAGAGCTTTATCGGTTGCTATTTTAATGGTTTTGTTTGTGTTATCTGCTTGTTCTGCAAGTAAAGATAGCATGAAGAATAGAGCTTATCACAACATGACGTCATGGTTTAACACCCTTTTTAATGGTCAAGTTGCGATGGATCAAAAACTTGATGAGCTAAAATCTGGGCATAAAGATGATTATTTCCAGACCTTGCCTGTTGAGCCATATGGTGAATTTGTTGCAGATGATAGTCCAGAAATAATGCAGGCACCTGTTGGTGTGGGTAGAGGCCCAAATCTAAAGACTGGGAATTTATTAAACAACGAAAGCAGCTCCAAAACTGGTTTTGCTAAAGCAGAAGAAAAAGCGCTAAAAGTGATCGCTAATCACTCCATGAATATTAAGGGGAAAGAACGTAATAAGTTGATTTCTAGAGCTTATTTAATGCTAGGGCAGGCAAGGTATTACCAAGGTAAACCTTTTCAAGCTATGGACGCGCTTCAGCAAGTTCAAGGATTGCCATTTGATAAGCATAAAGAAGAATCTAAATATTATGCTGCTTTAGCTCAAGTACAGGCTGGAAACGATTTTGCAGCAATGGAAGTACTAGATGAATTATATCAAAATAAGGATATTAAAAAAGATCTAAAATCTAGAGTTGCCAAGCATTTAGCATGGAAATTCTATGAAGAGGGCGAAAATGAAAGTGCTCTAAATGGTTTAGATACAGCGATTAAATATTCAAAAAATAGAAATGAAAAGGCACGTTTAAATTTCATTCAAGGTCAGATTCTGACCGAAATGGGTAAATACGACGAGGCGAATGCTAAGTTTAATAAGTCTTTTAAATTAAAACCAGGCTTTGAAATGGAAGCTCGGTCGCAAGTCGCTGTAGCAATGAATTTTGATCCTATGTTGCATGATTATAATAGCTATAAAAAGAGGTTGATGAAGTTGGTTAATACAGGAACCTATGCAACTTATAAAAATGAGTTTTTCTACGCTTTAGGTCAACTCGAAGAAAAAAGAGATTCTCTTGGCTTAGCGCAGGAAGCCTATACCATGGCATTGAACGAAAAGATGTCTGATCCTAGGTTTAGAGCGGAAACTTATGCAGCGATAGGACAAATTAAGTTTAATGCGTCTGATTATGTTTATGCAGGAGCATATTATGATTCTGCCGTAACCTCCATAACCGAAGGTCCTAGAAAAGTTGAATTGACGAAGTTTAGAGATAACCTTAGGTCAGTAATCGATAAGTATTATTTAGTTCAGAGAAACGATAGTATTCTTAAATTAGTTGCCATGCCCGAGGCGGATAGAAATACTTTCTTTAATAATTATATAGAAGATTTAAAGAAAAGAGACGAACAGAAGCAAAGAGAGGAGGAGGAGCAAGCTACCCAATTCCTAACACAGACCAAAGGAGGAAACTTCGGTAGTGGTTTTGATCAGGGAGATGGTAAATTCTATTTCTATAGTAGCTCGGCTAAGTCTCAAGGTGAATCAGAATTTAGAAGAATTTGGGGCGATAGATCTCTGAAAGATAATTGGAGACTTTCTTCTACCGGAAGCACCATCGAAGATCAAAAGGCTGAACTGACAGGAACAGCAAATCTTAACAATCCACGTAGATATGAGTTGGCGTATTATTTAGAGCAAATTCCGAGTTCGCAAAGAGCGATTCATGATTTAAAAATGGAACGTGATACGACGGAATTATCTTTGGGGATGGATTATTTTGATAAATTCAAGGATACCAAGCTAGCAACTAATACCTTAGAACATTTAGTGAATACTCCGCCCAAAGAAGATGAGGTCTTATTGAAAGCTTTATATAATTTATACCGCGTGAATGCTGATAACAATTTAGCTTTAAGCGAGAAATATAAAAACAAGGTTCTAGAAGAATATCCAAATACCATATATGCTGAGTTTATTTTGAACCCGCAAAGTGATTTCTCTGAAGAAAATAGTCCAGAAGTTATAGCCTTATACCTAGAAACTTATGATGCTTATAAAGAAGAGGAATTTGATTTGGTGAAAGAAAATGCGATGCAAGCCTTCGAGGAGTTTCCCATGGCTAAAATTATTGCAAAGTTTGCCCTATTAAATGCCTATGCAGATGCAGCTCTATCCGGCGAGGAGCAATATAAAGCCGGTTTAGAACGAGTGATAATTTTATACCCAGGTACAGATGAGGCTAAACATGCCCAAAGTTTATTGGATAAATTGGACGGTAAAAACAAAGTTCAACCGCCTGCTTCAAAGCAAGAAGAGTCTAAAAAATTAGCGGAAGACGCGAACGAGAAAAGGTTACAACAAGAACAGGAATCTCAAAAGCTCATTGAAAAACAAAAGCGTGATATACTCGAAGGCAAAAGTGCGGAGTTAGATCCTAGCCCTCGAAAAATTCAAATGAAATCCGATGACAAGGTCAACCCCAAAACTAAATCTCAGATCAGAAGAGAGAGATAAGCTTCAATTTGATGCTAATAAGATTCAGTAATTCGCTAGAAATGGTGCTTTATTCGGCATCCCTAATTTCTAATCTTCGTTTGAAAATAGGTGCTTTTTCTTTAAATAATCTCGCAAAACTCAGATAGTCTTCTTGCAGATAATAACTTTCATATTCACCGTTAGAATGATCATAAGTGTAAAGCAAAAATCCACGGATATCCGTCTCTGGTATACCCAAGACATCGACAAAATAATTGTTTCCTAAATATTCCTGAACCTCTACCAATCGCTTTTCTAATTTCTCAAATTGGTTGAGGTTTTCCATTTTTCGATAATAACCAGTTATCGATTTATAAAGAGCTTCTACATTTAAAGAAGTTGGAATAGGAATCGGTCCCAATTTGCCAAGAACTTCCTCTCTTCTTTCTTTTGGCTTCATGTCAAGTGTGCGAATATCGATACCTAAATTCGCGTAGATTTTTTCCACATCATCTCGTAACCTTACAGATTTCATATCTTTCTTTAAATCTCCCGTCAATGGTGGTCGAGCAATAACATCTTGTAAAGTAATTACCTCGTAATTCATATGAATAACCAAGGGTTTTAAATCAAAAGTAGATTCTCTTACCTTAAAGTTTCTGTCCACCAAAAAAGGTGCTTGGAAAAATAAGGTATCACCCACTTGTGCATGAACCTTGAACGAACCTGTTATGTCACTAACTGAGTATACTTTCGTACTTTTATTGGTAATTACCACACCTTGTGGATAATCATCCTTAAAATCGACGACAATCATTCCATTCAAAGGTTTCTCTTGTGCTAGTACCTGAGCATTCATTAGACAAAAACTTGATATGACGAGGTATTTAATAAATTTGTTCAACATTAACCGATTAACTTAAGTTCAAAATTACAATATTTGCACATATTACTTATGAAGCGCAAAACTATCCTATTTATTTATTCCCAATGGCAATCCTTTGTTAGAGAGGATTACAATCTCTTATCTGACGAATTAAAAGTGAATAAGTTGCAATTTGAATTAAATAAATCTCTTTTTGCATTCATTAAAGGTCAAATCTGTGGGATTATGAGCTTGATAGCACAAGTTCCACGCCATGATGTGAGCTATATATGGTTTTGCGATTATCATGCTTTTTGGTCCGTTTTAATCTCAAAAATATTCAAAAAGAAATCCATCATCATAGTTGGCGGCTTCGATGCGGTAAGAATACCCTCTATCGAATATGGACTTTTTATGGATAGTGGCATTCGCGTGAAAATGGCGAAATGGGCTTATAGACACTGCGACCGAATTATTGCAGTAGACCAATCTTTAATAAAAGGTGAAAATACTTATGCCGGAGAAGGAGCTATCACTGGGGTTGCACATTTTGTAAAACGAATAGAGAAGAAATCATGGGTGATTCCTACGGGCTATGATAATCAAAAATGGAAAAGTAAAATTAAAAAAAAACAAGTGCTGACAGTTGCTTTGATTAAGGATAAAAAGGTTTTTTATAGAAAAGGAATCGATTTATATCTAAATGTAGCAAAGCAATTGCCAGAGGTTCCGTTCTTTTTGGTGGGATTACAGGATTTAAATTTAATTCCAGATGAACTACGTAATTTGCCTAACCTCACGATTTATCCAATTTTGCCACAAGAAGATTTAATAAATCTATATGCTGAGAGTTCGGTTTATGCTCAATTTTCGATGTCAGAAGGCCTGCCTAATGTGCTTTGCGAAGCTATGTTGTCAGGTTGTGTTCCGGTGGGATCTTCTGTAAATGGAATACCCAATGCAATAGGAGATTGTGGCTTTATTTTACAAGAAAAGAATGTGGATAAAGCTGCAGAACTCGTTAAGGAAGCCCTTAAAGAAAGTGAATTCTTAACTATATGTGCAAAAAAGAGAATTCTCTTCGAATTTTATTATTTAGATCGTAAGGAACGACTACTCAAAGTGATTCAGGAATTATAAAATTAAAAAAAGCGTAAAATTGGATAATCCAAGCTTACGCTTTTTTTTGTGCTTAAATCTTTTTAAGCTTTATTAAGAATTCTTGCTACTTCCTTAGCAAAATAGGTATTGATAATGTCAGCACCAGCACGTTTAAATGCCATCATGCTTTCCATCATACATTTGTCGTGGTCTAGCCATCCTTTTTCTGCAGCAGCTTTTAGCATCGCATACTCACCACTTACTTGATAAACTGCGACTGGCATTTTTGTATGGTCTTTAACTTTTGCCAAAACATCTAAATAAGGCATTCCTGGCTTCACCATTAAAATGTCTGCACCTTCTAACATATCTAATTCCGCTTCGACCAAGGCTTCATCTGAATTAGCAAAATCCATTTGATAAGTTTTTTTATCTCCAAAACCTGGAGCAGAATCCAAGGCATCTCTAAACGGTCCATAGAAAGAACTTGCATATTTAGCAGAATAACTCATAATCCCAACATGGTGGAATCCATTTTCTTCTAAAACCTCACGAATCGCTAAAATTCTACCATCCATCATATCCGATGGAGCAATGAAATCAGCACCGGCTTCTGCATGAGAAAGTGCCATTTTTGCTAAAATATCAACAGTTTCATCATTTAAGATTTCTCCATCTTCAACCACACCATCATGTCCGTTGGATGAGAAAGGATCTAATGCCACATCAGAAAAAACTAAAATCTCTGGTTGGGCTTTTTTAATTAAGCGAATCGCCCTTTGCATCAGTCCTTCAGGGTTTAAAGCTTCTGTTCCGTGATTATCTTTTAGCTCATTTGGAACTTTAGTATAAATATTAACGGCTTTAATTCCGAGTTTATAAGCTTCTTTAATTTCTTCTTCAAGCATATCCAAAGAATATCTATAATAGCCTGGCATACTGCTGATTTCAATTTTTTGGTTTTCACCTTCAACGATGAAAAGAGGCATCATTAAATCATCAACCGTAAGTGTGTTTTCTCTAATTAGGCTGCGAATAGCATGTGAATTTCTTAATCTTCTATTTCTTTGGTATGGATACATGACATAAAATTTAAGCTACAAAGATACGGCATAAGCAAGCGTATATAAATGATTTATATCAAAAAAGCTTATGCTTCAATTAGCTTTTAATAAGTCTTTGAAGAAAAATTATAGTTTTGAAGCATGAATACAATAAAATGGTTTGATATTTGAAATTAATGTTATACTTTTGTAAGGAACTGATGAAAAAATATTTCTACATATTATTCTTTATGATTTTCTCAATCGGAATGGCAAATGTTCATTTACCGATGGAGAATATCGATTTGACTAAAGTTGCTGGAGTTGAGACAAAGGAAAAAGTTGTTCTTTATCCCAACCCAGCTACAACTACCTCAGAGATTAAAGTGATTTCTGATAAAACAAGAATTGTAGAAGTTAGCGTTTATAGCCTTTTAGGAAATAAATTATTCGAAAAAGCTTACAGTGGTGATGATAAAACGATTCAATTGAATGTTCAGAACTACAAAAAAGGTAAGTATTTAGTTAAAATTATTTTCTCAGATGGAACTTCAGAAGTGAAGGCATTGATAAAACAGTAAATAACACAAATTTCATATATAAGACTCACGGCTTTCGTGGGTCTTTTTTTTTGTTTTAAAGAAAATTACGGGATTAATACTTATTCACAACTCGCTAAGCGAGTAAAACTTTTAAGAATATTCCTTACTTTAGCATTCTAACTTCATACTATGCTAGCAAAGGATTTCATTGTTCAAAAATCTGAATTTGACTTAAATAAATCAGGAAAGGTAAGTGCCAAAAGCCCGTCTAATATTGCTTTGGTGAAATATTGGGGGAAAACAGATCCACAAATCCCGACCAATCCATCGATTAGCTATACGCTAACGAATAGCTATACAGAAACTAATTTAATTTTTGAGCCTAAAAAAGCAAATGAATCAGAAATTAGAGTGTTTTTAGATGAGGTAGAAAAGACGGATTTTGTTCCAAAAATCAAGAAGTTTTTTAAGCGTATTGCGGATTATGCTCCATATCTAGAAGAATTTGATTTTACTATTCAAACACATAATTCTTTTCCTCATAGCAGTGGAATTGCATCCTCTGCTAGTGGCATGAGCGCTTTGGCTAAATGCTTGATTCAAATGGAGCAAATCATTGGAATTAGCGCCGACAATCAGTTGCGACGAAGTTCATTTCTATCTAGATTAGGTTCTGGTAGTGCTTGTCGTTCGGTATATCCAGGATTAGTAACATGGGGAAAGTCTGAGTTTATTGTAGGAAGTTCTGATTTATATGCTATTCCGTTAGAAAGTGATATTCATCCGGTATTTAAAACTTTCAATGATACCATATTGCTAATTCACGAAGGAACTAAATCTGTATCAAGTACAGTCGGTCATCAGTTAATGAATAATCATCCTTATGCTCAATTAAGGTTTGATGAGGCTAAACAAAATATCAAAAAATTATTAGATATTTTAAAAACTGGAGAATTGGAGGCATTTGGTCAATTAGTCGAGCACGAGGCCTTGTCATTACATGCTATGATGATGTTATCTGACCCTGCATTTATTTTAATGAAACCTAATACGGTTGCAGCTTTAGATGAACTATGGGCATTTAGAAAAGAAACCGAACTACCATTGTTTTTTACCTTAGACGCTGGTGCTAATATTCATTTATTATATCCAGATGAAGGAAAAGACAAAATTGAAAATTTCATTCAGTCAGATTTATTAGCTCTATGTCAAAATGAAGGAATTATCTATGATCGAGCAAATTTTGAAACCCTATGAGAAGCTTTTTAACTGAAGTTGTAGAAGACTTGTTAGCACAAGAATTTGACTTTAAGCATACTACTTTAATCATTCCTGGAGTTCGTCCGAAAGCTTTTTTGCGAAAGACTTTTGTGGAATTAGGCTTTCAAGGGATGCTTCCTCAGATGATTACCATAGAGGAGCTTTTAGAGGAAGTAGCGGGCTTGAAGATGGTTTCTGGTGTGCCTCTTTGGTTTGCTGCCTATAATGCTTATCAGAACAACGTAGAAGACCCAAAAACTTTTGATGAATTCTTAAAATTCGCTCCTATATTATTAAAGGATTTTGACGATATCGATGCTTCATTATGTGACGATCGAGGACTTTTTGATAATTTAATATCAGAAGAAAGGATCAAAGTTTGGGGAAGTAGTATGGAAGTTGGTTTAAGCGATTTAATGAAAAATCATCTTGGATTTTGGACCGATGCTCGAGCAACATATTTTGGTTTAAGAAAAATACTTTTAGAGGAGGGAAAAGCTTATCGTGGTTTATTGGCCAAGAAAGCAAGTGAAGAGATTCAAAATTTTGTGGCTAAAGATAGTTCAGAAAAGTATGTTTATATAGGATTTAATGCGCTTACTCATGCCGAATTAAACATGCTTCAATATCTTATTGAGACCGAAAAGGCAATTTCGTATTGGGATGCTGATGTTTACTATATGAACAATAAAGATCAGGAGGCAGGAGATTTCTTGAGAAAGTATCGCGCATTGTTTCCAGATAATTTCAAGTTTATACATTCAAATTTTGAAAAGGAAAAAGCACTCAGAATCGTGAATGTTCCAAAACAGGAAACACAGGCAAAATATATAGGATTTCATTTGCAAGAGCTAACAGAAGTGGAAAGAGAAAAAACAGCTATTGTTCTTGCGGATGAACAATTATTGCCGGCTGTTTTAAATGCGCTCCCAGAGAATACTCAAAAGCTGAATATTACGATGGGATTGCCTTTGCAGATGGTTCCGGTTTCGAGTTTTTTCAAAGAACTATTTCAATTGCATCTTACAAGAGAAAAGTTTGATAAAACAGGAGTTTATTATTACAAAAACGTTCTTAATTTACTTCAACATTCAAATTTTAGAGGATTTTTTATGCCTCATTCAGAATCTTTATTAGAGCATTTGCACAAGCATAATTTAATTTTTGTTTCAATCTCTAAACTAAATGATATAAGTATCGAAAATTTATTTTATAAGATTTTTGATGCTCCGAATTCTGTTCAAGACTTATTGAGTAACATTATTTCATGGATTAATTTAATCTACGAAAGCGGTGAGTTGCCTACGATGGATCAAGAATACCTATTTAGATTTCGAAGTATTTTTATGCAGCTAAACGATTTGGTTCAAGAGCATGATTTTATAGATAACTTTAAAGTCTTACATCAACTCTATCAACAGTTGTTAGTCTCGGAATCCGTTTCTTTTGTTGGTGAACCATTGGTTGGATTGCAATTACTAGGAATGCTAGAAACTCGTTTGCTAGATTTTGAACATATAATTCTTGCTTCGGTCAATGAGGGCACCCTTCCGTTAGGACGCCAAGAAAATTCGTTTATACCATTTGATTTTAGGGTAGAAGCTAAGTTGAATACTTTCTTAGATAATGATGCGATATATGCTTATCACTTCTATCGCTTGATCCAGCGTTGTAAATCTGCTGTCTTTTTATATAATTCGGATAGTGAAGGCATGGGAACTGGAGAAGCAAGTAGGTTCCTACTTCAATTAAAATTAGAATCGCCACACGAAATAATAGAAGAAATAGCCACGCCCAGCTATAATAAGTCTCCAACGAGTCTATTAACTATTGAAAAAAGTGATCGAGTTCTTGAACAGTTAGACAAATGGAAGGAAAAGATTTCTCCTTCATCTTTAGGGACTTATTTATACAATCCTATAGATTTCTATTCTCGACAAATCTTACGCGTACGAGAAGAAGATGAGGTAGAAGAAGTGGCAGATGATAGAACCTTAGGTAATATAGTTCATAAAGTTTTAGAAAAATTATATTCAGAATATATTGATCAAATTTTAGATGAGCATCATTTCATACAAATTGAGAAAAAACGCGATATCGTTTTCCATCAAGTTGTAGAAGAGGAACTGTTGAAAGGCCACGAAGCCAGAGGAAAAAATATTATTATACTTAAGGTAGCTCAAGAAATGATTTCTAATGTAATTAAGAAAGATAAATTACTTATTAGAGATAATGAATTAGTGATTAAAGAGCTTGAAAAGTCGCATAGCAGAGATTTTATAACGCCGAATAAAAATAAAGTTTCATTTTTTGGTTATATAGATAGAATCGATCAATTGAATGGTATTACTAGAATTCTGGATTATAAATCAGGTTCGGTTAACCAAGCAGAATTAAGGAAAACACCAAATAATGTTGAGAATCTGTTGAAGGATTATACTGGGGCTAAGGCAATACAATTGGCTATGTATGCTTATATGATGGATTATAAACAAGCTAAAACCGGAATTTATCCGCTACGATACTTCTCAAAAGATATTCATTATCTAGAGTGGGAAAAGAATGATTTATTAAGTGTGGATGACTTAGAGCCTATTTTAACACAAGTAGGTTATTTAATTGATGAAATTCTTAACCCTGAAATTCCTTTTCAAGAATTAGAAGCATAGTTTGCAAGATTTTATTATTCAAAAAAGCCGTCTCCTTGGAGACGGCTTTTCTTCTTTAACTCTACATTTTATCTATTGGATTAGAACCTAAATCCTACCGATAAAGCAATATTTCCTTGTTGCTCGGTGATATCCTTTACGCTTTGTGCAAATCCACTTTCGCTAGCGTTCAATGACAATGCATTTAAAGCTTCTGTTTCTGTTAAACCAAGCGCATCAATTGAACCACCATGGTCGTAGAAATTACCTGCAATTAAATAATTTCGATCTCTTTCGTAGAAGCTATAGGCAACATCTATATAGAAGCTATGAAATTCATAACCTAATCCTAATGAAAAACCAGAAAGGTCTCCAAAAGGTTGGTAAGTATTGCCATCTCCTAATAAGTCTACTTCCTCAAAGGGTGTTTGTTCATATCTATAACCACCTCTTAACCTAAAATCTTGTAATCTCATTTCGGCACCGACTTTAATTGTGCTAGTACCTTTCATATTATTGGAGATAAAGGCATTTTCTGCTAAAAATGCATCAGTTGGTTTAAATTTTGCTGAACTATAATCCGTGTAGGTATAATCTGCACTAATTAAACCCTTGGTTCCTATGACAACTGCAGCAGAACCTGTGAACTTTTGAGCTGTCGTAAGATCATTTAAATATGCTAATGTTTCTCTATCTATATAATAATATTCTCCTTCATCATCAGTTGCACTAAACATGGCGTATTGTGTTGTTAACTCTTCGGTGTCCACATACCAAGTGGGCGATTGATAAGAAGCGCCTAACCTAATTTGATGATTCAATTTTGCAATCACACCAAGGCTTGCAGAAATTCCAGATCCTAAACGGGCATTAGGAGTTCCATCTTTAATAAATCTATAATTATCCTCAAACTGAACATCATCAACGCGCATGGCTTCAATATGGTCAGCATCGTAAGTATGGAAATTTAATCCTCCACCGAAATAGATGTTATTATTATAGTTTGCTGCTACATTCAGGTTTGTAACGGTAGAATTACCAATTCTTTCAGAATAGTAATCCGTCATTTTATTTCCATTAGATGCAACCGTATTTGGCTTTAAATTAATAGCTTCATTAACGGTGTTTTGCCTTTGAAAATTTAAACCAACAGCAATGTTCTTCCAGTTATGACTTTGTAAATCATCAAATACTAAAACAGCCCCCGCTTGATCAAAATTGATTTTAGAATCACTAAACTCCGATCCATTGTTTGAGTTCAATTTGGTTTTTGCCATATTCACTCCAGCAGTAAGCGCGCCTTCTGATTGTAAGAAAACTGCCGCACCTGCAGGGTTTATGTTGGTAGCAGATAAATCTCCACCCAAAGCACCCATGGCACCACTCATTCCTTGAAATCTAGCCGTTCCGCCTAATACCGAACCATTGTTATATTGATGTAGCTCTTCTGGATATTGGGTTACCAAATTCTCCTGTGCAAAGGAGAATGTTGATAAACCAACTATAAAGCTTAAAATTATATTTTTCTTCATGATATTTTACTAAATGATAGTTTTATTCCTACTTTATTTATCTTCTTCTTCCACCTGAAGTTCTCGCTGGTGGCGATGTTCTCATAGGAGGAGTACTACGTATAGATGGCGTATTGCTTCTCGTTGGCGTACTGTTATAATTTCTATTTCTCGTAGGAGGTGTACTAGGTGTAGCATTTGGAGTCCTAGTTGGAACATTATTATTATAATCAGTACCTCTAGTTGGCCTAGGAGTACTTCTCACATCATTCTGACGAGTAGGTGTTGTAGTTCTAATACTAGGATTTACTCTGTTATTAGTTCGTACACCGCTATTCGTATTTACCTCTTCGGTAGTTCTAGGTCTAATTCTAACCGGATTTGAATTTATATCACTTGAAACATTCTGATTTCTAGAATTTCTAGTTGGCGTTGTTCTAATTTGATTATCATCTACAGTACTTGTAGCTCTAGTTCTAGTAGGAGAGTTAGGTGCTAAAGAGGCATTATCTCTTGTTACCCCAGAATTAGTTCTATTTACATTTCTCTTTCCAGCAACATTATCTCTCGTGATTCCGTTTTGAATTCCTTTACCTCTATAAATTTCTCTCATTACTCTATCGCCATAGTAGTTGTTGTAATATGGACTTCCATAATATCCTGAATAATATGGGTGACCATAATAACCATAGCTACCGTAGTAGTAAGGTCCATAATATGGATGGAAAGGACCATAGAATCCGCTATATCCATATCCATAACCAAAGTGAGGATATCCGAAACCATAGTAACTAGAATAGAAAGGACTATACCCCCAAGAATTCCAGCCAAAGTTCAATCCAAAACCTCTGTAAGGTCCGTACCAACTTCCGTAAAATCTGCGGTTCCAGTTATAAGTGTTAGGTCCGTAGTAGTTATTAACGTGAATTTCTACACCTTGATAGTCTCCCCAATCATTATAATTTCCATTGCTATCGTTAGTAACAATTACCCTATCGTCATTATATGATTTAGATTCTTGTGTAGTTTGAGATGTTTCTGGTGCGTTTCCGCCCTCATCGAAATATCTTCCGCCCATTCGAATAGGCTGTTCTTCTTGATAAGTGTAAACCTCATCGTTTTGTTGATATTCTCTATCTTCTACTGCAACTTGTTGAGTTGGCTGAGAAGATGGATCATAATATATTCCGTCGTTTTCTCCAACTGTTTGTTGAGAAACCGAGCATGATGTTACTCCAAATAAAATCATTCCAACGGGAAGGATTTTTTTAAAGATTTGGTCGTAGTTGTATTTTATTGGTTTCATCTTGTAGAATTATTGCATGTAAAGTTAGTAATTTAATTAAATTTGCATATAGTTGCAAACTGTTTATAATAAAACAAAAGTAGTGCCATGATATGTTAAGGCAGGTACTACTAAAGAGATTAAAGAATATTTATGGCAAAATTAACTTCAAGAGAAGAAGATTATAGCAAATGGTACAACGAGTTGGTCGTTAAGGCAGACTTGGCCGAAAACTCGGCGGTTAGAGGTTGTATGGTCATTAAACCCTATGGTTATGCCATTTGGGAAAAAATGCAAGCACAATTAGATAAAATGTTCAAAGAAACTGGACATCAAAATGCATATTTTCCGTTATTCGTCCCCAAACATATGTTCGAGGCCGAAGAAACCAATGCCGAAGGTTTTGCTAAGGAATGTGCAGTTGTAACTCACTACAGACTTAAATCTAATCCAGACCAGCCAGGAAAGTTGATGGTTGATCCAGACGCGAAATTAGAAGAAGAATTAATCGTAAGACCCACTTCAGAAGCAATTATTTGGAGTACTTATAGAAATTGGATTCAATCCTATAGAGATTTGCCTATCATGATTAACCAATGGGCCAATGTGGTACGTTGGGAAATGAGAACACGCTTGTTTCTAAGAACCACAGAGTTTTTATGGCAAGAAGGACATACCGCGCATGCAACTAAGCAAGAAGCAATCGACGAAACTGTTCAAATGGTAAATGTTTATGCCGATTTTGCTGAATCCTATATGAAACTGCCAGTCGTAAAAGGGGTTAAATCTGAATCTGAAAGGTTTGCTGGCGCAGAGGATACTTATTGTATCGAAGCTTTAATGCAAGATGGAAAAGCTCTGCAAGCTGGAACTTCTCACTTTTTGGGGCAGAATTTTGCTAAAGCATTTGACGTTAAATATGCCACTAGCGAGGGAACGCAAGAATATGTTTGGGCGACTTCTTGGGGTGTTTCTACAAGATTAATGGGAGCTTTAATCATGACGCATTCAGATGACAAAGGTTTGGTGTTACCATCTACTTTGGCGCCGATTCAAGTGGTTATTGTTCCTATATACTTTAATGATGAGCAAAAAGCATTGGTAGATGAAAAATCTGAAGCTATTATTAAGTCGCTTAAAGAAAAGGGAATTAGTGTAAAATACGACAATGATGATAAGCAAAAACCAGGTTGGAAATTCGCTGAATATGAATTAAAAGGTGTTCCGATTAGGATTGGAGTAGGTCCTAGAGACTTGGAAAAAGGTCAGGTTGAGGTAGCTAGAAGAGATAATCTCACCAAAGAATTTGTTAGTTTAGATGGATTAGAAGATGTAATCCCGGCTTTATTGAACTCAATTGATGAAAATATTTATCATAAGGCGAAGATCTATAGAGACGCTCATATCACAGAGGTGAATGATTGGGATGAATTCCAAAAAGTGCTAGAAGATAAAGGAGGTTTCTTATCCGCTCATTGGGATGGAACTATTGAAACTGAAGCCAAAATTCAAGAATTGACAAAAGCTACCATACGTTGTATTCCTTTAGATGCTAAACAAGAAAAAGGTACATGTGTTTACTCAGGAAAACCGAGTACGCAAAGAGTTTTATTTGCCAAAGCTTATTAAGTAAATTTTTTTAGTAAGAAACGAAGAGTCCGCTATAATAGCGGACTCTTTTATTTAAATTGAAAACAAAAATAATTATCTTTTTACTCCTTCAGGACTCTTATTTCTATGTCGATGCATGTCGCGTTTATTTCTATTTTTCTTCATGCTCTTCACTTTTTCTTTCTGTTCTGCTGTCAAAATTTGATCAATTTCTTCTCTTTTTTTGGCTCTAAGTTCTTTATGTTGATCTCTTAAGGTTTTAGCTTTAGCTTTTAAAGCGTCTTCTTGAGATTGGTATTTGGCATCAATCGCCTTTATTTTAGATACTTGTTGGTCTGATAAACCTAACTTTTCTTTCATTTTTTCAAGCATCTCGCCTTTTTCTTTTTTGTGATCTCCATCTCGATGCTGTGCATTCATTATTCCACCTAGTGTAAATAATACAAGCAGTAATAGTATTAAGGACTTGTTCATTTTATTGTTTTTTAGTGATTCGTGTATTGGACAGTTCAAAATTGGAAAGGTTTAATGTTAAAGTTGAAATTTAAATAGAGGCTTTGTTAAAAAAGTAGCCTAATTAACATTAACCACACAATAAAAGCACAAATATTTTATTTAATTAAGGCAAGATGTTTATATTTGTTAACTACACTAAAAGTATATAATGAAACGATTTTTACTCGCAACCCTTTTCATTGTTACAGGAATGCTTAGCGCACAGCAAACGCACGTGCATTTTCCTGACAATGTAGAAGCTCCTTTAAATTCAAATGAAAAAATTAAATTTGAACAAGTTTATGGTTCTAACGCAACCTATGTCAAAGAAAGACCGTCTTTGCTAAGAAACCTCAAGGACTTAGTTAGAAATCGAATTGAAGTAGAGCTAATTCCTTATGAAAAGGCTCAAGGTTCTAATGTTTTAAGAAATGCTAAAGACTTGACTACGGTAGACTTGTATAATGTGTATAATCCAAATCTTACGCATGATATGCAATATTCACCGCAGTCTTTTAACATTTTAAAATATGCGATAAACTTTTATCCAGAGAAAAAAGAGACATATAAATTGGGAAATCATTACATAACGATTTTACCTCAAGCTAAAAAAGAGCGAAAATAAATATTATAATGAAACGACTTTTACTTTTACCCTTCATCATATTATTTACCTTCATAAACGCCCAAGAATATTGGATGGAAAATGGAAGTGTTACAACCTGTTCAGGGGCTTTCTATGATTCAGGTGGTCCGGCTAACCCGTTCCAGAATAATGAAAACTTAGTGTTTACCATTTGTCCTGATAGAACTACCGAGCCAAATAATGCAACGATTCTTACATTCGATGATATTTTGGCCATGACCCGTTCGGGAGCAGATTATATGAATATTTACGATGGAGATGATACGACAGCACCTCTCATTGGAACCTACATCGGTGGTATGCGCCCAGGAGAGGAAAATGGAATCCATGCTTCGGATTTATCTATTAACCCAAGTGGATGTTTAACCATTGAATTTATTTCGGATGCAGTTGGTCCTGGTCCAGGATGGTCAGCGCAAATTAGTTGTGGTGTACCATGTCAAGCTATTACGCCTAACGTAACAACCATACCAGAAATGGACGAGAGTGGTGGTGTAACTGTATTGGAAGGAGAAACGGTGACCTTTGCAGGAAGCGCAGAGTTCTCACAAGATGCTACAGGAGCTACATATGCTTGGGATTTTGGAGATGGTACAACAGCTACAGGTACTGATGCAACGCATTCTTATACAGATGCAGGTACTTACACAGTTACATTTACTGTTACCGATGGATCCGGAGATCCAGATTGTACGAAATCGTATACATTTTTAGTTAGAGTTATCTTTGACAGCAACGTTCCTTGTCCTTCTGTAACTGGCGTGGATTTTATCGAAAATTCGAGTGATGTAATCGTTAATTGTAACTATCCTCTAGAAGATGGTGGTAGAATGAGATTACGTGCGGATTATGCGCCCATGAAAGAAACAACTTCCTATATCGTGCAGTCAATTCCTTTTCAACCACCCTATCCAATAAATGAGGGTGCGGGAATTAGTATCGAAACAGATGATTCATGGGCTCCTGCTACGAATTTCCCTGCGGCATCGGGGGATATACCAGCTTTCAGTTTTTGTTTTTTTGGCACTGTCCAATCTCAAGTACAGGTTGGCGATAATGGTAGACTTAATTTTGATGGAGATCGCTGTTATACTTTTGGCTGTGATCAATACGGTTTTAGATCAACATTACCAATTACGCCAGCTAGTGCAAATCAGCATATGTTAAATACGATTAATGGTGCATATCATGATCTTTATTATCCAGCGGATAATACAGGTAATTCCCAGTTTTCATATGGTTTTCAAGGGGAATATCCTTGTAGAATGTTTGTTGTGAATTATTACGATATTCCAATGTATAGTTGTACGAGTTCAAGGACTACCCAGCAGATTGTTTTGTGGGAAGGATCTAACTATATAGATGTCTATATTCAGAACAAAGATATTTGTTCTTTTAATGAAGGAGTTGGATTGGTAGGGATTCAAGGGCCGAATTATGGTCAATATGCCGTTGCACCTGGAAGAAACACAAGCAGCTGGTCAGCTCAAAACGAGGCTTGGCGATTTATTCCAGATGGTGATGAAATGGCAGTTTCGATTGAATGGTTTGATGAAAATGATGTTTTAGTAGGACAAACTAGAAACTTAGATATTTATCCAACTGAAGATACATTCTATACAGTTGTTGTAACTTATGAAATTTGTGGTCAAGATCCAGTAGTTGTATCAGATAGAATTGATATTACTTTTGATTATGACTCTCCAGAAGTTGAGGATATTGTTGTTGAAGTATGTGATGTAGATGGATCGGGTGAAACCATTTGGAACTTACCATCTTACACTAACTTAGTGACAAACGGACAGCCAGATTGGGTGATTCAAGGATATTATACCAACCGAAGAGCTGCGGATATGGGAGTAGAAGCTGCTTTGATTGAGAGCCCAGAGACGTATACTTCAGGCTCAAGAACAATATATGTTAGAGTAGAAGACGAGGCCAATGGTTGTCACTCTGTGTTTGATTTAACATTAGATTTCTTGGCAGATTTAGAGCCAGAAGACTTGGTTGAAACACAATGTATAGCTCCAGATGCTACAGAGGTAGTTTATAATTTAAACACCTTTAATGAACATTTCTTGGCTGGGCAGTTTTATGATATTTACTATTATGAGAATCAAACAGACGCAGAAGATGGAAACGATCAGTTCTTAACAGGAACCAATCTTACAGATTACGCTATTAACACTACTACTACGCTTTGGGTGAGAATTGAAACCGAAGAAGGTTGTTATGGAATCGCTGAGCTTACGCTTGAAGTGAACAATGGACCAACGGCCTATGTTTTCGATAACCCAATTCAGTTCTGTGATACAGAGGAATTAGGTGTTGAGGTGGTTGATTTAACAGGTAGCGAAGAGGATATATTAGGTGGTGCGCCAGATGTAACTTTTGTTTATTATGAAAATTATGACGACGCTAGCCAAAATGATACAGATAATGCTATTGCCGATCCAACTGCTTATAGCCTAACACCAGATACAACAGAGATTTTCATTGTAATTTTAGATGGAAATGGATGTTATAAGGTGTTGACTATGCCAGTTGCATTATTAGAGGGATTAGAGCTTACGCCAGCAACAATTACTTTATGTGATGTTGGAGATGATGGGTTAGAGATTTTTGATCTTACACAGGTAAGTGATGATATAATTCCAAACTCAGCAAGCTTTACATTTACGCATTACCCTACAGAACAGGACGCTATCGACGGAAATAACGCCATTGCAAATGCTACGTTGTTTGAATCGGGAGCTACTACAGTTTGGGTGGTAGTTAGCACAGCTGATAGTTGTGAGGAAATGACAACTATCGAATTGGTTTTAAATGCAGGTCCTGAAATTACGCCAGCGAATTTAGCTATTTGTGCTGATGCTGATGGAAACTATATCTTTAATTTAACTGATGCAGATGCTGATTTATTGAATGGACAAAATGGAATTAACTTATCATATTTTACAAGCCTAACGGGAGCTGAAAATAATGATACAGCCGATCAGGTTGCCGACCCAACTCAATATACAAGTACAGTTGATGGGGAAGTTATTTATGTAAGATTGGAGGATGCTAACGGGTGTTTTGCGGTGACTGAATTAACACTTAACCACAACGATCAACCGGTAGCCAACATGCCAGATAATATTCAGGTGTGTGATTTATTCGATGATGGATCAGAGTCGATTGATATTACAATCCACGAAGATGTAATTACTGGTGGAGACGCTGGATTAACAGTTACTTATCATACAACAGAAGAAAATGCAGGAAATGGTACGCCATTAATTAATACCCCAACAGATCACAGCTTCAATACGGGTACAACTACTGTATACGTTAGGGTTGAGAATGCTGAAGGTTGTTTTGCAATCACCCAATTTGATGTGATAGTAGATGAAGGATTAACTTTAGCACCAGCAACACTAGAATTATGTGATATTGATGAAGATAATACCGAAGTATGGGATTTAACCCTAGCCAATGATGATATCTTAGCAAATAATGCTGCCTTCACATTTGCTTATTATTTAACTGAGCAAGATGCAATAGATTCCAATGCAAATAACATTGCTAACCCAACAAGCTTTGATTCGGGTTCTACTACAATTTATGTATTAGTTTCTAATGATCAGAACTGTAATTCGATTACAGAATTGCAATTAGAGCTTAAGGATTTGCCAGCGGTAAATACTAACTTAGAATTCCAAGTTTGTGATCCTGAGTTTGATGGTGGATATGCCTTTACATTAGGAGATTTAGATGATATTGTCGTCAATTCAACAGCGGGATTATCTATTTCATATCACAACTCACAGGTAGGTGCAGAAAATGACAATGATGTATTTACTCAAGTAGATGCAAACAATATCACAACATTGCCTTTCGAAGTATTTGTTAGAGTAGAGGAAACAGGGACAGCAAACGCTTGTGTTAACTATACATCTGTGATTTTAACTCCTGGAGAGCAAACACAAGTAAATACTAATATCGAACCTTTAGAAGCTTGTGACGACGGATTTGGAACGGGAACTTTTGATTTAACTTCAATGGCCGATTTAGTAACTAACGAGAATACCAACCATTGGATTTCTTATCATACAAGTGAAGCAGATGCTCAAAATGATAGAAACCCAATCAATCCAGATAATGCGCAATTAGCAGCAGGTACGGTTTATGTTAGAGTTGTTGCTGATGGTAAATGTCCATCTATAACGCAATTCGATGTGGTAATTAGCCCAATTCCTTTAGCGGAAATCCTAGCACCAACTACTGCGTTTTGTGCAACGGATTCGCTCGTTATTTCGGCACAAGGATTTAATCCTGATTTAACCTACGAATGGAAAGATAGATTAGGAAATGTTTTAGGAAATGGTGAGACGGTTCAACTTGACGGCGAAGCAGGTGATCAATCCATTACTTTAACCGTTACAGATCCAAATACAACTTGTTCAAACGATACTACGGTTGAGTTTGAGTCGATTGCGGTGCCAGTTATTACAAGCTTAAATACAACCAATAATAGTATTACAGTAGTAGCATCTGGTGACGGGCCTTTCGAATACTCTATCAACGGTATAGATTGGCAGCAAAGCCCAACATTCGACAACTTAGCGCCAGGTATGTACGATGTAATGGTGAGATCTGTGGTAGCAGGTTGTGATGGTGTTGGAATGTCAACCCTAGTATTAAATGTTGCGAATGTGATAACACCAAATGGTGACGGACTAAATGATTATTTCATTGTTCCATTTATGGATGCCTTTAGAGACGAAGCAGGGAATGTGCAAAAATCTACTTTCTCGGTTTACAATCGCTATGGTAAGCTTTTATTCCAAGAAGAATCTTCGAATGAGAAAACAAGCTTCAAATGGGATGGAACTTCACATGGTAGAACATTACCATCAGGAGATTATTGGTATTTGCTAGAACTTGCCGACGGTAGAAATACAACGGGTCATATCACTGTTAAGAATAGATAAAGCAATCTTTTATAAATAATTACGTTATGAAAGTGTTTTTGAATAACAAAGATATGGGCAATTTCATCAAGAAAACTATATTTGTAGAATCTGAAAAGAACATGAGAAATTGATAATGAGAGTTAAAAATATATTATTCGCCACCTTTTGCTTGTTGTTTGTACAACAGATAAATGCACAGGAAGGCTTACCATTCTACGAGCATTATTTGGTGGCCGACAATTATCTAATAAATCCATCATTTGCTGGATCCAATGCAGAGATCTTGAAAGTTCGAGGAACACATTATTCTCAATGGGCAGGATTAGAAGACGCGCCATCAACGCAAACATTGAGTGCTCATGGACGTGTGTCTAATCGATTAGCAGCAGGTTTTCATGCATTTAATGATAGAAACGGTGCTACTAGTCTTAGAGGTGTAAATGTTTCGGCAGCTTACCATATTCCCATTGGAGATGGCTTCAGCTACTATGACGACCAAGATGAAAATCAATTCTCATTCGGTCTTTCATACAACGGAATCTCTCAGGTTTTTGACAGAACAAAATGGAATGCACAACATCCAGAAGACCCCTATCTACAAGACACAAGTTATTTCCTGTCTTATTTTAACTTAGGAGCCAACGTACAATACAATGGTGTTTATGTAGGATTTTCAGTGTTAGATATGCCTTTGGGTGACAACAGACCTATTGTGAACTCTATCGAGCCACTTCCAACTTGGTATTATTTTCAAGCAGGGTATAAGTGGAATATTGCAGATGGAATCCAATTAGAGCCATCGGTTTTAATGAATCTTAACTCCAACTCAGAGCGACAATTAGATATCACTATGCGCTCTAGGTTTGCGATGGGACACAATGCGGTGAGGTTAGGTGTAAACTATAGAACAGACATGGACGAAACAGGAACACAAACCTTAAGTCTTACGCCACTTATCAACCTAGAAATTGGTAAACTTCGTTTAGGCTATGCATACAAAATGGGATTAACCGATATCTCAAAAGAAGCTGGCGACGGGCACCTTATCAGCTTAGGATTTGATTTCGGAAATCCATTCTATTTCGGCTATTAAGAAGCGACAATAAATTTTATCATACAGCGTCAATTATTTTCATCGGAAATAGTTGACGCTTTTTTTTGTTGAATAAACTCAATTATTTGATTTCAGATTATTATCCCCAGAACCTACTTTAAACTTTCTAATGGCTACAATCTTAAGATCTAAGAACAGCTTATAAAAGCCTGTTAAGGTAAGAAAGCTAAAGCATAAAACACTCTGTAGTATTTATAAGGGAATTCAAAACATTTCATTCATTTTTTTCTTATAGGGCAGCAATTTCGGCTGTTCGCTGTATTGTACAACCTACAAGCATACAAAAACTCAAGAGAAAAGGAGTTTGTGCAAGCACGCCACTCTTTTCTCTTGTTTTTTGTAGATGCTTGTAGTCCGTCCAATGCCGCTGCCATCCGGGCTGCATTCAATCTTGCGTCTATGTCTTTAAACAAGTAAAACACATATTTAATGAATTTAACACGCTAGCTTGCGAAATAATTATCTCCATAAAAAAAGCCGAACTGATTTCTCAATTCGGCTTCTATTTTATAATGTTAAGAATTTATTTCTTAGCTAATAAATCTCTGATTTCCACTAATAACTCTTCTTGAGTAGGTCCTGCAGGAGCTGCCTCAGGTTCTGGTTTTCTTATTTTGTTATAAGCTTTTACAATCATAAACAATACGGCACCAACTGTAATCAAGTTAATGATAGAGTTGATCCATCTACCATAGTAAATAGCATTCTCAGGTTTATATCCTTCTTCACCTTCAACACCTACTGCAGGGTCTAATACTGTTTTCATATCAGCAAAGTCCATCCCACCAGAAAAATGTCCTACAACAGGCATCATGATGTCTGAAACAAAACCGTTAACAACCAAACCAACAGCACCTGCTAAGATAACAGCTACAGCCAGATCGATAACGTTTCCGGTCATAATGAATTCCTTAAATTCTTTTAACATTTTCATATTTTACAATTTTTAATTAGTATTTCAATCTAAAGCTTTTTTGTAAGTAAATTACAAGTTTTCTGTCCAATTGATTTTGGTCACTCCTTCTTTAATGCCCCAAGCATCAGACATACCTCCGTTTACTTCTAATACATAACGATAAGGTGAAGGCGCTCCTTCAGATTTTAAATCAAAAGGTTGGCGGTTTTTAGAAATGGAAATCACCGTGCTGTCTTCGCCTAAGTAGATGATATCTAATGAGATTCTAGTGTCTTTCATATAAAATCCACTCGTGTTATCCTCTTGAAAAATAAACAACATTCCCTGATTTTCTTCCAAAAAATTACGATTCATTAAACCAATAGCTCTCTTATTATCTGTTTTTGCTAGCTCAATATCTAGCTTTTTGATAATAGAATCATTGTTGATTAAAGATAGCTCACCTTGTTTAATGAACTCAATATTGATTGGCTCATTTCTATCAACTTGCGTAGAACTTTCAGTTTCGGTTTTACAAGAAAAAGTAAACATTAAAACCAATATAAATAATAAATTAAAAATTATTTTCATCTTGAATTCTGTATTTAGAAGTTGCTAATATAATGATTCCTAATATAATCAAAGGAATACTCAATACCTGACCATTATTAAGACTCATCCCTAATGTGTCCGCTACCCATTCTACACCTTGATCTTCTTTAAAGAACTCTATAGTGAAACGTATAAGCCATAATGCCATAAAGAAAAATCCGAATAAAAAGCCTGACTGATATTTCTTCTTCGTATATCTATAGATGTACCACATAACTCCAAATAAAATTACATAAGCAATCGCCTCATATAATTGTGCGGGATGTCGAGGAACAATCGGACCATAATCAGGGCTTTGATTTTGGAATAAAACCGCCCATGCTACATCGCTAGGTTTACCCACAATTTCTGAATTAATGAAGTTACCAACGCGAATGAAAGCTCCTCCAATAGGTACAACAATAGCCAATCGATCTACCATCCAAAGCATAGATTTGCCCTTTAAATGCTTGCGTGTAAACAAATACATCGCAATTAATAAACCTACAGCCGCACCATGACTGGCCAAGCCCATGAATCCAACGAATTTATAATCTTGCAAGAATAGCCAAGAGTCACCTGGTGAGTAAACAATCGGTAAAAAAACTTCCAACGGTCGTTCTATAAAAGCCATAGGATCATAAAATAAATATTCACCTAATCTAGCACCCGCAATCGCTCCAACAAAAGTGTATAAGAACAAAGGGTCTAATAAATCCTTTGAAACTCCATCTATTTTAAAGATTTTGGCCATGATAAACCAACCTAAAACAAAGGCAACAATCCACATAAGACTATAATAATGCAAAGTTAGAAAGCCTAAATCGATACCTTCTGAACCTCCATAGGTGAAATACCCCATCAATTCTATCATAATTTTTTATTCTTTTTCTGGAACAGGATCATAACCACTTCCACCCCAAGGATGACAACTAGAAATTCGCTTAATAGTTAGCCATCCCCCTCTAAAAACACCATGTTTTTTAAAAGCTTCAATACCATATTGAGAACAAGTCGGATTATAACGACAATTGCTACCCAACCAAGGAGAAATTAATAACTGATATAAGCGGATAAGCCCAATAAAAGGTAGGGCAAGATAATCCTTCCACGTTTTCATGAATTGCAAATATACTGCAAATTAAAGCACGTATAAAATGAATTTTTCAAAGGATTTTCTTAGTTTTCATCAAAGAATTCCTTCACTTTAAATCTAATTCCGTCAGCCAAAAGAGAAGCCTTTTTAAAATTATTTTCAAACTTCTTCATCGTTTCTGGTTTTAAATCAAAATCAATAAGATTTTCTTTTATTGCTGACTTAGAATATAAACCCAACTTGCGTTGAATCTTAGTCAAAGGTTGATTACTGCTCACTGGGAAATGTGTGTCATCAACAACTTCAAACAAATCCAACAAACCTTCTAATCTATCGTGTGCTTGTTTTCTGTCATAACCAACATCCATAAAATAAACTGGAGTTCCCATTGCCGTTGCTGGAAGAGCACAATGAATACGCGACGTGATAATGAGTTTTGCTTTGGCGTATCGCTCTAATAATTTCTCTACATTTTCCATTCTTTCTTCTATGGATAAATGTTTCATCTCGAAATCATGATGAGTAATAACACAAATTCTATTTTTAAATTTTTCTGGAATTAATCGATTGATTTGAGTTTCCGTATATTTTTTATCAAAAATCTTAACAAATGGATCTACCAAAAGAATTTCTTCTGTTCTCTCACCTGTGTATTTCGGTAAAGTCAAGGTTATGCACCCAGAATAATAGCTATCTACCCCTAAATTTTTAAATAATTTCAACGTGTTTTTGTCTCGACAACCAATTGGTGCATGATTTTGATAATAGGGAACAAGATCTGGAGACAACATTTTCTCATAACAACCATGCTTATGGTCTATATACATAGATATAAACAATGGGTCTAAATCTTTATGCGGCGGCCAATTTTCTGGATTTTTCATAAACCAGCCATTGCAAAGTAATTTTACATTTTCGTCGATGTCTGGATTGTGTAGAGATTCACGATCTAGAAAATAATCAGCGCCACCCAACAATTGCCAGGCGGCATAGGTTTGAACGTCGTCTCCTATGTTGTCGGTGTTTTTATAAAAAATTACTGCTTTTTTCAAACTAATATTTGGATTATTGCAAATATACAATTTGCTTGATTAGGGCTATCAACTTAGTTTTCGAAATTAATTTTTACTTTTGTGCCGTGCGAATTAAAACTAAGAAATATAGATTAAGAGATGACAAAACCATTGTGGGTTATGCCGAAGAAACCAAAGATGGCATACTCTTTACTGGGAAATATCCTTGGTTTTGGCTAAAATCTGATCAGAAATATACGCATGTAGATTTATCGGTGGGTATTTTAGACAAAATGAACCGAATGATTTATGAGTATGATATTGTATCTTACAAAATAAATGACATGAGAATGCGAAGAGAAGGTGTTGTTTTATGGAGCGAAGAAAAGGAAGCTTTCGGGATTTTTGATGTGGAATCACAACACTTTACATTTTTCTTTATCGATGATTTATTTTTATTTCAAAATGATAAGTTAGAGATTGTTTCTCATGTGTTTAATAGACCAATCATAGAGGCCAAGTTCAATTTATAAACTAATTTTTAGGCTAGACTTAGCACAGAGTTTTGGCACTTTCGCAACAAACATTTAAATTTAACGATTAATTCAAATCATATGGGAATTTTACAAGGAAAGAAAGGAATAATATTCGGCGCATTAGATGAAAATTCAATTGCATGGAAAACAGCCATGAGATGTCACGAAGAAGGTGCCGAATTTGTTCTAACCAATGCTCCAGTGGCATTACGTATGGGCGAAATCAATAAGTTGGCAGAAGATACTGGTAGCGAAGTGGTACCAGCAGATGCTACATCTATGGAAGATTTAAGTAACTTGTTTGATGTTGCTATCGAAAAATTCGGTAAAATTGACTTTATCTTACACTCTATTGGAATGAGTATTAACGTAAGAAAAGGTAAGCACTACACCGAAATGAACTACGATTGGTTGACCAAAGGATGGGACATTTCTGCGGTTTCTTTCCACAAAGTAATGCGTACCGCTTGGGACAAAGATTGTATGAATGATTGGGGTAGTATTCTTGCCTTATCATATATCGCGGCCCAAAGAGTTTACCCAGGATACAATGACATGGCAGATAACAAAGCATACTTAGAGTCTATTGCTAGAAGCTTTGGATATTACTGGGGTAAAGAAAAGAAAGTACGTGTGAATACGATTTCTCAATCTCCTACAGCTACTACAGCAGGACAAGGTGTTTCTGGATTTGACGGATTCTTGCAGATTGCAGATGAAGTTTCTCCTTTAGGAAACGCAACAGCAGATGATTGTGCAGATTTATGTGTGATGATGTTTAGTGACTTTACTAAGCGTGTTACATTACAAAACTTATACAATGACGGTGGATATAGTAATATGGGTGTTTCGGAAGGATTGGTGAATAAATTTATTAATAGCGAAGAAAAGTCTTAAGTTTAAATAAGCTTTATAAAAATTTCTAAGCCTCATATTTTATTTTGAAATTTGAGGCTTTTACTTTTTAGAAATTATCTTTTAATTCAATTTGGGAAATAAGGATATAGAGCTTAGTTTTATATCAATTCCAAAGCATATGAATAAGGATTTATTAATAGAATACGGCGCTGTAGTAGAAAAACTAGAAAAGGGTGAATTTATATTTGAAGCTGGAGAAAATCCTACATCATTTTTGTTTTTACTAAAAGGCACAGTCCGAATTTATACGTTAAGCGAAGGAGGAAAAGAGTTTACGCATAAAATTTTTGAGGGTGGCGAAGCCCTGGGTACTCCGCCTTTATTCATAGACAAGCCTTATCCTTCTAGTGCAGTAGCCAAAACAGATGTGGAAATTTTGAAATTAAATAAAAATTGCTTTTTCCAATTATTAGATGATAAACCACAGTTCTTAAAAGCTATAGTTAAAGGTTTAAGTGAGATTATTTACTTCAAATCTATTATGTCTTCAGAGATTTCACTCCATGATCCTCAGCACAGAATATTGACTTTATTCGATCAATTGAAAACAAAAGAAGATCGAGAAGAAATTAGCTTGACGCGTCAACAAATCGGAAATCTTACAGCGCTAAGAGTAGAAACTGTAATACGTACCATTAAACAAATGGAGCAGGAAGGGCTTTTAGAAATCAGAAAACGTAAAGTTTATTTTTGATATCCTTTTTTTTTTATTTAACTTAGTACGAGATATTAAAAGATAAATTAGTCTTTTATGTGCTAAATGTCATATCCATTTGGGTTGGTTTGTGATTGCAGTCATAAATCAGTCTTGGTAGTTGACGTAAATTTGTAATAGAAATTAAAACAATAAAAATAATAATTATGAAAAAAGTAATTGTATTAAGCGCAATGGCAAGTATGTTTATCATTAGTTGTGGTGGAAAGGAAGAAGCACCAGATTATGCAAAAGACAGAACAACGGAGCAATCAGCGCCACAGCTAGATGCGCCAGAAGTAGCAGATTCAAATGACCCAATGTCTAACAAAGGAATTGGGCCGGTTAAATCACTTGAAATACCTGAAACGATTGACCAAGATATGGCAGCAAAGGGTAAAACCATATATGAAGCAAAATGTACTGCTTGTCACAAGCCGGCTGAGAAATTTATTGGGCCCGCACCTAAAGGTTTATTAGATCGTCGTTCACCAGAATGGGCTATGAATATGATCTTGAATCCAGAAGAAATGACAGCGAAGGATCCTATCGCCAAACAACTATTAATAGAGGCTAATGGTGCGCCAATGGCAAACCAAAATTTAACCGAAGAAGAAGCTCGACAAGTATTAGAATATATTAGAACGATTGAATAATTATGATATGCCTTAAATAAGGTTTATATTCAATAAAATCAAAAAACAAACATATGAGAAACAATCGAATTTTATTTAAAGTGTTTTTATTGTTGTTTACAAGTTCCTTAATGGTGAGTTGTAATCAAAAAAGAGACGCGAAAACAGGCCAAGGTTCAGGAGCCATAGCAAGCAACGCTGCAGAGAGAGTGTATGTTGCTCCAGGTGAGTATGATGAATTCTACGCCTTTTTATCAGGAGGATTCAGTGGTCAATTAGCAGTTTATGGTTTACCATCTGGTAGATTGCTTAAGGTAATTCCAGTTTTCTCTCAAGATCCAGAAAAAGGATACGGGTACAATGAGGAAACCAAACCATTATTTATGACATCTTATGGATTTGTTCCTTGGGATGATGCACACCACCCAGATTTATCTCAAACAAATGGGGAAATCGATGGTAGATGGATATTTATGAATGGTAACAATACACCGCGTATTGCAAGAATCGACCTTAAAACATTTGAAACTGTTGAAGTTATTGAGCTACCACATAGTGCTGGTAACCACTCATCTTCATTTATTACAGAAAACACGGAGTATGTAGTGGCTAATACAAGGTTTGCTGTGCCAACGCCTCAAAAAGATATGCCAATCAACGAGGCCAAAGGTAACTTCAAAGCAAGTATGTCTTTCTTATCAGTAGATCAAGAATCGGGTGAAATGGATATCTCTTTCCAAATTCTAATGCCAGGTTTCAATTATGACCTAGCTCACCCAGGTAGAGATAAATCACATGGTTGGTTCTTCTTTACTACTTATAATACAGAAGAGGCACATACACTACAAGAGGTGAACGCGTCTCAAAATGACAAAGATTTTATTGCAGCTGTTAACTGGAAAGTAGCAGAGCAAGCAATAAAAGATGGAAAATTCAAAACGGTTCCTGCGAATTACGCTCATAATAAATATGATGAAAAAACGCATATGGCGACCACAGAATGGAAAAAAGAAGTAAGAGTAATCGATCCAGCAGATGTTCCAGGTTTAGTTTACTTTATTCCTACACCAAAGTCTCCACATGGTTGTGACGTTGATCCAACAGGTGAGTACATTGTTGGTAATGGAAAATTATCAGCTGACTTAACAGTTCACTCATTCACTAAAATGATTGATGCTATTGAGAATAAGAAATTTGATGGTGATGCTTATGGTATTCCAATCTTGAATTTTGAGGATGTATTGGCAGGTACGGTTAAACAACCAGGTTTAGGTCCATTGCATACAGAGTTTGATGGTAAAGGAAATGCCTATACAACCTTCTTTATTTCATCTGAAGTTGTAAAATGGAAGGTTGGTACTTGGGAGGTGTTGGATAGAAAACCAACTTATTATTCTCCAGGTCACTTAATGATACCAGGTGGTAACACAAGAAAACCTTATGGTAAATATCTACTTGCTATGAACAAGATTACTAAGGATAGATATCTACCAACAGGTCCAGAGTTAGCGCATTCGGCTCAGCTATTTGACATTACAGGTGATAAAATGGAGTTATTATTAGACTTCCCGACCATTGGTGAGCCTCACTATGCAGGTGCACTGCCAGCAGAAATGTTAATGGATAAATCGGTTAAGTATTTCAAATTAGAGGAGAATGAGCATCCACATAGTATTAAATCTGATGGTGAAGGTAGGGTAGAGCGAAATGGGAACGAAGTACATGTTTATATGTCGATGATTAGATCTCACTTCTCGCCAGATAATATCGAAGGAATTAAAGTTGGCGATAAGGTTTATTTCCATATTACCAATCTTGAGCAAGATTTTGATGTACCACATGGGTTTGCTATGATTGGTGCTAATAATGCCGAGCTATTAATTATGCCAGGGCAAACAGAAACTTTACTATGGGAACCAAAACAAGTTGGAGTTTGGCCATTCTATTGTTCAGATTTCTGTTCGGCTCTACACCAAGAGATGGCAGGATATGTAAGAGTATCTGCAGCAGGATCTAATACACCACTACACTGGAGTTTAGGTGAGGCAGCAGCATCTCAGAAGGAAGCTGAAGACGCTCAATAAAAGTCAGAATAAGTCTAAATTAAAGTAAGATTTTCTTGCTAAGAAAGAGTTAAAATATACTTTTTTCAGTTTTTGGGGCAGGAGACCTAATACAAGTTTTCTGCCCTTTTTATTTAAAAAATTATCTATTGTAATTACAACCATAAAGACGCATTACAATAACATAAAAAATAAATCCCATGAAATTATCAAGAATATTAATGATTGTCTCTGCGCTGTTACTGCTAGCTTTGTTTGTATTCCCGCTTTGGAGTATTACACTCGAAGCGCCACAGTATCCAAGACCATTAAGTATGGATATTTTTATTTATAAATTCCAAGATTATAATCCAGATGATATTAAAAATATCAACTTAATGAACCACTATGTAGGAATGAAATTTATTCCAGAAACGATTCCTGAATTCATTATATTTCCCATTGTCATTGGAATTATGTCACTAGCGGGTGTTTTGATCGGAGCTTTTAAAAACTATAAATGGTTCTTAGGTTGGTTCATTCTAATGATTATTTTAGCGACCGCAGGTATGATTGATTTCTATATCTGGGAACGCAATTACGGAAACGATTTAGATCCTAATGCCATTATGAAATTTACCGATGCAGATGGAAACCCGATGGGCTTTCAACCTCCGTTTTTTGGTAGTAAACAAATCTTAAACTTTGTAGCTCACTCTTATCCTGGGGTTGGAGCCTATTTTATGGGTGTTGGAGTTGTATTATCTTTCTTAGCTTATTTTATAGGTAAGAAAGAAAATGCTAAAAATTAATATTAAATTAAAATTTAATCATGTATAAATTTATATTTGGTCTATTCCTACTAAGCATTATGGCTTGTAGCTCTGGACCTAAAGAAATCAATTTTGGATCAGATAAATGTGACTTTTGCTCCATGAATATTATGGATAAACCCTATGGAACCGAATTGGTTACGGATAAGGGTAAGGTGCACAAATTCGATTCTAGCGAATGTATGATTAATTATATCCATGAAAACCAGGACAAAGCTTATTCCCACGTTTTGACTTGTACCATGGATAATCCTGGTGTTTTGGTAGATGCCAAATCATCTTATTTTTTGGTGAGTGAGAGTATGCCTAGTCCTATGGGAGCCAACATTACGGCTTATTCCACAAAGGAGCTTGCGGATGCTTCACAAGCAGAAAATGGCGGAGAGGTTTATGACTTCGAGAGTATTAAAAATGTGCAAACCAAGCACGATATGTCTCAACATTAATCTATTTTAAATAAAATTGAATTAATCGAGATTAGTTTTTATTAATTCAACGTATAAGTACAATAGGATGAAAAATCTAAGCCTTATTTTTTTGTTGTTTGGTTTGACTTTTAGTTTGGCAAAAACCATAAAGGTGGGGGCAAACGAAAAGTATAAAAGCATTAAATCTGCTATTGCGATGGCGGAGGATAATGATATAATCAGAGTCGCTAAAGGAACTTATAACGAAATTGATATCGAAATTACTCGGCCACTTTCTATCATTGGAGAAGATGGAGTGATTGTAGATGGAATGAAGAAAGGTCAAATTTTTCATATAAAATCAGATCATGTTAGCTTAAAAAATCTCACAGTTCAAAATGTAGGATTAAGCTACACCAATGATTGGGCGGCTATTAAGGTGTCAAACTCGCAACACTTTAGACTCGAAAACCTTATACTGCGCGATATGTTTTTTGGGATTTATTTAGCTAAATCTTCAAACGGAAAAGTGCTTAATAACCATATTCAAGGAATAGCAAAAGACGAGTATAATTCTGGAAATGGAATTCATTTATGGTATTCTCATTATGTTGAAATCATTGGAAACGATATTTCTGGAGCTCGCGATGGAATTTATTTCGAATTCGCAGATAATTGTATCATTCGCGATAATGTGAGTCATAACAATTTGCGATATGGTCTACATTTTATGTTTTCTAATGATGATAAATACTTCGGGAATACATTTAAAGAAAATGGAACCGGCGTGGCAGTAATGTTCTCAAAAAGAATCCACATGGAGAAAAATATTTTCAAGAAAAATTGGGGGACTTCTGCTTATGGCCTTCTTTTGAAAGAAATTAATGATGCCGAAATATTAAACAATGTGTTCGAGGAAAACACGATAGGTGTTCAAGTAGAAGGCTCGAGTAGGATCAATTATTTTGGAAATAAATTCAATAGCAATGGTTGGGCACTTAAATTCCATGGGGCTGCTTATACCAATAACTTCAAAGGAAATAATTTTTCTAATAATTCATTCGATATGTCCTACAACAGTAACTTGAATGATAATTTATTTAATGAAAATTATTGGAGCGAGTACACAGGTTATGATTTAGATAAAGATGGATTTGGAGATATTCCCTATCGCCCTGTTAAACTCTTTGCTTACATTGTTGAGAAAGCTCCTGAGGCGATCATTTTATTGAGAAGTTTGTTTGTAGATATCATCAATTTCTCTGAAAAAGTATCACCTGTATTTACTCCAGACAATTTGGTAGACGCAAAACCAAAAATGCAACCATACCCATGATAGAAATTAAAGATTTACATAAAAAATTCGGCAAACAAGAAGTGCTGAAAGGTGTTAATATTTCTGTAGAAAAAGGAAAGATTTATGCCGTTTTAGGACCCAATGGTTCAGGTAAAACCACGATTATCAAAACTATACTTGGTATGGTGATTAAGGATAAAGGGAGTATTTCGGTCAATGGAATTGATATTGAGAAGAATGCATCTTATCGAAATGATATCGACTATCTACCACAAATTGCCAACTTCCCTGGAAACCTAAAAGTCCACGAATTAATAAAAATGATAAAAGATATTCGTGGTAATGATGCCGATGAAGCTCCTCTCATAGAATTATTTGGTTTGCAGCCCTTCCTTAAAAAGAAATTGAGTAATCTATCTGGTGGAACAAAACAAAAAGTGAATCTTGTTTTAACTTTTATGTTCGATTCTCCTATTGTGATTCTAGACGAACCAACCAGTGGTTTAGACCCTGTGGCGATGTTGCATCTCAAAAATCTTATTCTTGAAACCAAAGCAAAAGGAAAGTTGATTTTAATAACTTCCCACATTATTTCTTTTGTTGAAGAAATGGCAGATGAAATTATTTTCTTACTCGAAGGCACTATTTATTACAAAGGAACTTTAGAGGGTCTGAACGAGAAAACCCAAGAAACAAGTCTAGAAAGAGCTATGGCAAAACTCCTAACTGCTAACAAGAGTGTAGCCCAAAGTGTTTAATCAGCACAAAAAAATAAAATCATGCTAAAAGTATTGAAATACAGTTTTTACGATTTAATGCGAAGCCGTTGGAGCTATGTCTATTTCGCGTTTTATTTGGTATTGGGCTTTGTCCTATTATTTCTTAACAACGACTTATCCAAAGGAATCATTACCTTAATGAATATCATCATCATTTTGGTGCCTTTAATCGCAACCATTTTCGGAGTGATGTATTACTACGATTCTCGAGAATTCACGGAACTACTCTTGGCACAGCCTATCAAACGGTCGAAGATATTTTTAGGTCAATATCTAGGGCTTTCTTTGTCCTTAATGATGAGTTTGGTCCTAGGGCTAGGAATTCCTTTCGTAGCCTATGGATTATTCGACTCATCTAGTCTAGGAAAGTTCTTGTTGCTGATTTTATCCGGAAGTTTTTTAACCTTAATATTCACCTCTTTGGCCTATCTCATCGGTTTGAGCAATGAAAACAAAATCAAAGGCTTTGGTTATGCTATTTTGCTATGGCTATTTATGGCGGTTATTTATGATGGAATTTTCTTGCTTTCTGTCATGGTTTTCAAAGAATATCCGCTTGAAGAACCAACCTTAATCATGAGCTTATTTAATCCCATAGATTTATCTAGAATTTTAATCTTATTACAGTTAGATATTGCAGCCTTACTGGGTTATACTGGAGCTATTTTTAAAGAGTTTTTTGGGAGTAGTAAAGGTTTTTTTATTGCCTTAAGCATATTATTACTTTGGGTAATCATACCCATATTTTTAATCCAATTTAAAGCTAACAAAAAAGATTTTTAACTCTCTCTTCCAGTGTAGAAGTTAAAATCTTTAATCACCGTTGCGATAAATTCAATATCCTGAATTTCAGGTCGTTGATCTGGAATGTTCGTAATTTCTCTAATTTTCTGGGCCAACTTGCTAATTACTTGATATTCTTTTTTTCGAATGGCCATTTGATAGTTGGTTTTAATGATTTGCATATCACGATCGGATAAAGACAATACTTGTTGAAATCTGGGTTGATGAGATTGATCTAAGTCTTCGATAATAGTGTGGTTTATGCCCACATTGCTTTTAAGAGAAATCACTGCGGTTCCACTGGCCATACCACCTAATCTTTGATTGTGAGGGGAGAAAATCATGCTCATTAATCCAACAAATCCAGTGCTCAAGAAAACATCGACTAACCTAAAAAACCAACGAATAAGATAATCGCTGAACTTCGCTTGGTAACCATCTTTTTTAACCACTTTAATTTTAACTAATTTCTTACCAGGTGTTTGGCCTTCCATCAAACTTTCGAAAACCAAAGTATATATTTCAACAGGTAAAAGAATGATGCCGAAGAATGCTATAACAGACCAGTTGTCCCATCCTCTAATTACGTTATCCAGCGGCAAAACATAATTAAAGATGAAAAATAAAAATATTAGATAGCTAATTTTAACTATCCAATCGATGATAAAAGCAAGCATACGATCACCCAGACTAGCTACGCTAAAATCTAAATTTACATTTTGTGAGGTATTTATTGCAATTACATTCATATTTTAAATTAAATTAGCGAGGTATGCGTGAGGTTGCTTTCATAAAACAAAATAAAGAAAAATGGTTGGGAATCGAGGAGGTTATTACTGGAAAATCTAAAAAAGATCCAGATGAGTTATCTTCTCTTTATATCAATCTTATCAACGATCTCTCTTTCGCACAAACATATTACCCCAAAAGTAAAACAAAGATATATCTTAATCATTTAGCGACTTCGATTTATCAGAAAATTTACAAGACCAAAAGAACGGAATCTAATCGGATTGTAGAATTCTTTAAAACAGAAGTTCCCTTAATCGCCTATGAATATAGGAAGTTTCTGTGGTTTGCATTTGCAGTTTTTACTTTTTTTGTTGGAATTGGTGTCATTTCAACGCATTATGATGAAGATTTTGTTAGCTTAATTCTTGGGGATGATTATGTTTTTATGACCGAGCAAAACATTGAAGATGGAAATCCGATTGCGGTTTACGAAGGAGGTTCGACCTGGGGCTCGGCCATTGGAATCATTAAAAACAATGTTATGGTAGGTGCTAAGCTTTATATTTATGGCATCTTTGGTGGAATAGGAACTTTATTGGTTTTAATGTACAATAGCATCATGTTAGGTAGTTTTCAATACATGTTTCAGCAACAAGAGGTTTTGGGAACCAGTATGCGTGGAATTTGGATACATGGAGCTTTTGAAATCTTTGGTATGGTGATAGAAGCCATGGCGGGATTTATATTGGGAGCTTCAATTTTGTTTCCTAAGACTTATTCACGCTTTAATTCGTTTAAAATAGGTTTTAAAAAGTCCTTCAAAATATTTCTTAGTGTTTTTCCCTTTACGGTGATTGCAGGTATTTTAGAAGGCTTTGTTACACGACATGCCCTTGATATGCCTTTAATTCTAAATTTAATAATCATCTTCGGAACCTTGGGATTCATTTTCTATTACTATGTTATTTATCCTATTCGTGTTCATAAAAAATTAAAAGCCCATGCAGTTTTATAAAAATAGAGATTTTGGAGAATTAATTTCGGCCACTTTTGATTTCGTTAAGCTATACGGTAGAGATTATTTCAAAAAATACATTATTCTAAATGGCTTGATAATCATTTTATTAATGGTTGTTGTTTTTATCGGCTATGGTGAGTTTTTTAGCCAGATGTTTGGTGGTAATTTAGGTGGAGAACAGTTTTTCTTTGAGGATTATTTCGCTGAAAACACAAGCGTTTTTATCTTAGTAAGTATTATAACATTTATCATTTTTGTTTTGCTAAGCATGGTTTCCTATTCGTTCCCGGTTCTGTATATGAAAAGAGTTGCAGAAAATGGAGTAAATCAGGTTTCAATAGATGAAATGACAGCAGATTTAAAAAGTGTGATTCCTAAGTTTTTAACTTTCTTCCTAGGAATGCTTTTCATTTTTATGCCGTTCATGCTGATTATTTTCAGTATTTCAATTGCTTTAATGTTCATTTTAATAGGATTTCTTTTAATGTTTTTGCTAGTTCCGGCAGTGATGAACATCATCAACTTTGCATTTTTTCATCATTATCATACAGACGAGGGCTTTTTTAAATCCTTTCAATATGCGATGCGTAACACCACAACTAGTAAAAGTTTTTGGAAATACTGGGGTTCGTTGGCCATCATGTATATTTTAATTCAAGTAATCACTTCAATTTTTAGCTTTGTGCCTATGGTGGTTCTGGGTGGTGCAGGATTCCTCCAACCGACAGATGTTGCCGAGAATAGTGAAATGTTATTAGGTATTTTTGTTATTTCTATATATTCTCTTTCGATTGTAGCTTCATTGATATTAACTAATTTGCTATACATCAATACTGGATTTATGTATTACGATTCAAGAAAGGATTTACATAGAGATATGCAATTTTCAGAAATAGATAGTTTAGGAACAAGTGAAATTTAAATTATTCCTAAATATCATTTTTATAAGTGTTTTTAGCTTAACACAAACACATGATGCGCCTGATGATCAAGTTTCGCCTTATGTGGTAGATGCGGTAAGTGAAAATGAACCTTCTACAACAAGAGAGCGCTTAAAACAGGCAGAATATTTCTTAGATGAAAATATAAGTCTACGTAGTTTTGAAGATGGATTTCAAGAGAAATATACTTCTGCTGATTATGATTATACGCGCACGAAACCAAAAGTTTCGCTTTGGGATAAAATTAAAGATTGGTTAACGAGATTTTTTTCTAAATTCTTGGTTGATACAGATGTTTCTGCCATCAATAATATAACTGTTTGGGTTATGCGTATCCTGGCTATAGGAGTGGTAGGGCTGGTTCTATATTGGCTATTGAATTATGTGCTAAGGAAAGATGGGAATTGGATTTTTAGCAAGAAAAATCAAGAGATTAATCCAGAGGCAAGAACAATTAAAGAAAATATTCACGAAATCGATTTGAATGCTCTTATTTCTAAATATGAAGCTGAGAAAGATTATCGTTTTGCGACCAGGTATCAATATCTTAAGCTTCTAAAAATTTTTAATGATAAGAAATTACTTACTTGGGATCCAGATAAAACCAACCTAGATTACATTAGAGAATTAAAAGGTTCATCCCATCATACGACTTTCACCCGTCTTACATATATTTTTGATTATGTGTGGTATGGAGATTTTGCCGTTGACGAGCAAACCTACGCCAAATATAAAAATGAGTTTCACAGTTTAATTAAGAACTATGAGTAAATCCATCAGAATATATTTGGTCCTTTTAGGCATCGTTATTTTGGTTTTAGCCCTATTACAACTGAATAAAACTGAAATAATCGATTGGCGAAAAAGTTTTGAGATCGATAGTAAATCGCCCTTTGGAATTTTTATTTTTAATGAAGAGGTTGATGACTTACTAGATTATAAAGTAGAACGCATCAACGAAACACCGTATGAATATTTCTCCAATGAGGAGATTTCTGAACCATTGAACATACTGCTTATTACACGCTATGTAACCGAACAAGGATGGAAAAAGATTTTGGAGAGAGTGCATCAAGGAGATAATGTCTTTGTTATTGATTATGATATGAATCCAATTGTGATGGATACGCTGAATTTTAGCTTAGAAAACACTTTGTATCAATATCATAATAACTTAAAACTAACCGACACGAAATTTAGGAATAATTCCATCGATATCGAAGAGTATCCAGGAAATATTGGGATTGGAAAATATGACCCCAATACAACAAAAATTCTAGGGACGAGCATAGGTAGAAATGAAGATGATGTGGCTGTTTTTATAGAAGTAGAATTTGGAGCAGGGAAGCTATACCTTCATACGGAGCCAATGATGTTGAGCAATTTTTATATGTTGAAGGCAGATGATTATAAATATACTGAAAAGGTGTTTTCATATCTACCCGATAGAAAAACGCTTTGGTTTCAGCATACGCCAGGTATAGAAAGTTCTTCCGTCTTAAGGTTTATTCTTGATCAAAAGCCATTGCGATATGCTTGGTATTTAAGTTTATTCAGTTTATTTTTATTTGTAATTTTCCATGCCAAACGAAGACAGCGTGTCGTTCCTATTATGGAACCACTTAGAAATACCTCGGCAGAATTTGTAAAAACCATCGGAAATCTCTATTTACAAGAGGGAAACAACAAAGATATGGCACACAAAAAAGCAGTTTATTTCTTAAACAGAGTTAGAACCGAATTGCTGATAGATACCACTAAATTAGATAAAACCTTTAGCCATAGATTACAATTAAAGACGGGAGCTAAACAAGATAAGATAGATAGGATGCTGGTGCTACTAGAAAAAGCATTACACGAACATGCGCCTGTACAACAGGAGGAATTAATCGAGTTAAATCAACTCATAGATGAAATTTACCAATAATTAAAAGTTTAAAAATATAAATCAACCTTATGGAAGATCAATTACAACCCGAATTTCAATCTCGATTAGACTTAAGTCAATTGAGAGAAAATATACAGAAAATTAAAGATGAAATTAAGAAAGTAATCGTTGGTCAAGAAGAAATGCTAGACCATTTATTGGTGGCATTGCTTTCTAATGGACATGTGCTGATAGAAGGTGTTCCAGGGGTTGCCAAAACCATTACGGCCAAGATTTTAGCCAAAACGGTCGATGTAGATTTTAGCAGGATTCAGTTTACACCAGATTTAATGCCGAGCGATATTCTAGGGACCTCTGTCTTTAACATGAAAACCACGGATTTCGAGTTTAAAAAAGGACCTATTTTCTCTAATTTTATCTTAATCGACGAAATCAACCGTTCGCCAGCCAAAACTCAAGCAGCTTTGTTTGAAGTGATGGAAGAGCGCCAAATTTCTATGGACAACGAAGTTTATGGAATGGAAGAGCCTTTCCTCGTGGTGGCAACACAAAACCCAATAGAGCAGGAAGGGACTTATCGATTGCCAGAAGCACAACTAGATCGATTTTTGTTTAAAATTAATGTCGATTATCCAACTCCTGAAGAAGAAATTGAAATTATTAAAAAACAACATATCTCTAGAACAGATGATAAGACCGATGTAATAAAGCCTGTATTGACCGCTAGTGACTTAAAGCATTATCAAGGCTTGATTAAAGATATTGTGGTCGAAGATAATTTGTTGCAATACATTGCGCATATTGTTGTAAATACAAGAGAAAATCAGTTTTTGTACTTAGGTGCATCTCCTAGAGCATCTTTAGCTTTATTGATTGCGTCTAAGGGTTTTGCGGCAATTTCGGGGAGAGATTTTGTGACGCCAGAAGATATTAAAATGGCTGCAACAGCTGTTCTGAGGCATAGAATCATGGTCTCACCAGAAAGAGAGATGGAAGGATTAACGGCAGAAGAAATCATAAAACAAATTCTTGAATCAATTGAGATTCCAAGGTAGAAATTAGCATTAGCCAACATGGGGAGAATGAAAAAATTATTTAAACAAATATATCTAGGAAATCGCCTGTTTTTCGCTTTAGGAGTGATCTGCCTAATTTATATTTTGGCATTTTTCTTCCCTTTTATGATCTGGGTAGCGCATATTTCTTTAACCTTAGTTGCCATTGTATTTGTTGTAGATGTTTTAATGTTGTTTAGAAAAAAAGAAGGCATTGTTAGTCAGCGTATTTTGCCCGAAAAACTTTCTAATGGAGACAAAAATCAAGTTAAAATTGATATTAAAAATAACTTTGATTTTGATGTGGAAGTTTCGGTGATAGATGAGGTTCCTTTTCAATTTCAACTTAGAAATTTTGAAATTATAAAAAAGCTCAGCAAAGGTGAAAATAAATATTTTGAATATGCATTAAACCCTAAAAAAAGGGGAGAATACACTTTTGGAAGTTTAAACGTATTTGCGACTTCTCCTATTGGTTTTGTGAGGCGTAGATTTATCTTTAATAAAGATAAAATGATTCCCTCTTATCCGTCTTTTATTCACTTACCAAAATATGAAATAATGGCTCTTCAGAATGAATTTTTGATGGGTGGAATCAAGAAAATTCGTCGCATTGGGCACACCATAGAATTTGAGCAAATCAAGGATTATGTAATTGGCGACGATATTAGAAATATTAACTGGAAAGCTACTGGAAAGCGCGGTCAGTTGATGGTAAATCAATATCAAGAAGAAAAATCTCAGCGAATTTACATGCTCATAGACAAAGGTCGAACCATGAAAATGCCTTTTGATGAGCTTTCCTTATTGGATTATGCTATCAATGCGAGTATGGCTTTGTCGCATATTGTATTGAAGAAAAAAGACCATGCAGGAGTTATGACTTTTTCAAGAAAAGTAGAAAATGTATTAGCTGCTGATGGCAAGCCAGGGCAGTTAAAAAAAGTCGCTGAAACTTTATACAACATAGACACTAACTTTGATGAATCTGATTTTTCTCGTTTATATACCGATTTAAAATACAAAGTCAACCGAAGAAGTTTAATGATTTTGTTCAGTAATTTTGAAACCTTAGATGCCTTACAGAGACAATTGAAATATCTGAGAGGAATTGCTCGAAATCATTTGCTGATTGTAGTTTTCTTTAAAAATCCTGAAATAATGAAAATCAGTCGTGGTGGAAATCGGGAATCTATGCAAGAGGTGTATGATCAAATTATAGCAGAAAAATTTGAATATGAGAAAAAATTAATTCGTCAGGAATTACAGAAATATGGCATTCAATCGGTTTATACTTTACCAGAGAATCTAAGTATTTCTGTCATAAATAAATACTTGGAAATCAAAGCAAGAGGAGTTTTGTAACGTGAAGAGTGAATATCGTGTCAACCATATATATGAATGGACAGTATGTATATGCTCCTTATCTGCATTAAAGATGGTTTGATTTTGCGCTTGGGCATTATCTCCTGTATTCTGGTGGATGATGTTCGCGGACTTTTCATTATAGAAAGGTTAAGTTAATAGAAAAATTACAATTCAATGCCTTCAAAAAATTCTGAAAGAGAGATTTCGAGTAAAAAAAAGAAAAGTGAAATAAGGTAGAAGGCTAGATATTATGTTATAGTTAAAATAAAATCACAAAGATTTGAAAATATCTTCTAAGCTAACATTGAGTGCAAGGGCAATTAGCGCAATGGTGGATATAGTTGGATTTACTTTCCCCGTTTCTATTTTATAAATATATTGTCTGTCTTTGCCTGTTTTATGCACAATAAAAGTTTGACTAATTCCTTTAGATTTTCGCAAGGACTTTAGTCTATTACCCACTTGTACGGGAGTTTTTTGTTTAAGGAGTTCTATGGTGTTTTCTGGAATCATTTCCATAGAAACAAATTTCAGTCTTTTAAAATCACAAACAGTAAACTTATATAGAAACTAAAAAGAAGTAATAAAAAATTACATATATTTAGGTAATTGAAATTATACTCTTAGATTTGAGTATTAATAACAAATAAAAATTATATTTATGAAAAGTTTAGAGAAATTAGAAGTTAAAAAATGTAAGTTAGCTTCTGTAAAAGGAGGCACAACAAATTCATTGTTGGAAGCTGGTTATAGCGAGAATGAGTATGAAGACCTAAATGGTAATGGTAAATTAGATAAGTATGATATGGAAAATCAAGAACCAATAGTTTTTGTACCCGTACCCAAAAACTAAATTATACAATTTTTATATGCACTCAATAATTCATGTTAATTATTGAGTGCATCTTAATATTATGAAAATATATATATTAATTATATTAATTTTATCATTATGTAATTGTAAACCAATTAATAATCTTAAATCGATTGATGATACTGTTCAAAAAAAACAAGATAGTTTAGTTTTCGAGTTATGTCAGATTTTCGGATTAGATCAAGGTATTAGAGAATCACCTGGCATGCCAAATAAATGGGATTTCATAAGGCCAATTGATTCTTTGAATTTTAATAGAATAGCGATATTTGTAGAAAAATATGGCTTTCCAAATGAGAAATTATTGGAAGAAAACTTTAAAAATCATGAATGTGTGGCAATGTCAGCCTATGTAGTGTTGTTGCACAATCCAAAAAGATTGGTGCATGAAATTGAATATTTTAAATTATTTTATTCTGAAGTTGAAAAAGGTAACTTACATATGGATAATTTTATTGCTTTTTTAGATAAATATTACTGGGCAAAACGTGATTCCTTTGGGAATAGGAAGTTATTATATGGTTCTCAATTCGGAAAACCTTGTTTTAAATACCGTAAGAAGTCTGACTCTGTACGTGCAGAAATTGGTTTGCCTCCCTTGCATGATTCTATGTTTATTAAATGTAAAGCCAAATTGTGATACTTGTATTAACGACGGAAACTGGAGATAATTCTCATTCAAGATTTATAGATTGGTTAACTTATTACGACGCTGATTTTCTTATTTTAACTGGTGAATCAATTTTCAAAAATGAAGTTGATTTAAAAAAATTGAATATAAATCAAGTTAAAAACAAATAAAAATTATATATTCATAAAAAATTTAGAGAAATTATCGAAAAAATCGTTAATAGATGGCGAGTTGTCATTTATTAAGGGGGCAACGGGTTCAACTGTATTTGAAGAAACAACTGTTGATGAGATTAATTGTCAAGATACTATCATTCATAGAGAAGGTAGAGAAGATCAACTTATTCGATGGGAGGCAGAACAAGAAGGATTTTTGAAGTAGGAATAATTTCTAGTTTATGAAATTTGAGCCAACTTCAATTTGTTGATTTTGGCTTTTTTTGATTATAGAATTGTAGCAACATGATTTCCAATAAACTTATTTCGTTTTATTTTGTTTTAATTAGTTTTTCTTCCTGCGCAATTAATAATGGGGACGGAAACAAAAAATTAGACATTGATTATCGATCATATTATCCAATCGTGATAGAAGCTGATAGTTTATATTTGGTTGGAGAATATGATAAATCTTTTGAAAAATTAGATCTTTTATTCAAAAATTATGAGCCTTTGGTTTTCAACGAAGAAATACAACTGTATATTAAATTGTCAGTATTAACTAGGAATAAAATTAATAAAAAGAAATACTTTAAGCTTATAATGCGGAAGTATGGATATGATGTATCTAGGATGAAGCATGATACAATGCTCATGAGGATTTTTAATAATTTAAACTTTAAACAAAAACAGCTAAGTAA
>JBLWWH010000005.1:0-173193 GCA_048268105.1 Weeksellaceae bacterium
TGAAGAAATTTTCGTTCACAGTTCAGGTTTAAACGTAGAAATCAGAGATAACGATAGAGTTTCTTTTGACACACAAGAAGGTAGAAAAGGTTTAAACGCTATCAACGTAGAAGTTATAGACTAAACCATTATTCACTATCCCAGTGATAGTGTTATAAAAGTACACAAGGAGATCAGCAATGGTCTCCTTTTTTTGTTTTTAATTTTTACAATGCAATCAAGCTTAAGAAATACATATTCAACAGCGTTTGTCTAAAGGTATTAAAATACAATACCTTATTGCTTAATTACCAAATAATATGCTTTACACTTATCATGTCATTTACTATAAATAGAATTATTTTTCATTTTATAAGCTAAAAATCATTTTTTGTATAGAATTTGATTCTTTATCATTATATGAATTATGAGGATTTAATAACATTAGGAATTGCCTTTGGTTTAGGATTATTGGTTGGTTTGCAAAGGCAAATATCTAACGATCAGATGGCAGGCGTTCGAACGTTTACCTTGGTTGCTATTTTGGGTGTAGTCGCAGGTTTTCTTACCCGCGATTTTGACAATCCTTATATTCTACCCGCCTTTGGTTTAGCTGTTACTTCTTTAATGCTCATGGCGAATTATGTTCAATCTAAAAAGCTCCCCGATACATCCGTTGGGCAAACTACAGAAGTTGCTTTATTGCTCATGTTTGCGATTGGGTCGTATTTGGTTTTAGGCGACCAGGTGATTGCGGTTGTGATTGGTGGAAGTTTAGCGGTATTACTCTATATCAAAGAAATTTTACATAATTTTATTGATAGTCTTAAGGACAAAGATTTATCTGCGATAATGACTTTTGTAGGAATATCATTGGTTATTTTACCTGTTTTGCCCAATGAAACTTATGGTCCGCTTGATGTTTTAAACCCGCATGATATTTGGTTGATGGTTACCCTGATCGTGGGGATTAGTATTTTGGGATATTTTGTTTACAAATGGGTAGGCAAAAAAGCGGGGATGATCTCTAATGGGATTTTAGGTGGTGTTATAAGCAGTACTGCCACCACAGTGAGCTATGCGCGCTACGCTAAGAATAGTCAATCCATTAGTAAAGTAGCTGCCTTCGTAATCCTTGCTTCGGTAACGGTTTCTATCATAAGGGTGATTGTTGAGATTGGAATTGTTGTACCTCAAAAGTTTCCACAGCTCCTTCTTCCCTTCGTTGTGCTTTTTGTTTTTATGAGCCTTCTTTCGGTAATTTTATTTTATACCATTTCCAAAGATAATAATCAAGAGGAAATGCCCGAGCCCAAAAATCCAGCACAATTTAAAAGTGCGTTTGTATTTGGTATTTTATATGGTTTAATTTTATTAGCTGTAGCCTTTACAGAGCAAGAATTTGGCGATAGCGGTCTCTATATCGTATCCATTATAGGTGGTTTAGCGAAAAAAGATGCCATTACGCTTTCCCTAGCCAATTCCATTAAAGGAGGCATGGCCACTGAATTAGGTTGGCGACTGATTATGACGGGGGTCTTAGCCAATTTGGCTTTTAAAATCGTTCTTGTAGGTATATTGGGAAATCGTAAACTAACGATCTATTTGGGAGCAGCAATGGTCTTATCTATTATGGTAGGATTATTAATGATTTGGTTGTGGCCAGAGACTTGGCATTTTTAAATCCATCATAAGAATCCAATCAATTCTTTGTAATTTTAGCTGCATTAATGCTTTTTAAAGTGAGCATTATTTATAATTAAAATTTATGAATCAAAATACTAACACAGGTATTGGCGGAAATACGCCAGCAGAAGAACTTGCTACATTAAAACCTCTCAACCAAGAGCCTAATCCCATTCAAAAAGAGGAGTTTCAACAGCGTTTAGATAAGGCTTGCTCAGCTTTAAGAAAACAAGGTTTAGATGCCTTATACATTAATGCTGGTACGAATTTATATTACTTTACAGAAACGCAATGGAATCCATCGGAACGATTGGTGGGTGCGCTATTGTTGGCCAACGGTAGTTTAAACTATATTGTGCCAGAATTTGAAATTGGAACCTTTGAGGAATTCATGGGTATTCCTGCTGAAATTATTTTTTGGAAAGAACATGAATCGCCGATAGAAATCATTTCACAAAATGTATCTGGAAAAATAAAATTAGCGGTAGACGATTCCACTCGATTTACTTTGGTTTCTAAGTTTCAAGAAAATAAAAGTTTTGAGATTTCGAGTGCAGAAAATTTGATTCGAGATATTAGAATGCTTAAAAGCAAAGCCGAAATTGAGCATCTGCAATATGCCATGGATTTAACGATTCAAGTTCATAAGGCAGCTGCAAAGATCCTTAAACCTGGAATTACATCACAAGAAGTTGAGGAGTTTATTCATAAAGCGCATCAAAAATTAGGTGTTGAGAGTGGTTCTTATTTCTGTATTGTCCTCTTCGGAAAAGATTCAAGTTTTCCTCATGGCGTAAAATCTCCAAAGGTGTTAGAAGAAAATGACATGGTTCTAATTGATACGGGTACGCGCTACAGATCCTATATTTCTGATATTACACGAACCTATATTTATGGCAAAGCAAGTGATAAACAAATTGAAATTTGGAATAAGGAGAAAGCTGCACAATTAGCGGCTTTTGAGGCAGCTAAATTAGGAAAACCATGTTCTCATATAGATGAACAAGTGCGTGTGCAGTTAGAAAAAGATGGTTTAGGCCCGGCATACGATTTACCAGGATTACCCCACCGAACTGGCCATGGAATTGGTATAGAGATTCATGAACATCCGTTTATTGTTGGAGGAAATGATGTTCCTTTGCAAAATGGTATGTGCTTTAGTATTGAACCGATGATTGTAGTTCCTGATGAATTTGGAGTACGGCTTGAAGATCATATTTATATGACCGAAGATGGGCCGAAATGGTTTACAGAACCGGCTCATAGTATTGATAATCCATTTGGATATTAATACTTTTAAATTAAAATTTCAGCTGAAAATAAAATTGGGATGAAAAGTTAAATTCTTCATCCCTATTTTTATAATGCTGGTTTATTTTTTAGTTCTTGCAATATTGTTCCAAAGCCTCAAAAACCATCAGGTTATCCACTCCTAATTCAATAGCTTTGCTTAAATCAGAACAAACTTTTTTAGCAGTAGCTGCTGGAAGTTTAGTATTCTTTGCAATTTGCACCGTCGTTTCTTTTTTGTCTGAAAGCTTTCGGCTATTGTTGTTCTCATGTTTTCCAATATGAGCAAATGCACGATTAGCATAAGCTTCGGTATACAAAGGTTCAATTAATAAAGCTTTATTATAATCTTCAATGGCATCATCAAAATCAAGATTATTCACTTTGGCGGTTGCTCTTGCGAAATAGCCTTCGGCCCAATTATTATCAATTTTTAAAGCTTCTGAATACTTTTTAATAGCCGTTTTGAATTTAGACTGTGAATATAATTCTTGGGCTTGGGTGTACAACGCATAGGTCTCATCGAACTTCTGATCATTTTGATAAACCCCATTTATATAATTTATTTTAGCTTTCAGTTTGCCTGTTGAATAATAAGAAATGGATTCTCCATCTAACTTACCCTCTTCATTGAAGTTCGATTTTTGATTTACGACACCATTGATGTGATACATTTCCCAAATACCATTTTTAACCCCATGGGTGTAATTTCCTTTTTGAATTAAGCTTCCATTTTCATGAAATCTTTTCTCCTCGCCATCTAAAACTGCATTTTTATAATGAACAATATCCGATTTACTGCCATTTTTATAATACATCACTCGCTTCCCGTTTACTTTACCATTTTGCAAAAATCCCTCGCCTTGTTTTTGACCCGTGATGTAGTAATCAATAAAATGACCCGTATAGGCTTGCTCTTGATTTCTTAAATACCAGATTCCATTATTTTGAATCATGTTTTTGGTAGAAGGAATTTGTTTAAGGCTGTCTGCTCTTTGAGCATAAGCTTTTGTAAAAACATATAAGATTCCATCTACATTGTCATAACCCTCCTGCGCTATCAGTTGCTTGTCCTTAACGACAGCAATGTTACTTATATATGCAGGATGTAGCTGACTTATTTGTTCTTGTGGCTTATCGAGAATAGGAATAGAGTCTACGATATAAAGTAGGTTTTGCTCAACCGTTTGCGCAAAGATGTTGCTAAATAGCAAACTAAAAAATAAAATAAAAAATTGGTTCATTTTGGTTAAAGATTGTAATTAACCAAAGCAAATCTGATTAATTTTGATTGAAGCCATGAATGTAATAAAATTTATATGAAATACATGATTTCTGAAACAAATATAGGTTTCTAGTCTTAATCTTTGCGCCCTATAAATCTGATTACTGAACCAACACCATTGTGATATAAACCTTCATTGAGCTCGACTTGTTTTTCTACAAGTTCTAAAACAGTTAAATCCTTAAAACTTTCTTTTATTTCATTTATAGAAAATAAGGCTTCTAGATTTGGAGGGCCACCTAGCTTTGGGTTATCCTTGCGAAGGGCAAGATTTTTCTTACTAAATGCTTCTAAGATTAAAATCCCTCCTTGTTTGAGTTTCTGAATCAAAATTTCATGATATTCCGATCTAATATCGGGAGGAAAGTGAGCAAAAATCAAGGCAATCACATCAAAATGATGCTGAGGATATACTAGGGTTGGAAGAAGACCTACTTGGTAATCAATTTCTACATTTTTATGATTCGTCAGTCTAAGAGCTTTCTTTTTGCCCTCGATACTGATATCAAAAGCATGTACATTCCATCCTTTTTCAGCGGCATATACAGCGTTTCTGCCTTCTCCCTCTGCACCTAACAAAATACTTGCGGGTTGGAGTTGCTCCAATTTTTCTTTAAAAAACACATTAGGTTCTATACCATATGCATACTCCGCTCGACGGTATCGTTGGTTCCAAGACTTTGACCATTGCTCTATCATAAATTTACATTTAAATTATTCGAAATTACAAAAGCTATTGAAACTATTGAGTAACTTTTACTACATAAAAAAGTCTAATTTTAATATGAGACCATAATAAAAAAAGCCATCCAAACTCTCGTTCAGATGACTTAATTACTTTTATAAACTAGGTATTATTTAGAAATGCACAGCCTCGAATTTAGCTAAAGGTGCTCTTCTACCGATATTCAAACTCAATTGATCATCGTGTATGCTATAGTTATCTGCTTGTAAGAATACTTGCATTAATTCTGATTCATTGAAATCAACATCTGGACAAGCTTTCATTGTCATTGCCATATTTTCATCAAATCTAATACGCATTCCTTCTTCTAATTCATAAGTACCATTAAAAGTATTACAACCTGCAAAACCCGTTATGGTATTATCGCTTTTTAAAATAAAATACTGTTCTCTTTCTTGATTTTTAGACATGATAACTTTCTTACCATCTAACTCAGTCAATTTCCAATATTTATTTACGATTTCGTTATCGCTCATTCTTCTCAATTCTGCAATCGGTGGGTTAAGTCCAATACTTAAAGATATTTTATCTCCTGTGATATTGAAGTTATTTACTTTATCTAGCATTTCCAAAACCTGTGTTTCTAAAGCCATTTTTTTCGGTTCACAAGCCATTCTCGTGCTTCCTAATTGACTAAACGTAATAACTTTATCTAGGGTTACGGTGTATTTACCCATTACTTGGTTACATCCAGTATTACCGCTTAACATATTGTTCTCTCCAAAATCTAAATAGACCGGTTGGTTGCTATCTATGTTTTCACCATTTAAAGATACGATCTCCCATTTACCTTGTACATGTTTGGTTTCAAACGGATTTTGTACAGCGCAGCTTACCATAAAAAACGCAAACATAATTCCCATAATTTTATTCATACTTCTAATGATTTTCTTTCGAAGCTAGGTATATTTCAAAGTTAGTGCCACTAATTGAGAATAAAGAAGTGATTTACTTTTTAATTTTTATGTTGAGCCTACTAACTAATAGTTACTTCTTTCTTTTATCTAAGTTGATAACAAAAAAAACCGAGAAATTCATTTCTCGGTTCATTGAAGTAAAATAATCTTTTCAAAAGATTAAACTGTTATTCTTCAATCGTCGGTTTACCCGGTTTGAAGAAGTTATCTATGTCATATCCTAAGCTAATAGACCATCCGTCTCCTCCTTCGGTTGCAATATCGGTTAAACCAATATTATAGGCAAAACCAAAGTTCAAGCGACCTAACTCAGCTCCTAACATAGGCGAGATACTCAATCCTTCTGACTGATCTCCGCTCATATCGTGTCTGTAGTTAGCTCCTGCCCAGAAAGCGTTGTTTCCTGAGAAGAATTTAGCTCTAAGATTAGCGTCTAATTGCTTTCTTTCGTCTTTGTTGAATCTGTACATCAATACAGGCTCTAACTCAAAGCTCTCAGCAAGTCTTAATTTCTTACCTGCCATACCATAGAAATAAACTGGACTTGGCTCTAATTCATTAACCATTGGTTCGTTATAAGCCAATGCTAAATCAAGAACTGATACACCTGCCATCCAACCTTTGTATTGAACACTACCACCAAAATTGATGTAAGGAATGAATACATTGGTTTCTCCGTCATATAATGGATCGTTTGGAATCTCTGTTACACCTCCAAATCTAAAGCCTGAAAAGCTTAATGAAGTACCAAAAGAGAATTGTCCATCCTGACGAACACCAGGCTCTCCAATAGGAATGTGATAAGCTGCCGCTAAATTCAATGAATTCACTTTGGTGTTTCCATTTTGATCGGCTGCGAAATACATACCTAATCCTACTCTATCTATTATATTTCCGTGCACAGAAGCTACTGTAGTCTCTGGCCCGTTGTCTATATCTTTCCATTGTTGGCGGTGATATACCTTTGCTTTCACATCTTCTGAATCTCCAGCGAAAGATGGGTTAATAAGCATCTTTTCTGAAATGAAGTATGATTCGTAAACAGGGACACTTTGTTGGGCAAATCCAAAACCACAGATTAACATCCCAAAAACTGCAACTATATTGTATTTAAATTGTTTCATTTGTATTTATACTTGTTAATTATGGTTTATCTACCTTTTTCTGTTCTGTTCTTAACCGTTACGTGACCTGAGTATTTTCTACCGTCAGACACTTCTAAGATATACCAATAATCTTGTGTAGAAACTTTGTTTCCAGATAAATCTCTACCATCCCAAAGAACATTGCTATCTACCGTGGCTTCGTGAACAATTGCACCATATCTATCAAAGATTCTGATGTATGAACCTGGGTAAACTTCTAATCCTGGAACTCTCCAAGTATCGTTGATACCATCTCCGTTTGGCGTAAACATAGTTGGCCAAGATAAAATTGAAGCCACTTCAAATTCACTCACACATCCGTCTGCACCTCTCACATAAATGTTATAAGTACCTTGGTGCAAGTTTCCAAATACGTTTGAATCTTGGAAGATAAATCCACCTAATGAATATTCATAAGGTTCAACACCTCCTTCTGCTACAACAGTGAAAGAGTTCTGTCCTACTTCAATGTTAGCAATGATTGGTGCGCTTCCTGGAACTACACTAAAGTTATGTCTGAAAGTACATCCATTAGCATCCGTTACATCTACCCAATATGCTCCTAACTCATCAACTTCAATGCTTTGTGTAGTTTCACCTGTACTCCAATTATAAGTTTCAAAACCTGCACCTGCATCAACGATTTCTGAATATCCTGAACAAATTGAAACCTCTGCTGGAATATTTAAATCTGGTTGAGCAAAGTATGCTAAGTTGATCTCTGCAATACTTACACAATCTCCATCTGCTACTTGAGCATAAACAACACTTGGTACACTTGCTGTATAAGATGTTGCATTTTCAATCGGACTGGTTCCGTTCATAGCATTTGCCTCTGATGTATAGTAAGTAACTGTACCTACGTCTGAAACGTTAGCTGTAGTTAAGTCAAATGTTCCTTGTCCATTGTCTGCATAACAAACATTTAAAGTAACATCATTCACTGAAATACCATCTGTCAACTCAAAAGTAACCATGGCCACATCAGAACAATCTCCTGCAGAAACATGAATGTAAACTGTAGTAGTACCTGTTAAGTCATATGAAGATGGGTTAGCAATATTGTTTTCGTTACCAGCAACCGCATCAGCTTCGTTTAAATAATAAGTAGCTGTAAATCCAGTCGTATCTGCAATTACATCTGCAAAAGCAACCGTTAAATCTACAGTTTCTGTTCCGTCATTAAACAAATCACAATAAGCATAAGCTTCTGCAACATCATTTACTTGTGGAGCATCTAATACATTTAATGTTAAAGTAGTTGTAGATTCACATCCACCTTCTGCACTAAGCGCAACATATAAAACAACTGAATCAGTTTCGTAGGCTTCTTCATCTGTAATATAGTTATCATTCCAAGCGATAGCGTCCGCTTCGTTTAAGTAGAATCTAATATTTCCTTGGTTGGTACCTAAAATTTCTGAAGTATAATCATTTAAGTTAAATACTTCAACACCATCACCATCCAAATCACAAACTGAATCCTCTACTGCGTTTAATACGATGCTCTCTACTACTTCTAAAGTGATAGTAGATGTACCATAACAATCACCAGCATCACCTCTAACATAGATTACAGTACCATCAGCAGCAGAATAATATGTTGGATCTTCGATAGCGTTTTCAGGATTACCCTCGTCAGCAGCTTCTTGAGAAGTATAGTAGCTTAAAACTAATTCTTGCTCATCATTTGCGTTTACATCAGCCACCGTTAGGTCAAAGATTTCAACACCATCACCATTGTTATCGCAGAAACTAATCGTAGTATCTTGCATTTCAGGCTCAGGAATTAAGTTGAAACTAATAATAACCACTTCAACTTCACCCGTTGTGAAATTCTCTAAACGAGCATAAACTGTTAAAGCTTCATCTAAAGTAAATGTTTGAATTGGTTCAACTGTATCTGTATAGTTATATGCACCTTGTGATGTAGAGTGGAAAGTAACACCAATATTGGCATCTCCACCACTAATTTCATCGATATAGTTATCTAAGTTAACCGTCTCTTCTCCATTTCCATCATAATCACAGAAAGAATATGTTGGCCCTAAGATAGAACAATCGAAAGTAGCTGTCATTTCATCTCTAGGAATTAAGTTGATAAAACCAGCTTGTCTAGAGAAGTTTGTAATCATAATGATATAAACTTCACCAGCGTTTACTACCTGAGGGTTTTCTGTTGGTTCTGGTATACAACCATCACCACTATAGAAATCGATAACCTCAAAAGCTGTAGAATCATAACTACTATCAACCACGTTATCAGCAGTTAATTCGTTACAAGCATGCTCGCTTTCAAATGGTCCCCATACGGTAAAGTCAACATCTAATCCTTCACCAGTTTGATCCATCCCTGTATACTGAGTTAAATCAAAAATCGCTGTACCCGTAGTAGATACGCGCATGTAATACCAAAGTGGATTGGGTTGAGATGAGTTACATCCATAGTTAGTCCCTGGAGCCTCGTTTGCTGTATTTTGAAAACCAATCTCACTTGGGATATTCAACCCGAAGTTGTTATCTGGACACACAGGCAATGCCGTGGCACAAGTTGTATTGGTATTATTTTGCGCTAAAGCAAATGATGACACAAACAAGCTAAATATGGTTGCATTTACCCAATTTAATTGTAAAAGTCTTTTCATAATTATTCTTTTGTAAACAATTTTCTATAAATTCTCTTTCCACTATCAATGATTTCGATGAAATAATTTCCAGATGGTAAAGTAGAAATATCTATTTTATTAACTTGTTTTCCCCTAGTGATCTCAAATTCTGTTACAATTCTAGCATCATTAGTTGTTTTGTCCTCAGCTGTAAAAATATAAGTTGACAGCTGCATCGTATTTACTGGGTTTGATTCCAGTTCCAAAATGTTTGTAACATGTGTAGATGCAAGAGAGAATCTTGGATTTTCTTTTTCTTGCGCATGTAGCAATCCAATTAAACATATGAGCATAATGGACAGTAAGAATTTTTTCATAAAATGAATTATTAACAAATTAGGTTCAATTTTAGTGATTTTTTCGGATATAGGAAAATATATTAACATAAAGTTGCGCATTTACATCAAGATTAGTTTGAATAAAAATTAGGCATTTCTATACACAGCTAGCAAGTTAGTAAATTAATAAGGTTTTAATAACATGTATGGCAAGTATATATGCCCATAAGTTTAATTTTATATACTTTAAAAATTGAAGTAATTTTTATAAAAATTATCAAAATCTTCTTTCTCCAAATTTTTTAAGTTTTTAATCTAGCTAAGCAAGAAATTTATCCTTCTAAATTTAAACATAGGTCATATTAAAATAAATCTCTTAGATTTCATTAAATTTGCCAACCTATTCATTAAAAATAAAAAGTTTAGCATGTCAAAAATTTATTACACCTTAACTGATGAAGCTCCTATGTTAGCTACACATTCCTTTTTACCATTGGTACAAGGAATTACTTCTACTGCAGGAATTGAACTTATTCCAACTGATATTTCTTTATCAGGAAGAATCTTAGCTAATTTTCCAGATAGATTAAAAGAAGACCAAAAAGTAGCAGACGCCTTATCTGAATTAGGTGATTTGGCTAAAACTCCCGAGGCCAACATCATTAAAACTCCTAATATTTCGGCTTCTGTACCTCAATTAGAAGAGGCTATTGAGGAGCTACAAGCTAAAGGTTATGATGTTCCAAACTATCCAGCTGAACCTAAAAATGCTGAAGAGGAGGAAATTAAGAAAAGATATGCTGTTGTTTTGGGTTCTGCCGTAAACCCCGTTTTACGCGAAGGTAACTCAGATAGACGTTCACCAAGACCGGTTAAAAATTACGCCAAAGCTCATCCGCACAGAATGGGTGAATGGAAAAAAGACTCTAAAACAAATGTTGCTCACATGCAACAAGGTGATTTCTACGGAACAGAAAAATCTGTAACGGTAGAAAATGATGGTCAATACAAAATTGTTTTTGAAGCGGCTGATGGATCTAATGAAGTATTAAAAGATTATGCTCCGTTATTAGCCGGAGAAATCATTGATACCTCTGTAATGAAAATGAAAGAATTAAAGTCATTCATTGCAGAAGCAATTGCAGAAGCCAAAGAAAAAGACATTTTATTATCGGCGCATTTAAAAGCGACTATGATGAAAATTTCTGACCCAATTATCTTTGGTGCTATTGTAGAGGTGTTCTTCAAAGATGTATTCGAAACTTTCAAAGCTGAATTCAAAGAATTAGACATTAATCCAAATAGCGGTTTAGAATCTTTATTAGATAAAATTAAAGGTCACACCAAGGAAAATGAAATTAAAGCTGCTATTGATAAAGCTTTAGAAAATGGTCCACGTGTAGCGATGGTGAATTCAGATAAAGGAATTACCAATTTCCACGTTCCTTCAGACATTATTATCGATGCTTCTATGGCGGCAACCATTAGAAATGGTGGTAAAATGTGGAACAAATATGGAAAAGAAGAAGATACTTTAGCGATTATTCCAGATCGTTCGTATGCAGGATTCTATCAAGCTGCTATCGACGATAACAGAGAAAACGGAACTTTAGACGTTACAACCATGGGAACTGTTCCAAACGTTGGTTTAATGGCACAAAAAGCTGAAGAATATGGTTCTCATGATAAAACTTTCCAAGCCAAAGGCGAAGGAAAAATTAAAGTAGTAGACCAAGATGGTAGCATCTTTATGGAGCAAAAAGTTGAGGAAGGAGATATCTTCAGAATGTGTCAAGTTAAAGACGCTCCTATCAAAGACTGGGTTAAATTAGCTGTGAATAGAGCAAGATTATCTGATACGCCAGCGATTTTCTGGTTAGACCAAGGAAGAGCTCACGATAGAGAAATCATTAAAAAAGTTGAAAAATACTTAGCTGAGTTAGATACTGAAGGACTTGACATCAGCATCATGGATGTAAAAGACGCCATGAGAAAAACATTAGAAAGAGCACGTGCGGGTAAAGATACCATCTCAGTCTCTGGAAATGTTTTAAGAGATTATATCACGGATTTATTCCCCATTCTTGAATTAGGAACTTCTGCTAAAATGTTATCTATCGTTCCATTAATGGAAGGCGGTGGATTGTTCGAAACGGGTGCAGGCGGAACCGCTCCAAAGCATATCGAGCAATTTATAGAAGAAGGATATTTACGTTGGGATTCATTAGGTGAATTCTTAGCTTTAGGTGCTTCATTAGAGCATTTAGGACAAGCATTTAATAATCCAAAAGCATTGGTTTTATCCGAAACATTAGACGATGCCGTAGATAAATTCTTACAAGAAGATAAATCTCCAGCTAGAAAATTAGGTTCTATCGACAACCGCGGATCTCACTTCTATTTAGCTAAATATTGGGCAGAAGCCTTAGCCAAACAAGATAAAGATCAAGAGTTGAAAGATAAGTTTACGCAAGTTTCTAATGAGTTAAATAAAAATGAAGATAAAATCAACGAAGAATTGATTGGGTCTCAAGGTAAAGCTCAAGAAATTGGAGGTTACTACAAACCAGACGAGAAGTTGACCGAAGCGGCCATGCGTCCTTCTACAACTTTAAACGAAATTATTAATTCGATTTAATCGATATTTTTAAATTGTTATTGTTCATCTCTCCAAGGTCATAGACTTTGGAGAGATTTTTTTTAATACTTTTGAGTTCATTATTTTTGTCTCCATTAATCCCTTCATTATATGAAAAAGCACATTCTGTTCTTAATATCAATGCTATATGTTACTGTACAGGCGCAGAACAACACGCACCCGCTCTACAAAGACGCCCAGCAAGCTACATGGGTGGACAGTGTCTACCATAGCATGAGCATGGACCAAAAAATCGGTCAGCTATTTATGGTAGCGGCCTACTCCAACAAGGGTTCATCGCACAAAGAGGAGCTAAAAAGACTTATTCAAGAAGAAGAAATTGGTGGAATGATTTTCATGCAAGACGATGCTCAAGTTCAAGTGGAAATGATCAACGAATTCCAAAGCTTAAGTAAAGTTCCACTTTTGATTGGAATGGACGCAGAATGGGATTTATCTATGCGATTAAAGAACACAAACAAGTTTCCATGGGCCATGACCACTGCAGCACTAGCAGAAAATGATTTGATCACCCAAATGGGTACGAAAGTTAGTGATCATTTAAAACGCGTTGGAGCTCATTTTAACTTTGCTCCGGTGGTGGATGTCAATGTAAATCCTAAAAATCCAATTATTGGAAATCGTGCTTTTGGAGCAGATCCAGTGAATGTGAGTGAAAAAGGATTTGCTTATATGGATGGAATGCAAAAAAATGGGGTTTTAGCATCCGCAAAACATTTCCCAGGTCATGGGGATACTGATAAAGATTCACACAAGACACTTCCGCTGATTGGGCATGATCGTCAGAGATTAGACTCCATAGAACTTTATCCATATAGACATTTGATAGATAGAGGATTAACCAGCATTATGGTGGCGCATTTGAATGTTCCAGCTTTAGAACCTAATGCAAATCTTCCATCTTCCTTATCTAAGAAAATTGTAACCGAATTATTAAAAGAAGAATTAGGTTTTAAAGGTTTAATTATCACCGACGCTTTGAATATGAGCGGAGTGACCAATAGCTACCCAAATGGATTGACAGATTATATGGCTTTTGAGGCAGGTAATGATATTTTGCTATTCTCTCAAGCTGTGAAAGTTGGAAAGGAAAAAATTAGAGGAGGCATTGAATCAGGAGACATTCCAGAAAGTCGTTTAGAGGAAAGTGTGAAAAAGATTTTAATGTCTAAATATTTTGTTGGTTTAAACAAATTCAAAGCTATTCCAACGCATAATTTAATGGCAGATTTAAATGATGCCGAAAGCAAAGCCTTAACCCAAAAGATATTTGAGGAATCTGCTACTTTACTTAAAAACGAGAAGTCTATTCTTCCGATTGTTGATATTAAACACAAAAAGTTTGCATGGTTAGGTTTAGAAGAAGGTGACAAAGAAGATTATTATCAATATTTAAGAAAATATGTAGAAGTTGATAAAATCGATTTAAACAAAGGCTTTACGGTGAACGATTTAGATCAATATGACTATGTATTTATTTCGGTTCATAAATTAAACGAAACACCTTATAAATCCTATGTTGTATCACAAAACTCAAGAGATTTAATTCGCCGTATTGGAATGAAATCAAAGGTGATTCTTAGTGTTTTTGGTAGTCCTTATGCACTATTGAACCTAGACGACCACACCTCTAATGCTACGATTGTAGCTTATCAAAACCATGACGACGCAATGAAAGTTGTTCCACAATTGATCTTTGGTGCGATTCCGTTCAAAGGTAAATTACCTGTAACAATCAATGAAGATTATCATTACGGAAGTTGTTTAGAAACTCAAATCACCCAACGTTTGGGCTATGCCGCACCTGAAAGTGTAGGAATGAGCAGCGAGAAGCTTAATCGCATTGATGAAATCGCAAATTGGGCGATGCAAATTCAAGCTACGCCAGGAATGCAAATTATAGTAGCCAAAAATGGCAAGGTGGTTTATGATAAATCATTTGGTTATTTCACCTACGACAAGAAAAAAAAAGTTGAGTGGGATGATTTATATGATGTAGCGTCTATTACGAAAGTTGTTGGAACGCTACCACTTATCATGTCACAAGTAGAAGATAAAAATTTCAATTTAGATGAACCTTTAAAAAACTATATCCCAAGAGCTATTTTTAGTGACAAAAGCAATGTTACGCCCAGAGAAATTTTAGCGCACCAAGCGGGATTTTATCCATGGATTCCTTTTTATAAGGAAACGATGGATAGTATAAGCTATACGCCACTTCCTAATTATTATTCGAATACACCCAAACCAGGATTTGATATTCCTGTGGCTGAAAATATGTTCATGTTGAATTCGTACAAAGATTCAATGATGAATAAAATATTTTTAAAAGAAAGTGTTCCTAAAAGATATAGATACAGTGATTTAGGTTATTATTTATTTAAAGATTATTTAGAAAGAAGCAAATACCAACCACTAGACATGCAAGTTAAGAATCAATTTTATGCCCCGCTAGGGATGAGTTTTACCACTTATAATCCTTTGAATGAATTTCCTAAAGATAAAATTGTACCAACGGAAAATGATCAGATTTTTAGAAAACAGTTAATCCAAGGATATGTTCATGACCAAGGAGCTGCTATGATGGGTGGTGTAGCAGGACATGCCGGCATATTTTCTAACGCGAATGATTTAGCCAAAATGATGCAATTGTTCTTAAATGATGGCTCATACGGCGGGAAAAAATATTTCAGCAAAGATGTGATTAAAGAGTTTACTAAGTATCAATATAGAGCACAAAGCAATCGCAGAGGTTTAGGTTTTGACAAACAATTTGGAAACAAAGGGCCTGCTTGTCCTTGCGTCTCCTCCTCTAGTTTTGGTCATTCTGGTTTTACAGGAACCTTAGCCTGGGCAGATCCTGAAAAAGATTTAGTTTATATCTTTCTTTCGAATAGAGTTTATCCTTCGGCTGATAACAGAAAGTTGATTCAACACGACATTCGAGAGAAAATTCATCAGCGTATTTATGATGCCATTGATTGAGTGAAAAGTGAAGAATGGAAAATGTATCATCAAGAGTGATAAGTTAATAGTGAAAAATGAGGTGTGAGAAATTATGACTTTTTTCTTGTGGCTTAAATTTCTTTCTTCTTTATACCTTCTTCTTTCTATTCAATTAATATCTTTACATTCAAATTAAAGGAATATGAATATCGGAATTGTCTGCTATCCTACGTATGGAGGTAGTGGTATTGTAGCAACAGAGTTGGGTATGGAAATGGCCAAGAAAGGTCATCATGTGCACTTTATTAGTTATAGTTTGCCCGCGAGATTAGATGTTACTATTCCTAATATCACCTTCCATCAGGTGAATATTCAAGAATATGATTTATTCCATTATCAGCCCTATTCTTTGGCACTGAGCACCTTGATTGTGGATATTGCAGAAAGAGTTGGTTTGGATGTAATTCATGTTCACTATGCTATTCCTCATGCTTATGCTGCTTACATTGCACGACAAATTTTGCATGAAAAAGGCATAACGCTTCCGGTTATTACTACACTACACGGAACAGATATTACTTTAGTTGGGAAACATCCGGTTTATAAATCAGCGGTAGAGTTTAGCATTAATAAATCAGATGTAGTTACCACCGTATCAGAAAGTTTAAAGAAGAATACTTTTGAGGTTTTTGATATTAAAAAAGAGATTTTAGTTATTCCCAACTTTATCGACAATCAGCTTTATAAAGAAAATGGAAATTGCATAAGAAGCAATTTTGCCGAAGCTGATGAGAAAATTGTGATCCACGTTTCTAACCTTAGAAAAGTGAAGCGTGTGATGGATGTGATTAAAATTTTCAATGAAATACAGAAAGAAGTTAAATCAAAATTAATTATTGTAGGTGAAGGTCCGGAGTGGGATAATGCACAGCAATTGATTTATGAATTTGGCATCGAAGATAAAGTTAGAAATGTAGGAAAAGTCAAGAATTTAAATTCAATTCTTAAAGTTTCAGATGTATTCTTATTACCATCACAACAAGAAAGTTTTGGTCTAGCTGCTTTGGAAGCTATGGCAGCCGGAGTTCCTGTGGTGAGCTCCAATGCGGGTGGAATTCCAGAAGTAAACTTTGACGGTGAAACTGGATTTGTAAGAGAAATTGGTGATGTAAAAGCTATGGCAGAGGCTGCGATTGGCTTATTAAATGATGAAGAAAAGTTGAGTCAATTTAAAAAGTCAGCAAAAGAGCATGCTTTAAAATTTGACATCGACACTATTCTACCTATGTATGAGAATTTGTATTGCGAATTAAGCCAATGCAAAGGCGTACTTAAGAATTAAACTTATTTTGCTGGGCTGGTAAAAGGATTATCTTTTATTCTAAATCGCCACGGCATAGAATAATAAGGCTCTGGAACACTTTTACCTAAACCTACCCTTGCCGATGCCACAATTTGATTGTCATCTATGTTAGGTGCATCTTCTATCCAAATTATGTCCTCTTGTAGAGACTCATTATTATGTTCTAATTCTATTCCCAACGCCATAGATGTGAGACCAGGACCACCTGTTATATTTCTTTTAACTTGTTTTAAATTTCTACGATGAAGCATCATTTCTACCCCATCAACAGGTTCAATGGCACGAATCAAAACCGCATGAGGGATGCCATCGGTGTTGGTAATTACATTGAATAATTTATAAACACCATAAATTAAGTACACATAACTAATGCCGCCCAGTTCATAAAAAGCTTTGGTTCTTCGGGTTAATCGATTATTGAAAGCATGAGAAGCTGGATCTTCAGGCGCCTTGTAGGCTTCTGTTTCCACAATAAGGCCGGAAGTAAATTCATCGTTGATGTTCGTACACAACTTTTTACCTAAAAGATCTTTAGCGATTTGAACGACATCATTTCGTTGATAAAAAGAGGGAGATAATTTAGATTGATTCATTATACAAAAATACACGAAATGCCTATTTTTATAAAAAAATAAGCATGAAAAGAATTGCATTTATTACGGGTGCCACTTCAGGTATTGGAGAATCTTTGGCCTATCAGCTTTCTACGATGGATTATAAGTTGATTTTGTGTGGTAGAAATCAGCAAAAGTTAGATCGTCTACAGTCAGATTTATCTTCACAGACCGAAATCATTACCCTTCAATTTGATGTTAGAGATAAACAAGCAGTGTATGATGCAGTTAACTCACTTCCAGATGAATGGAAAAAGATTCAGGTTTTAGTTAATAATGCAGGAAATGCACATGGCTTGGCGGAGTTTAAAGACGCCATGATGCAAGATTTAGAAGACATGATCGACATTAATGTAAAAGGTGTAATGTATGTTTCTAAAGTGGTGATTCCTTTAATGATTGAAAATGCTCCTGGGCATATTGTCAATATTTCTTCTATTGCTGGAAAAAGCACTTACAAAAATGGTGTTGGCTATTGTGCATCTAAAAAGGCTGTGGAAGCAATTTCCGAAGGATTTAGGTTAGAACTTTTAGATAAGAACATTAAGGTGAGTAATATTGCGCCAGGATTAGTTGAAACCAACTTCTCCATGGTTAGGTTTAAAGGCGACGAGGAGCGTTCGAAAGCAGTTTACACCGGATACGATGCACTACAGGCTAAAGATGTTTCTAACTTGATTATTTATGTATTAGAAGCACCGGCGCATGTGAATATTGCAGATGTGACTATTCTGCCCAAAGCTCAAGCGTCTTCTACCGATTTATTAAGGGATAAATAAATATGGATTAAAAACAGAAGAGATTGCCTTTTAGATACAAGGCAATCTCTTTATATTTTAATCTTGTTTTAATTACAAATTAACCTGATTACGAATAATTTTTCCGGAGATGGTTCTTGGAAATTCATTTATGAAAATTATCTCCTTTGGCTGTTGGTTTCGTGGTATTAAATCCTTTGGATAATCAATCTCAAATGAATCTTTACTTTCAACCACTAAAATTAGCTTTTGCCCCAAAACGCTATCTTCCTTATAATGAACTATAAAAGGAGCGCTTATATAAAGTTTTAATTTATCTTCTAATACTTCTGGATTAATTTTAATTCCGCCGGAGTTGATGATGTTATCTATTCTTCCAACAAGAATAAAACTCGTTTCATCTATAATTTCAACCACGTCATTAGTGATGATTTCTTCATCGAAATAAGGAGTTTTAATCACCAAACAATCTCTATCATCTTGGTTAATTTCAACGTTTTTTAAGGTTTTAAAATAAGCATCCTGATTAAGCTCGCGCATAGCGATATGCGTAATGGTTTCGGTCATGCCATAAGTTTCGTAAACGCTTGCCTCCATGTTTATAAATTGCTGCTCTAATTCCTTTGATACCTTTGCGCCTCCTAAAATAATTTTTTTAATCTTCAATTTTGAATCAGAATCAAAGAAGGAAGCCTCTGCTTGCATGGGCGTTAAAGCACCAAAATCAATTTCTAGATTGAATTCAATTTTGGTTTTAGGCTCAACGCAATATAGTTTTAAGCCTAAGACGATAGCTCTGACAATCATCATTTTGCCTGCGATATATTTCACAGGCATGCATAACAGGGCCGTATCTCCGTGTTTTAAATCTAAAAACTCACCTGTCATCTGCGCCGATTGAGTCATGGCAGATTTAGGTAATTCAATGCTTTTAGGTTTACCTGTAGAACCCGAAGTGTGAACTTTAATGAGTTCATTTTCAGAAAACTCTTGTACAAAATCAATAATTTCTTGTTGCCAAGAAGCTTCTATTTCTGGCAATTCTAACTTTTGGCTAAAATCTAATAACAATTTATCTTATTTAAAACATTACAAACCAACAAACCACAACTCTTCACCTCTTATTTCTAAAGGCGAATCAATGTTGTTGGTAAACAATCCACCTGTGCCCAAACCTTGTGGCATAGGATTATTTAAGGTGAATGTCCACTGTGCAATGGCATTTAAACCTACATTGGATTCCAATGCAGATGTAATCCACCAGCCAATCCCAAGTTGATCGGCTATATCAATCCATTCTTGACTACCTTTAAATCCTCCTACCAAAGCAGGTTTTAAGATGATATATTGTGGATTAATTACCTCTAATAATTTCTTTTTATCCGCTAAATCAAATACACCGATTAATTCCTCATCCAATGCAATTGGCGTTGGTGTAGTCTGACACAAAACTGCCATTTGCTGTCCATTTCCAGCTTTGATAGGCTGTTCAATAGAATGGATTTCTAAGTTGGCTAAGTCTTTTAAAACCTGCTGAGCTTCCTCAAAATTGAAAGCTCCATTGGCATCTACTCTTAATTCTAATTGTTCTGCCGGGAAATCTTTCCTAAGCTCGGTTAACATGGCTTTCTCTTGTTCCCAATTCGGGCCAATTTTGAGCTTAATGCATGTAAATCCTTGATCTAATTTATCTTGAATCTGTGATTTCATAAAAGCGAAATCTCCCATCCAAATTAAACCATTGATTTGAATTCCTTTTTTAGAATTTGTAAAAGCAGAAGGGAACAAAACCTCTCCTTCTGCTTTTAAAGATAATAATGCTTGTTCGTAGCCGAATTGAATCGATGGGAATTTTCTATAATCTTCCCAATTTACTTCTTCTCCTCGATTGATTTTTTCACAAAACTCGGATAGCATTTCCTCGTAATCTTGGACATCATCAGCACTTAAACCTTTAAATAAATTACACTCTCCAACTCCTTTATTATCAGAATCTATTAATTCTAAAAAATAAGTTTCTTTATGTCTTAAAATCCCACGAGAAGTTCCGCTTGGAACTTTAAAATCTAATGTATATTTATGATAAGATGCTTCCAAGAATATTAAGCTTCAACCTTTAATAATTCACAGATTTGATCGGCTAACTCGACGCCGATTCTATCTTGAGCTTCCACAGTTGATCCTCCCACATGTGGAGAAAGCGACAATTTTGGATGCATCAACAATTGAATTTCTGGCACTGGTTCTTTTTCGAATACATCTAAAGCTGCCGCAGCTACTTTACCTGTATCTAAAGCTTCCACCAAAGCAACTTCATCAATTACTCCACCACGAGCCGCATTTACGATAAACACACCCGTTTTCATGCTTTCTAATTCTTTTTTACCGATGATATAATCCTTTTGAGAAGGAATATGAAAAGTAATAAAATCAGCCTCTTCTATGGCTTCAATCATTGGCTTTACTTCAATTTTATAATTGAAAACATCATCATTAAAAAACTGAAAAGGAATTGTCTTAATACCATCTGTATCTGAACTATCCACACCTATCACGTGCATTCCTACACCTAAACCAATTTTAGCCACCTCCTTACCAATGCGACCTAAGCCAACAACGGCTAAAGTTTTACCTCTTAATTCAACCGCTCCAGCATATGATTTCTTTAATTCCTTGAACCTAGAATCTCCTTCTAAAGGCATATTTCTGTTGGAATCATGTAAACCTCTTGCCATACCAAACATATGAGCAAAAACCAATTCCGCTACAGAAGTTGATGATGCTGCAGGCGTGTTAATAACATACAAACCTTTTTTTCTAGCATACTCTACATCGATATTGTCTAGACCAACTCCACCTCTACCAATCAATTTAAGACTCTCTACATTGTCGATGATATCTTTTCTAACTTTGGTTGCACTTCTTACTAAAATAACATCGATTTGCTCTTTATTCATAAAAGAAATCAAATCATCTTGAGCAACTTTATCTTCATATAGGGTAAATCCTGCTTCTTTTAAAGCCTTTGCGCCGGAAGCCGACATTCCATCATTTACTAATATCTTCATCTATCTATTTTTCTATTCTAATTAAGCCTGTTTTTCTAATTCTTGCATACAATCCACTAAAACTTGAACACTTTCTAAGCTAAGCGCATTGTACATACTCGCACGATAACCTCCAACCGAGCGGTGTCCTTTTAAACCATTGATTCCAGCATCCCTCCAAATTCCATCGAATTTCTCTTGATATGCTTCATCCACTAAATTAAAGGTTGCATTCATTATAGAACGATCTTCTGTAGCAGCATAAGCTTTGAACATTGGATTTCGCTCGATTTCTGCATATAATAAATTCGCTTTTTCTTGATTTATTTTTTCAATCGCAGGAATTCCATCTTGCTGGTCTAACCAATGTAAGGTCAGCATAGAGACATAAACCGCAAACACAGAAGGCGTATTGAACATAGAATCCTTGTCGATATGCACTTGATAATCTAAATAAGCAGGAATATTACGGCCTGATTTACCTAAAATATCTTTCTTAACGACTACTAAAGTAGCCCCAGCAGGTCCCATGTTTTTCTGTGCTCCCGCATAAATTAAATCAAACTTTGTAAAATCTAATTCGCGAGAAAATATATCTGATGACATATCACACACCAATGGCACTTTCACATCTGGGAAAGATTTCATTTGTGTTCCGTAGATGGTATTATTAGAGGTGCAGTGGAAATAATCTGCGTTTTCATTAACTGTATAATCCTTTGGAATATGATTAAAACCTTGCTCTTTAGAAGAGGCAACAATATCCACAGTAGACAATCTTTGAGCTTCTTTAATAGCTTTAGACGCCCAAGTTCCGGTATTTAGATAAGCAGGGTTTCCATTTTCTTTGCTCAAGTTGAAAGGAAGCATCACAAACTGTAAGCTCGCTCCCCCTTGCAAGAATAATACCTCATAATCATCTCCTAATTTAAGTAATTTCTTTACCAGACTCCTGGCGTTTTCCATGACATGAACAAAATCTTTGCTTCTATGAGAAATCTCAAGAATTGAAAGATCTAAAGCGTTAAAGTTAAGTACTGCTTTTGAAGCTTGTTCAAAAACTTCTTGTGGTAAAATACAAGGTCCAGCGCTGAAATTATGTCGTTTCATGTTTTAATGGTTTATGCATCAAATTTAATTAAAATTTATAGCTATTACTTCATATTTAGTTTAAATCTTTTTCACAAAATTCTAATTAAAATCTATGGTTAAGATTAAATTTTAAGATGGCAATCCTATAAGATTAGGAGATTTAAAAATGAGAAAGCCGCGTTTAAGCAAATAAACACGGCCTTCTACGGGTTGGGATTTTAATATTATAAATGAAGCATTTCTTTTTTCGCCAATAATTCTGCTTCCGTCTCTTCGTGCTCTTCGTCGGGGACACAACAATCCACTGGACACACCGCCGCACATTGTGGCTCGTCGTGGAATCCTTTACATTCTGTACATTTATCTGTTACAATGAAGTAAACATCATCACTGATAGGTTCTTGAGGCTCATCAGCATCTGCAGATCTTCCATTATGCCCTACTACATAGCCTGTTAAATCAGTTCCATCCGAAAAGCGCCAATCCATAGCACCTTCGTAGATTGCATTATTTGGACATTCAGGTTCACACGCTCCACAATTTATACATTCATCTGTTATTTTGATTGCCATAATACTTTATATTAGATTTGTACAAATTTAAACAATAAAGATGCAAACTGCTAAACGAATAGAGTCATTTTCTGTTTTAGGTAATTATTTAGAATCGTTCGTACATAATTTTGATAAGAAGGACGCTTCTGAGAAGCAAGTAAAATTCAATCAAATACTCGAATATTCTAAAGCCAAAAACAGCTGGTTTACGATTGATAATCAACTATATGCATTAAAATCATGGGCAGAAGCTTTGAAGAAAGAAAACTTAGAAAAATGGCTTGAACCTTATGCACAAATTGAGTCCAAAAATAAAATAATTGGAGTTGTTGCCGCAGGTAATATTCCTATGGTTGGTTTTCATGATATTTTAACGGTATTGATCTCGGGAAACAAAGCCCAGGTAAAGCTTTCGAGCAAAGACGACATTTTGATTCCTTATGTTTTGGACCTGCTCTTCCAGATTGAACCTAAATTTAAAGAGCAGTATGAAAGTGTTGAAAAGTTAGAGGATTATGATGCTGTAATTGCTACGGGAAGTGATAATACGGCAAGATATTTTGAGTCATATTTCAAAAAAGTGCCGAATTTAATTCGCCGAAATCGCACTTCTGTTGCCATTTTAGATGGTAGTGAAACCGAAAAAGATTTAGAAGGTTTAGCGCATGATATGTTGCAGTATTTTGGCTTAGGTTGCAGAAATATTACCAAGTTATTTGTGCCTAAAGACTATGATTTAGATAAAATTTTTAAGGCGCTTTATCCTTGGAAGGATATTATTCATCATCATAAATACGCTAATAATTACGACTACTTTAGAACGATTTATTTAATGAAGCAACTTTCTATTTTAGAAAATGGATTTGTTTTGTTTAAAGAAGGTGAAGATTTCTTCTCTCCTATCGCCACAGTTTCCTATGAGTTTTATGAAGATAAAGATAAATTGAGAGACCATTTGGCTCAAAACGAAGAAAAAATTCAAGCTATTGTAGAAAAATCCGACAATGGTATTCCTTTTGGACATGCTCAACAACCACAATTATGGGATTACGCAGATAATGTTGATACCCTTAAGTGGCTGATGGAATTATAGGATTTATATAATTCATTTGCCTTAGTTCGTTAAAATTTAATTTTAGTAATTTTAAAAAAAAATATGGAAGTAGAAATAATCATCAATCAAATTAACTTGGCGAACTATTCTGATCAAGTTATAGAGGATTTAGTTGGCAGAATCAATGGCATCAATCTCGAGAGTAAATCTTCAACCATTGCCAAATTAAAGGATTATAAAGGCAAAATGGACAACGAAGAAAAAAACAAAACCTTAGAAGCATTAATTCAAGCTTTAGAAAAATAGATCTATGAGTTCAACAGTAGCGTCAGAAGATGTCAAACGCTTTATGCCCTATTTGCTAGCGACCGCTATTTTTATGCAAATGTTGGATTCAACGATTCTTAACACTGCATTACCAGCCATCGCCGAAGATTTGGGCGAATCTGTACTCAATATGCAGTCAGCTATTATTAGCTACGTTCTTACTTTGGCTTTATTTATACCCGTGAGTGGTTATTTAGCGGACAAGTTTGGAACGAGGAAGATATTTATGCTAGCCTTAATTTTATTTAGTCTTGGATCTTTGTTTTGTGCTATGTCCCAAAATCTTCTACAATTGGACATGGCGCGTGTTTTTCAAGGACTAGGAGGTGCATTAATGACGCCCGTGGCTCGACTTTCGATGATTAAAACTTATCCTAAGAATGAGATTGTTAGAGCTATGAACTATGCAATTATTCCAGCTTTGGTAGGACCTATTATTGGTCCTTTGATCGGTGGATATTTGGTAGAATGGGTAAGCTGGCATTGGATTTTCCTTATCAACATTCCGATGGGTGTTTTGGGTTTATTGTTTAGTTTAAAATATATGCCCGATTACAAAGAAGAAAAGCCACAATTAGATTTAAAAGGATTTTTCATTTTTGGTTCAGCATCAGTTTTGCTTTCAGTTGGCTTGGAATTATTAGGTCACCCAAAGAATACGACCATTATTTTGGTCCTACTAATGGCAGGATTCCTGATGTTGTACTTATATTTTAAACATGCTCAAAAAGCTTTAAAACCGCTTTTTCCCTTACATTTATTTCAAGTTCGCACCTTTCGTGTAGGTGTGATTGGTAATTTAGCCACCCGAATTGGAATTAGCGCCATCCCTTTATTAATACCACTTTTAGTGCAAGTTGCTTATGGTAAATCAGCCTCCTTAGCAGGTTGGATTGTTGCCCCAATGGCTTTGGCCGCCATGTTTGGGAAAACCATGGTAGTTCCGGTAATGAACAAGTTTGGATATCGAAAAATTTTAAGATTTAATACAGGAATGCTCGGAATTTTAATTATGACTTTAGCCATACCAGGATTAGATGCGAATATCATTTGGTTTATTCCCGTGATGCTGCTGATGGGAATATTAAACTCTATCCAATTCACAGCCATGAATGCAATTGCCATTTCTAACTTAAGAGATTATCAAAACAGTAGTGGAAATAGCTTACTTACGGTTAACCAGCAGTTAGCTATAGGATTTGGTATTGCAATCGGTATGTCTGTGTTGAACCTTTTTCAAAATCAATTTGGTTCGGGCGAAGTAGAAATTCACAAGGCTTTTAGGTATACATTTATAACGATTGGTTTATTAACCTTCTTCACTGCTTTTATCTTTAGAAGGCTTCATACCAAGGATGGAGATAACTTAAAAACAGAAGATTAAACTAATTTTATTCATTTTTTTCTTGAATTAAAAAATCCCATCGATTGATGGGATTTTTGCATTTTGTATAATACAGCTTTTTCTTAAAGTTGTAAAGCTATTTAATTGTCTGAAGACGCCTCTTCTATTCTTTTCACATCTAAATCAACAAAGTCAAAACTAAAGTCGGTGACACTAGAAATTGGCTTCATTCTAAAGCCAGTTGATTTTCCATTTTCATCAAAGCTAAATAATAAAAATGCATCGGCATCAAAACTCCTGTTATCCCATTTAGCAATGTAGGTATGCGCATTATAAGGAATCAGCTCTCCTTTTAATTGAGGTTGATTATCCATAGAAATTCTCAAAGTTCTATTTTCTTCAAGAATATGCATATCTCCCAACCAGGCATCTTTATATTTACCCTTAATTTGTTCTTTGTCGGTGATACATCCTTTGGACTGAAATACAATCGCCTCTGCAAAAATATCAGCTTTTTCTTGGTTCACTTTGTTGAAATAATTATCCATACGATCGCCATATTTCTTTACCCAATTTCTGTTTTTGTAGCCTAAATAGCTATCTTTAATTTCGTTATTAATAGCAGAAAAAGCTGCTCCGGATTGTTGATTAGTTAAAACTACAATTCCAATATTCTTTTCAGGTAATAATGTGAATTTAGTAACCGTTCCCAACAAACCACCGGAATGTGTTACCTCCAAGGTTCCTGCTACATCACTCAAAAACCAACCTAAACCATAACCATAAAACTTAGAATCATATGGATTGTTTTTTGCCACCGGGATTGGTGTTTGCAAGGTCCATAATTCGTGCATTTGTTCTTCGCTAATCAAGCGTTTACCATCTTTAGTAACGCCGCCATTCATTAGGAATTCTGCCCAAGTAAGCATATCTGTAATATTACTCATAATTCCTCCGGCTGGATTAGCCAATTCGCTCCAATCATGTGGAATTTGAGTAATCGTTCCTGCTACAGGCGCATGTGCATCAATAATATTACTTCTATCGCTTACACGATTGTAAGATCCTTTAGAATTTTTCATTCCTACCGGTTGTAAGATTCTTTGCTCAATGAACTCAGCCCAAGTTAAACCACTTACCCGACGCAAAACTTCTCCTGCAATATTGTACATATTATTATTGTACTGAAATTTAGAACGAAATGAGCTTTCTGGTTCTTGTTGTGCCACGCCATGGATTACATCATCAATGCTATATGTATTACCTTCTGGAAAGAACATTAAATCCCCGGCCCCTAAACTCAATCCACTTCTGTGTGTAACCAAATCACGAATGGTGAATTCGTTGGCAGCATATTTATCTTTTAAATCAAATTCAGGAATATATTTTTTTACCTTATCATCCCAGTTTAATTTACCTTCATCTACCATAAGAGCCAAGGCAAAACAAGTGAATCCCTTTGAGTTAGATGCTACGCCCACCAAAGTATTCTCGTTCATCGGTTGGTTATTCGACAAAGACCTTACGCCATGGCCTTTAGCATAAACTACCTTTCCATTTTCTATTACCCCAACAGATATTCCCGGAACCTCAAACGTTTTAAGGCTCTCCTGAACTAGTTTGTCAATCTGTTTTTCTGATAGTTGCGCGCTTAAATCCGTAAAGGAAATTAGCAATAAAACCAAAGTAAAAATCGAAGTATATTTCATATTATTTATTTTCAATCTCTCAAAAATAGAAATAAATTTAATGATGCAATCCTTTAATTATAGTTAATCTATCTATTATCTCCCATTTACTGTGAAACATTTCTTAATTTCGTCAAGTTTTTATAAATCAATAGCAATGCACCCAAAAAATCTATTTATTTACTTATTCTTTTTCTCAACTTTCTTGGTTTTCGGACAAGAAATTTATCATCCAGAGGCAGAAAGAATCAATAATTTAGAACACACCAAGCTTAAGGTTTCTTTTAATTATGAAAACCAAACTATGCCTGGCGAAGCTTGGATTACTCTAAAACCTCATTTCTATCCAACAGATTCACTGCACCTAAATGCGCAATCTATGTTGATTCATGAAGTTGCCTTGGTTAAAAATGAAAAAAACTCAAAAATAAATTATGAATACAAGGATGATTTACTACACATTGATTTAGATAAAACCTATAAAAAAGACGAAGAATACACGGTTTATATTAAATATACAGCTCAACCCGAAAAGGTTGCTTCAGCGGGAGGAAGCGCAATTTCTGATGCGAAAGGTTTGTATTTTATCAATCCCAAAGGTGAAGACCCAAACAAACCGATTCAAATTTGGACCCAAGGAGAACCAACCTCAAGTTCGGCTTGGTTTCCAACGATTGATGAATTGAACCAAAAAACATCTCAAGAATTATTTATGACAGTACCTTCTGAATATGTAACGCTTTCTAATGGTGTTTTGGTTAAGCAAACTCAGAATAAGGACAACACCAGAACAGATTATTGGAAGCAAACTTTAAAACATGCACCTTATTTATTCTTTATGGGGGTTGGAGATTTTGCTGTTATTAAAGATAAGTGGAAAAACGTAGCGGTTGATTATTATGTAGAACATGAATATGCTCCATACGCGCAAGAGATTTTTGGTCATACGCCAGAAATGATGACTTTCTTTTCAGAATTATTTGATTATCCATATCCGTGGGACAAATATTCACAAATCGTTGTAAGAGACTATGTAAGTGGTGCGATGGAAAATACAGGAGCTGTGGTTCACTTAGATAGAGCACAACAAAAACACGGACAATTAGTAGATGATAATACATGGGAAGATGTAATTGCGCATGAATTGATGCACCACTGGTTCGGGAATTTAGTAACCTCAGAAAGCTGGCCTAATCTATCTATGAATGAGGCTTTTGCCAATTATAGTGAATACTTATGGAGAGAATATAAATACGGAAAAGCTTCGGCTGACGAGCACAGATTTGAAGATTTACAATCTTATTTTGCTGATATGAATTTTAATAAAAACCTGGTAAGATTTGATTATGAAAAAGTTCAAGATATGTTTGATCATGTAACTTATAATAAAGGAGGTTATATTCTACATATGTTGAGAAGCTATTTGGGAGATGATGCCTTCTTTGCCGGGTTGCAGAAATATTTAAAAGACAATCAATTCGGTAAAGCAGAAGCACATCAACTTCGTTTAGCGATGGAGGAAGTAAGCGGACGTGATTTGAACTGGTTCTTCAATCAATGGTTTTATGGTCATGGACATCCGAAAATGCATGTAATTGTTGAGAAGAATGCAACAACGGCAACCGTTCATATAAAACAAAACCAGAAACCTCTATTTGAGTTCCCTTTTGCTATTGACGTTTATGAAGACGGAAAAGCTAAGAGACACCAAGTGTGGGTTGAGAAGAAAACAGTGAATACTTTTAAATTTAAAACCAACAAAGAAGCTGATTTGGTATTGGTGAATGCGGATCATGATTTAATTGCAGAAATTTCGCAAGACTTTAGCACACAAGAAAATGCTAATCGCTATACATGGGCAACAGATGAGTATACGGATAGAATGTTGGCTTTACAAGAGTTGTCTGCAGAGCAATTAACACATGAGATGGCAGAAAAAACTTTATTAGCAGCTTTAGATGATCCTTATGATGGTATTCGTGAGCAAGTTTTATCGAGTATTGAATTTTCGAGTTTAAAAAACAAAAAAGCTTGGTTGAGTAAGGTTGAAAGTTTAGCAAGTTCAGACCCAGAAACGCTAGTTCAAGCGGCGGCTTTACAAAATTTGGTTTCCTTGAATGATAAAAAGTATATGAGCACTTTTGAAAAAGCTTTAAAATCAGAATCTTTCTCTGTTCAAGCAGCTGGATTATTAGGGATTATGGAATTAGATAAAAGTAGAGCATTAGAATTAGCAGCAGGCTTAGACGATGATGTTTTAGCCACTTCACCAGATTTATTGGTTGCCATGATTCCTTATTGGAAATCGAACAATGATACGAGTCACTTCAATATTATGGCGGAATTAGCAGCCTTCTACAGCTTTGCAGCGATGCAAGACCCTAGCATGGCCAAACCTTCGGAAGATGCTTTTGTTTGGATTATGGAGTCAGATAGTTCACAAGCCACTGGGAAAATATTGAAACTGCAAACGCAAGTTTATAATCAATTAAAAGAAACGCAACCCATGGCATTGCCTTTTATTAAAAAGATGGTTGAAAGAGCTCTCAAATTAAAAACAGAAGCAGCGAAAGCGAACCCAACACCATCGATGGAAAAACAAATCGAAGCCATCCAAAAGACTTTGAATGGGATGAAGTAAAAATTTCACAATTGGGAAAATAAAATGGCACCGACTTTTAGTTGATGCCATTTTTTTATTTTTTAAAATTAAAACAAGTGAGTTATAACTTCATATGGTGTTGATTGTCTGTAATTCCGGGAATAATCAAATATTGCTAATATTTTAAATCACATAATAACTTTAGCACTGAAGATTGTATATAGTCTTGAGAATTAAAAAACTAAGAAAAATTAATTGAGGCTAAGAACATGGTTCAAGAATGGAATATGAAATAGAACCAATGGAGAAAAATTTGAGCGGGAGACGAGACTCGAACTCGCAACAATCAGCTTGGAAGGCTGAAGCTCTACCAATTGAGCTACTCCCGCAGTAGTTAAATTACAGGGCAAAAGAACAAAATAAATTTGAAATTTAAAAATTCTGAAATTACTTTTATTATGGTTTTTTCACAAAAAAAATTAAGCTATTCATTTTAAGAAAATTAGGCTTTAAAATAAATGAAGTCATTTTCTACATGTTCCTATCCGTACGTGTTAAGAAGATTTAGTTTTAAATATTATTAAGCATAAACAAAAATCAGCAGAGCTTTGGATGGGGCGAATTCCATGATTTTTATTTATTTACAACCTCTAGTTATCAATACAATATTAGTCAAAATATTGAAACATGCAGGAATCTAGGCCTTTTAGCGGATGTTCAATTTTCGGCTGAAAACGTAAAGAGGATTCCGCCAAGAACACACGAATATAAAGCAAAACACCCAAAAATCATATTCCTTGAGTAAGGATAGACTCTTGGGTGTTATTATAAAAATTTAGGTATAGTATTCCTAAAATTGAATATTATTTTATAACTCAATTACCACTGAAAAAGTGGATAAGAAGACATCATTTCATGAACTTCATTACTGATATTCTTTAAGTTATTCTCATCCGTTGGATTTGAAATTACCTTATCAATGAATTCAGCAATGGTTAGCATATCATTTTCTTTAAGACCACGGGTGGTAATCGCTGGTGTACCGATTCTAATTCCAGAAGTAACAAATGGAGATTTATCATCAAAAGGCACCATGTTTTTGTTACAAGTAATGTCTGCCTTCACTAAAGCCTCCTCCGCGTCTTTACCGGTAATATCTTTATTTCTAAGATCAATCAACATCATGTGGTTTTCTGTACCACCAGAAGTTAATTGGTAATCTCTCTTCACTAATTCTTCTGCTAAAGCATTAGCATTTTTAATGATTTGTTTGGCATAATCACCAAACTCTGGCGTTAAATCTTCACCGAATGCAACTGCTTTCGCTGCAATAACATGCTCTAATGGTCCACCTTGGCTTCCTGGGAAAACAGCACTATCTAAGATTCTAGACATCATTCTTGGTTTTCCTTTGAATGTTTTTCCCCAAGGATTTTCGAAGTCTTTACCTAACATAATGATTCCACCTCTTGGTCCACGTAATGTTTTGTGGGTGGTAGATGTAATAATATGACAATGGGGAACTGGGTTGTTTAATAAACCTTTTGCGATAAGCCCTGCTGGATGAGCGATATCTGCCATTAACAAAGCCCCTACTTCATCGGCCACTTTTCTGAATCTAGCATAGTCGATATCTCTAGGATAAGCTGAACCACCACAAATAATCAATTGAGGTTTTTCTTTTCTAGCAGTCTCTTCCATCGCATCATAATCGATAAGTCCTGTTTCTTTGTCCACACCATAGAAACAAGTTTCGAAACGTATTCCAGAGAAGTTAACTGGCGAACCATGCGTAAGGTGTCCTCCATGAGATAAATCTAATCCCATGATTTTGTCTCCTTGTTTTAAACAAGCTAGGTAAACAGCTGCATTAGCTTGAGATCCCGAATGTGGTTGTACGTTGGCATATTCAGCACCGAATAATTCTTTTAAACGATCTATGGCTAAATTCTCTACCTTATCCACTACTTCACAGCCACCATAATACCTTTTTCCTGGATAACCCTCTGCATATTTGTTGGTTAAGACAGAACCCATAGCTTTTAATACATTCTCACTAACGAAATTTTCTGAAGCAATAAGCTCGACACCGTTGATTTGGCGTTGCTTTTCTTCTTGAATAAGTTGAAATATTTGATCCATTATAATTGTTTAAAAAAATTTAAGACTCAAAAATACTGAAAATAAACATCAAAGTCATATTCAAAAGCTACATTAAATCAAGTCGATGAGTAGATAAAACTGAAACGATAGACACGAAAATGACAAAGGTCATATAAAACTGAGTAAATCAACAGAAAACAAGACAAAAGTCATTGTTGAATTCACAATATGCGCCGTATATTTGCACTCAGAATTACGAAACAGTTAATAAATAGTTTGTTTAAGTGATTTTTATTAAAAATTGAAGATATGAAAAATTCATTATTAATTTTAGGTTTGGTAGCATCATCATGCTTAAGTGCTGGTTCTCTTCTAAATGAAAAAGATGCAAAAACAGTTTTCCCAACGAAGATTGAAGGATCAGCGTTTAAAATGGACATTTTAAAGGCAAAAATTTTAAAGATTCAATTACAAGATAAGAATCATAAAAGTTTGGATAGAAGTATTAAACTTTTAAATGAATTAAGACAGATTATTGCAAGAATGGACCGTGATTTAAGAGAAAATTAGAAAGTAGTTGATTATTAATTGATAGATTTTTTGATTCCCTTTGACATGGTCAAAGGGAATTTTTTTGTGCTAATATTTAGTTTTAACCCAATAAAAAAAGGAAGCCTTTCGACTTCCTAATATATTTTTGGAATCAGCATAATTTTTTTACAAATCGCTTACATATCTTTCCGCATCGATGGCAGCCATACAACCTGTACCTGCAGCTGTAACAGCTTGACGATAGATACTATCTTGAACATCACCAGCAGCAAATACTCCAGGAACTTTAGTTTTTGTAGATTTAGGTTCCGTAATTAAGTATCCTGTTTCATCCATATCTAATTTACCAACGAATAAATCTGTATTAGGTTTATGTCCGATAGCAATGAAAACACCATCTACCGCCAACTCACTCGTTTCATTTGTCTGGTTATTGATAATATGTGCTTTCTCAACCACCTTATCCCCACTCATACCTTTCAATTCTGTATGATACATAATCTCGATGTTGGCTGTGTTCTTCACACGTTCTTCCATGATGTTCGAAGCACGAAACTCATCTCTTCTCACCAATAAGTAAACTTTGTTACAAATCTTGGCTAAGTAAGTTGCTTCTTCTGCGGCAGTATCTCCAGCTCCAACAACTACGACATCACGGTTCTTATAGAAAAACCCATCACAAGTTGCACAAGCAGATACACCACTTCCCATATATTTCTTCTCATCGTCTAGACCTAAATATTTAGCGGAAGCCCCAGTAGAAATAATAATGGTTCTCGTTTTATAAATATCTCCATTCATGGTAGTTAGCGTGTGAACACCTCCTACTTCATTGGATAGCTCAACTTCCGTTACCATATCCATTATCACTTTCGCTCCAAACCTTTCCGCCTGCTTTTGGAAGTCACCCATCATCTCTGGCCCCATGATTCCATCTGGATATCCTGGGTAGTTTTCAACATCTGTGGTCGTTGTGAGTTGGCCTCCAGGCTCCATTCCTGTGATAACTAGTGGGCTCATATCTGCACGTGCTGCATAGATAGCTGCTGTATAGCCGGCAGGCCCTGAACCAACAATGATGGTTTCGTGTATGTTGTCTGTCATGTTAAAATCGTTTGTGCAAAAATAGTCAATTTTTTTGCGAACTCCCAGTCACCTAAATCACATTTTAACACAGAAAATGAACATTCATCGAAGTTTAAATAATTATCTTAAGAAATTCATATTAAAAATATCAAATCTGTAAATGATATACTTAAACTTATGAATTCTTAATTGGAAGCTTGTTATTTAAAATCATAACATTTTAAAATATCTTTTGTACTTTTGCTTGCGATGCGAGAATTCATCTTTATATCTCATTTATTTTTATCCTTGCTATTTATAGCAACGCCAACACTTGGGCTTAATTTTCAGCTCAATTATCAGGCGCAGGAAGAAATGATGTGTTGTGTAGATATAGAGGCCGATTCGAATTCTACTGATGCCAAATCTTGTCATGAAGACGATATTGCCAGTCAGCATTCATGCAAAGACAAATGTCAAGATCATGCGGCACATGTGGTTACGCATAGCATTGAACCACCTTATCAAAATGCAGAAATTTCTATTAAAGAAGAAATTAGCTCGTTGAAACAATCCTCCTATTATCAGGATTTATTTCAACAACAATTTACTCTTACTTTTTGGAATCCTCCAAAACAGGTTTAATTATGATTTTAAGCTGATTACTGAACTCAAATTCAATCAATTACGCTTATATATAATTTCGGAGAACTTTCCGAAGGAATCATAGTTTTTAAGATTAAAACTTAGAAACCACTCAAATCATTAAACTTTTTTAAGAAAATCATTCTTAGGACAAATTCACGATTTTTAAGTGAAATAATTCCCTTGAAGGTACTTTCTTAAAGCCATTTTTTAAATATAAAATCAACAAACAGAATGTATAAACAGATATTTTTTGTACTGACTCTACTCCTATCCATCGGATTATTTGGACAAAAAAGTACAATCACAACCGAAGAGATTTTGGTGCGCGGAAACTGCGGAATGTGTAAAGACAACATTGAAAATGCAGTTAAAAAAGAATCTTCTGTGGAAGGAACATGGAATGTTAAAACCAAAGTGTTAAAACTAAGTTTTGATGCTAAAAAGACTAATTTAGATAAAATCATGCGTCGCGTGACGGCAGCTGGTTACGATAATCAATTATATACGGCAGACGACAAAGACTATAGAAATTTAGCCGATTGTTGTCAGTATGATCGCGTAACTGCTTGGTATAATATTGAAAATAGTGAAGGAACTCATTTTGATGGACAAACTGAAGCATCCCAAGAGGTTACAACAAAAGTTTCAAACCAAGTTAAAGCGATCACTAAATCATCAGACTTTAAAGAGCAAATCTTGGTTCGTGGAAATTGTAGCATGTGTAAAGAAACCATAGAAACTGCAGTTAGTAAAGAAGCAACAGCCAAAGGAACTTGGAATATTAAAACCAAAGTATTGGAATTAGATTTTGACGAAACTAAAACTAGCTTAGACAAAATCATGCGACGTGTTGCTGCCGCAGGTTACGATAATCAATTATATACGGCAGATGACAAAGATTATAATAATTTACCTGATTGCTGTTTGTATGATAGAGTAACAGCTTGGGATAATATTGAAAACAGCAAAGGAACCCATGTGGATGGTGAAACGGCATCAGAGCAGAACAATGTTGCGGATAGTAATACGGAATCAGAAGAAGATGAGGATTACTCTTGGTTAAATGAAGACGCAATTAGTTTAGCCAATGTTAGCGCTGTTGGAAATAAAGCAGCGACAGTTTTAGACGGGAAAAGCGCTGGATTGACATTTAATATCGATTCAAAAGAATTATTAAAAGCAGCATGTTGTAACCTTTCAGAGAGTTTTGAAACCAACGCAACTGTTGATGTGAATTACGCCAATGCGGTAACCGGAACCAAGCAAATCAAAATGTTAGGTTTAGATCAAAAATACACTTTGATTACTAAAGAATTATTGCCTGAAATTAGAGGTTTAGCATCCGCTTATGGAATGAATTTCATACCAGGAAGATGGGTTCAGGGAATTCAATTAACCAAAGGAGGAAGTACAGTAACTAATGGTTATGAATCTATTTCGGGACAGATTAATACAGAGTTATTCAAGACTCACGACAAGAATAAAACATCGCTTAACTTCTTTGGAGACACCAACTCTAGAATCGAGGGAAACATCGTACATGCCGATACCATCAACGCCAAATGGGCTCATAGTTTTTTAGCGCATGCCAATGCTACCATAGATCGACAGGACAACAATGATGACGGTTTTATGGACCAACCTATTGGAAAACAGTTGAATGCAACATATTTATTGAATTATAATGATTTAGATAATTCTGGAATAGGAACTCACTTCGGGATTAGCTTTATAGATGATCACAGAACAGCCGGACAGGTTGATTTTGTTGAAGATTACCATAAATTAGGTACAGAAAAGTATGGCGTTGGGATTGATATTTCTAGGTTTCAAGTTTGGAATAAAACAGGATACGTATTTAAAGATAAGCCTTACCAATCTTTGGGTTGGATGAATCAATATACTTATCATGAGCAGAAATCTTTCTTTGGGACTACACCTTATAATGGTATTCAACGTTCGATTTATTCTAATTTAATTTTTGAAAGTATTTTAGGTAGTACATTACATAAATACAAAGCCGGAGCTTCGTTTTTACATGATCAATACGACGAGGTTTATCAGGTAAATGATTACAAGAGAACAGAAACAGTTCCAGGAGCTTTCTTCGAGTATACATATACCGGAGACAAATTAACCGCTGTATTAGGTTCAAGAGTAGATTTCCACAACTTGGCAGGAACTCAGTTTACACCGAGAGCGAATTTAAAATATGATTTATTCCCTAAGACAACTTTGCGTGCTTCGGCAGGAAGAGGTTTCAGGACCGCCAATGTGTTTTCTGAAGCTCAGAGTTTCCTAGCGAGTAATAGAACGGTTGAAATCATTGAAGAAGGCGGTGATATTTATGGTTTAGATCCAGAAATCGCTTGGAACTATGGAATAAGCTTACACCAAGAATTTAGAATTTTCGGGAATAAATCGAATATTATTGCAGATTATTTTATCACAGATTTCGAAAATCAAATCTTACCGGATTTAGATCAGTCAACGCAGAAAATTCTTTTCTATAATATGGAAGGAAATTCTTATGCTAGAGCATTCCAAATTCAGTGGGATTTTGAGCCAGTGAAGCGATTAGAAGCAAGATTAGCTTATAAAAATTACCAAACACAAGGTGATTATTTATGGGGTGCTAAAGATTTGCCTTTTACGCCAAAGCATAGAGGTTTTATGAACTTAGCTTATAATACTTGGATTAAGGCTAATGGTAGTCAATGGAGCTTTGATGCTACCACACAATACGTTGGTGAACAAAGAATTCCTAGTACAGCAACAAATCCAGTTGAATTTCAAACACCGGATTATGCAGATTCTTATTTTTTGTTGAATGCGCAAATTGCTAGACAATTCAACAAGTCTCTGAGATTGTATTTAGGTGCTGAAAATATTTTAGGTTATACACAGGACAATCCAATTATTGATGTTCAAAACCCATTCGGAGAATATTTTGATGGTGGAATGGTTTGGGCGCCAATTATGCCAGGAGGTGTTTACTTAGGAATAGATATTGAATTTTAATATCAATCGATTTTAGAATAAACAAAACGCCCTTGAATATTTTAATTCAAGGGCGTTTTTAGTTTTTATAAATTGTTTTAAGAACTATAAAATCAGAATGTAAAATCATTTACAGTTGCTGTTCCACTCATGTTTAATGCATTATTGAAATTTAAAACTTCTGGAGCAAAATCAGCAATATTAATCGTAATTCCGCCCAAACTAATATTGGTTGTTAAGTCTAAGTCATTAAAAGAATAGTTATAATCTGTTTTAATAATCCCAACATCTTTAGCCAAGAATAAATTTAAAGTTCCGTATTGTTGTTGCTCTACTAATTCGTGTTGTCTATTTAATGGAATGCTTTCCCCACCTACTTCGACATGCGCTTGAATATCTAAAACCATTTTAATATCATATTCCATTCTTTGATGTGTAATTCCTTGGTAGCTCATAGAATTTACAGTCATATTATTCATCTTATTCATATGTCTATTTCTAATCGTAATATAAGTCGTTGGCGTAACCGTTCCTGTGATTCCGCTTTCGTTTTCCGGAATTGGCATGACATCTCCTTCTATCTGAGCCTCGGCCTCTACCAAAACTGCATTGGTTTGCATGCTATTTTGGATAAATTTCATATCTCCAAAGTCAACAAACTCGTTAAAAACATCAAGCATTGGACGAATAGTTACTTCCTTATTCAAATTTTTCTTAAAGAAAATTTGATTCATCGCACCAATTAAATAAGTAGTATTATCTAATATTTGGTAAGCTTCGCCATTGATCAGGGTTGAGCCATTGATATCTACAATCGTATTTCCAGCGTTATTATTTCCTTGCAGGTTTTGATTAAAATCATAAAACCAAAGGGCATTTTGAGTTACGGGAAAATAATCACTTTGATCTACACTACCTCTCATTCCATCATCGTCACTTGAACAAGAGAAAATGAAAGCAGAAAGGATACTTAACATTAATAGTTTTTTCATCATTTAATTTTAAAAGGTTAATGGCTTAAAGTTAGTATTATTTCTTTTGCAATTCAATAAAAATCTCATTTCCTAGCCTAGGTGGAATGGATTTATTAGTTTCATCAAATTGTTTAAAATTAAAATAAGGATCAAAAATCGGTTGATATTCCTCCTTGGTTCCGCCAAAAGGAGGTCCTTCTGATTCGAAGTTCTTATTAAACATTAACCCCACTAGAATTCCTTTGGGTAACAGTAATTCATGCATTTTTTTAGCATAGCTTCGTCTTAAATTAGGATTTAAAGCACAGAAAAAAGTCTGTTCTATGATATAATCATACTTCCTTTGATGGTCAAAGAAATCCTGATGTATTACTTTAATCTCATTACGATCTTTATACTTCTTCTTTAATCGAGCTACCGCTTCATCTGAAATATCTAAAATTCTAATATTTTTAAAGCCTCTTTCTCTGAGCGCTTCTGCTTCGTAGGCATTTCCACAACCAGGAATTAATATATTAATTTCTTTGTCTTCAATCTTATCAAAATAATCAACAATTGCTGGAGAAGCATATCCAATGTCCCATCCGGTTTCGCCGTTTCTCCAACGCTGATCCCAAAATTTTTTATCTAATTTATTCATAAGTAAAGATTAAGATTTTTAAGTTAGTAAATATTTGAATAATCTTTTATAATCGATATTAAATTTGGAATAAAAAAAAAGACACACTCCGTAGAATGTGCCTTCCATCTCAAAATCAAATAATCAATAATTATTGAATTATTATACCTTCTGTAGCTTGTCTTCCATCTTTAGAGATTCTAACAAAGTATTTACCAGTTGGTAAACCATCTACATTAATTTTAATAGACTCTCCTGTGAAAATTCCAAACTTGATTTAACTTCGATTCATATAATCAGCTCAAAAGAACCGTCTCCATTAAAGTCAATCCAAGCCCTTACAGCTTCGTTATAAACAGTTCCTGTCCAAGATTTTGTTAAGTTTAATGTATAAGTTTCTCTTTTTGTAACATCTATTGATAAATGCGTGTAATCGCTATATTTTGTGTTGGTCAAAGAATTATTAATACTTCCGAAAACCACTTTGCTGATGTATTCATCATTGCTATTATTAGTGCTAGATGTACAATAAGCTACAGCTGGTCCATCTAAAGTTGTAGCCGAAACGCTGTTACTTATTATATGTCTGATAATAAATTGGCGTTCCATCGGCAATTACTTTCATTAATTCAAAATAAGCACCATCTAAGGTACTACCTTGAATTTCCCAACCTCTTTGCAAAGCAGTATTTCTGCCTTACGCTTTTCTTTTAAATTAAAATCAGAAAGCTCAAGACCTAATCTCTTTAGTTCACTCGTGTTGGTTAATTTTTTAATCTCAACTCTTTGTTGATCAGTATATGCATTTAAACCAATACTCCCTATCGAAAAGAAGATAATAGCAGTGGCTAATCTTTGGTAAAGTTTCTTCATAAAAAGATGTAAACTGTTGAATATTTAAAATTAAATCAGTCCAAATGCAAATTTTATTTATTTAATATAAGAACCATTTTACAAAGAATATTTAAATAAAATTAAGCTTTAGCAATATGAACTATAATTTAACTCACAAAATGTTAAATTATTAAAAAAAGCATAAACCCTACATCTCTCAAGTATTATCTTAATATTTTAACATTTCATTCTATACAATATTCATGGGAATATCCTCTTATTCTTAAAAAGTTTACTCAACACAATTAATTTTCTTGTATTGAGACAAAAAAAAGCCTGCATAGTGCAAGCTCTTTTTTTAATGTATTTTAAAAGTATAATTATAAAGTACCTCTCTTAGCTTGTTCTCTTTCGATTGATTCGAATAAAGCTTTGAAGTTACCAGCACCAAATCCTCTTGCTCCCATTCTTTGAATAACCTCAAAGAATAATGTAGGACGATCTTCTACTGGTTTTGTAAAGATTTGTAACAAGTAACCTTCCTCGTCGGCATCAATCATAATACCTAACTTTTGAAGTTGCTCTAAATCTTCTTTCATCTCGTGCTGAAATTCTTTCAATCTAGCCGGAATAGCTTCATAATAAGCCGCTGGAGGCGTAGATAAGAATTCTACTCCACGACGACGCATTTCTGATACAGTAGATAGGATATCGTTGGTTGCAACCGCAATATGCTGAACACCTGGTCCACCGTAGAAGTCTAAAAACTCCTCAATTTGAGATTTCTTTTTACCTTCTGCTGGCTCGTTAATAGGGAATTTAACACGTCCGTTTCCGTTGGCCATTACTTTAGACATCAGTGCAGAATATTCTGTGTGAATTTGCTTATCATCGAATGATAGGAAGTTTTGGAAGCCCATAACGTCCTCATACCATTTTACCCAAGTATTCATTTCATTCCAACCTACGTTTCCAACCATGTGGTCAATGAACTTTAAGCCCACTGGTTCTGGGTTATAATCAGATTCCCATTTCTCGTATCCTGGCATGAAAACACCATTATAGTTCTTTCTTTCAACAAATAAGTGAACTGTTTCTCCGTAAGTGTAAATTCCAGCTTTCACGATTTCACCATGCTCATCCTCCATTACTGTAGGTTCCATGTAAGATTTAGCACCACGTTTGGTGGTTTCCTCATAAGCAGTTCTTGCATCATCTACCCAAAGTGCAACGATTTTAACTGCGTCACCATGCTTAACAATGTGATCATTGATGGAGCTCTCTGGCGTTAATGGTGTTGTAAGAACTAAGCGAATTTTATCTTGTTGTAAAACATAAGAAGCTCTATCTCTAACTCCAGTCTCTAAACCAGAATAAGCTAATGATTGAAAACCAAAAGCGGACTTATAGAAGTGAGCTGCTTGCTTTGCATTTCCTACATAGAATTCGACATGATCCGTTCCCAAAAGTGGCAAGAAATCTTGTGCACCTTCAAAGATTTTCTCTAATCCGTATTCTGTGTTTTTTAATTCGTTACTCATATTTATTATTTTATTTTAAATTCTAATTTTGCTGTAATGTTTGCTGTTTTATCTTTTGATGTGGTATTAAACACACCACCATAAGTAAACTCTTCGTTACTATATTGACCGGTAATTTGAAAAATACCAAGTCGAGCCTGCTTTAATTCCCCCAGACTTGCATTTGATTCCTTAGCAATATTCTCGGCGCGTTTTCTGGCATTTTCTGTGGCTTGCGAAATTAATTCTAATTTTAAATCTTCTAATCCCGAAAAGTAATAACTCGGCAAACTCGAGTTTAATTCAATTCCTTGGGATATCAAATTAGAAATCTCTCTAGAAACATTCTCAATTCGTTCTAAATCTTTGGATTTAACCTCCACAGATTGAAGCAAGCTATAACCATTAAAAATTCTTTGAGAGCTACCATTATTATCATATCTGTATTCAAAATCCTTAGAAATACTAACCGCACTAAAGACAATTTCTTCCTTTTTAACGCCTTGACTAATTAAGTACTCTTCTACTTTATTTTTGTCATCACTTAATTGCTGAGATGCGGCTTTCAAATCAAAGTTATTGGTTTGAAAATCGGCATTCCAAATAATTAAATCAGCTTGAAAATCCTTTTTGCCCAAGCCTGTAACTTCTATAGTTTCACCGACCTTATATTTATACTTATATGCATTGCCTATAATGGCAGCACCCACAACCACTGCAAGCGCGAAAATAAGACCAAGAACTATATTTGTAAGTTTCATATAAATTATTTTTAATTGGTATTAAATTTTCATTTGATTAAAGAATATTTAAACTCTAGTTAATCTTATGTTCTCTATTATTCAATTTGCGGTGGAATTCCAGTCATATCTTCATCCTCTAACCAAGAAGTAACATAGGTATCATCCTCTAACTCCAATGCCTCTTGCGTAAGTTGTAAGGGTCTAAATGGATCTATCATCACGGCTAATTCTCCCGTCTCCTTTTTACCTATACTTCGTTCCATTGCTCCTGGATGAGGTCCATGGGGAACACCTCCTGGATGTAAGGTAAAGAAACCTTTTTCAATATGATTTCTACTCATAAAATCACCATCTACATAATACAATACCTCTTCTGAATCGATATTACTGTGATTATATGGCGCAGGAACCGAATCTGGGTGATAATCATAAAGTCTAGGCACGAACGAACAAACTACAAAGTTGTGTCCTTCAAAAGTTTGATGAATAGGTGGCGGTAAATGAATTCTACCAGTAATCGGTTCGAAGTCGTGTATACTAAATCCATATGGAAAAAAGTATCCATCCCAACCTACAACATCAAAAGGATGTGTTGCGTAATTAATATCATACAACATACCTTCTTTTTTAACCTTAACCAAGAAATCTCCTTTTTCATCGATAGGCTCTTGATAGGTTGGTAGTTTTATATCTCGTTCGCAAAAAGGTGAATGCTCTAATAACTGACCAAATTGGTTGCGGTATCTTGATGGCGTTTCAATAGGTGAATTACTCTCCAAAACCAACAACCTATTATTCTCATCGTTAAAATGAAGTTGGTAAATCGTTCCTCTAGGAATAATTAAATAATCTCCATATTCAAACTCAATACTCCCCAACATAGTTTTCAAAACACCACTTCCCTCGTGTATGAAAAGCATCTCGTCTTGATTACCATTTTTATAGAAATAATCAGTCATCGATTTTTTAGGAGCAGACACCCCAATAGTCAAATCATTATTAAAAAACAATGTCGTTCTGCCTTCTAAGAAATCATCTTGTGGTTTAACATGAAAACCTTTTACCAAACGAGGTGTAATATTTTTTTGCACAGCAGCTTTTGGCGACACATCCCTGCCCTCGCCAACTGATTTCATTTGTGTAGGACGATGGATATGATAAAGCAAAGATGAAAAACCATGAAACCCCTCAGTTCCAAACAGTTGCTCATAATAAAACTTTCCTTCTTCGGATTTAAAAACTGTATGTCTTTTAGGTGGAATCTTACCTAATTTATGATATAGCATTTTAATGTAATTTAAGTGGTCTAAAAATACAAAGAATAATGTTGAATTCTAAATAATGACACTAAAATATTCATTGAAGCTTGTAAATTTAAATCTATCAATTCATTATCTTCGTTAAAACGAATGCTATGATAAAAGCTTACTTTTTAACATGTATCTGCTTTTTATTCTGTCAGGTCTCCGCCCAATCCAAAAAAGATTATAGGATTTTAACCGATAAATTATGCGAAAGGATGCAAGTCTTGGACGATCATAACCTTAATAATTCTATTCCAGTGGTTTTTGAAGAATTAGTAATAGATTTTATTAACCAACATCCAAAAGAAGATCCGAATAAAATCATTGCAAAAATTGCCTTGAATTTAAGCAATTCATGTGATGTTTATAAGGGGTTTCTAGAAAGTATACATTCAGCCAATTCTGGGGATGAAGAAATATATGATGTACGTCCAGCCTATCATCTTTCAGCAGAAGCCTGCACTCGATTTAAAAATGAAGAAGAATTCCATTACCCAGCTACAGGCGATAAATTTGTTAATGTTATTTTTACAGAAAAACTGTGGCAAGATTTCTTTCACGATCAAACTACAACTGTAAATCATGTAGATTGGGGCAATGATTGTTCATTCCGATTAATTTTTATAAGAAGCGACAATGCAGAAAGGAATAAATTGATATCTCCAGGCGCAGAGTTTTATTATCAAATAATTGATGAAACCGAAGATGCTTGGATTATGATTACAGAAATTTATGGTGCTAAATATTTAAAAGCTAAATTATACAAAGGTCCAGCGGGATAGTTTTATCCTATTATTAAATTTAATCTTGGCATAAAAGCGAGCTTTTGATTATCTTGCTCGAATGAAAAAGTTTTCGAAAATACGTAGAGAGTTTCATCAAATCGCAGAGCTTTCAGGAAAAGAATATAAGACCGCTAAAAAAGTAGTTGAAATTCTTGAAAATTATAATTGTGAAATAGTTCCCAATATTGGAAACACGGGCATTTTGGCCATTTTTGACAGTGGAAAAGAAGGTAAAACAATTAGTTTTAGAGCAGAATTAGATGCACTTCCTATTCAAGAAGTTAATGATTTCAAATATAAATCTGAGACGGATGGTGTTTCACATAAATGTGGTCATGATGGACATCTCACTTGTCTATTAGCTTTAGGCGAAAAATTAGATAAGCAACCTCCTAGTAGTGGTAGAGTTATTTTACTTTTTCAATCTGCCGAGGAGAATGGCGAAGGCGCATATGCCATGTTTCATGATGAGAAATTTAAAGATTATCATCCTGATTTTATTTTCGCTTACCATAATTTACCCGGTTATCCATTAAATGAAATCGTTTATAAATACGACTCATTTACGCCAGCTGTTACAAGTATTATTATAAAACTTAACGGAAAAACTTCACATGCTGCCGAACCCGAACATGGAGATAATCCCGCCCTGGCTATGGCTAACATAATGAAAGGTAGTTTAGCAATTGCTAAAAATGATATTAACGATAAAGATTTTTCTGTAGTCACTCCCATTTACCAAAGCTTAGGAGCCAAAGATTATGGGATTTCAGCAGGTTATGGCGAGCTCCATTTCACTTTAAGATGTTGGACGCAAAAAGCTTTGAATGAGTTAGTAGCAAACATCCAACAGATTTCTAAAAAGGAAGCTCAGAAAGAATCTCTAGGCCTAAGCTTTGATTTCACCCAAGATTTTCAGGCCAATGAAAACCATGATGAAGCGGTTGATATTTTAGACCATGTTATTAAAAAATATAAGTTTAATCATCAAAAAAGAGAATTTCCATTCAAATGGGGAGAAGATTTTGGCTTATTTACACAAAACTTTAAAGGGGCAATGTTTGGTATTGGCTCTGGAGAAAATTGTCCAGCACTTCACAATCCCGACTATGACTTCCCCGATGAATTAATTGACCATGCCTCGAATATTTTCTTTGCTATACAAAAGGAAATTTTAGATTAATCTAAATTTAAAATTCATTTATGCATCCATCTACCTATATAGAAATCAGTAAATCTGCTTTTAAACAAAACTATGATTTCATTCAATCTATTCTTCTACCCAATGTTAAGTTTTCATCGGTCATTAAGGGCAATGCTTATGGACATGGTATTGAGGTAATAGTTCCTGTTTTGGAGGAGATTGGCGTGAATCATTTTTCTGTTTTTAATGGCGACGAAGCCTTCCGTGTAAAGCAAGTATGTAGTTCAGATACCGAAATTATGGTCATGGGTATGCTAACCGAAGATCAACTGGAATGGGTAATTGAAAAAGAAATTGAATTTTACATTTTTGATATTCATCGTTTAGAAAGAACCATTAAGATTTGTAAAGAATTAAATAAAAAAGCCAAGGTTCATTTTGAGATAGAAACCGGAATGAACCGAACAGGTTTGTCTAAAGACGATTTGAATATTGCTGTTGAAATTTTGAAAAACAATGAAGAATATCTCGAGCTTTATGGGCTATGCACGCATTTAGCTGGCGCAGAAAGCATAGCTAATTATTATCGCATTAAAAATCAGTTAATTAATTACAAAAAAACACTTAAACGCCTCAATTTAATTGATATTAAACCTAAATATAGACACGTATCCTGTTCTGCTGGTACCATAAGGTTTCCAGAAACTCAGCTTGATATGGTTCGAGTGGGAATTATGCAATATGGTTTTTTTCCGACCAACGAGGTAATGATAAATTATCTTACACAACATAAAGAAGTCGATGATCCATTACGTCGTGGCCTAACTTGGAAAAGTCAGGTAATGAGCGTAAAAGAGGTTGCAACAGGAGAGTTTATTGGTTATGGAACTGCCTATTTTGCTAGTAAGGATATGAAAATTGCCACGATCCCCATTGGTTATGGTTATGGATTTGCTCGAGCACTCACCAATCAAGGTAAAGTATTAATTAATGGTGAATACGCACAAGTGGTTGGTATTGTCAACATGAATATTATCTCCGTCGACATCACAGATATTGAGGATGTTTTAGTGGGAGATCAAGTTACTATCATCGGCCGCGATGGCGATAAAGATATTAGCGTTTCATCATTTAGTGATATTAGTAATCAAGTGAACTATGAATTACTTACGCGATTACCCAATGACATTCCACGAGTTGTGGTGGATTAAATATTTTTGCTAATTGAATAATATGGATGAAAGAGGTTTAAAAAATGAAAACCTATGATTGTTATTGTTGAGAGATTAATTCTGTATCCGTCGACATCACTTCATCTACAATAAAAATGTCTCTCCAAACATAAGGACGCTCATCAACACGCCAGACAAAATCCGGCAATTTGCGTTGATCTTCGGGTAGTTTACTAGGCGGATAAACTCTTGATTCAGCGTTAATTCTACAGGCTAAGACATTGATTTCTCTTTCCTCGAAATCGGCTTCCACAATTCCACAATCCGATCGGTTGATACCTATTAACTCTTTCACAGGTGGCACATTAGAATTGGTATTATCCTTTTTCTCCTCCTCCATATAGAGCAAGGTTTGAGAATTACCTTCACCTTGAACCCAATCTAATTGTTCATTAACAAAAAGCCCTAGCATTTCGCGACTTTTCATTTGATGAAATTGAGTTTCTGTAATCGAATCGGTTTTAGAAATTGCAAATGCATTTTGTTTTACTTTCATAGAATCAAGCCGTTCTGCAATGGTATTGATATAGACTGAAATCGTGTCTCCAGTAATTTGTCGATAACCACTCCAAACAACAGGTTTTCTAAAAAATCTCATAACACCTTTGTCTTCAGCAAAGGAAATTGAGTCTGCTTTTCCCTGAAGATTACTTTTAAAGAATTTAGCTTTGTGATAAGCTCTTATTAAGTTTTTGTCATTTCGTTTGGTAGACATCAAAGTATCCGCATGTAAATAAAGAGAATCTTTTTCAAACGCTCGCACAGCATAAGCTTTCTGTGTAACATAACCCGAATCTTGTTGTTGGAAATATTCTCCAAAACCACCACGAATAAATTGTTTTTCTTCGGGGTTATCAATTAAAACATCACCTGTTCCTTTTCCATATCCTGTGGTCTGACTAAAATAAATATTATCAGCTGTTAATACCGTTCCATCCATGTGAACAGAAGAACGATTTTCTAAAAAAGCTTCCTTTTTATTTAAGTAATATTTGCCTTTTGTGGTTCTAATAAATTGATTAGGATTCTTGCGATTTTGAATATACGTATCATCAAAAAACTCCATATAATCACCATCGGCATAGTGACGAATATTCTTACTTTCTATGTAATAATCCTTATTAACAATGCGAACATCCTTGTCGAATTTAATACTTTTTGTCACCAAGTCATAAACTCCTTCTTGACTTGTAATCGTCTCATTATTAGAAACAATCGTTCCACCTGTATTAAAATAAGCCTTCTGAGTATTTCTATTATACTCCAATTTGTCTGTGTATAAAGTTTGCTCTGAGTCTCTTAAAACAACATCACCTGTAGCTTTAGCTATTTTTGTATTTCCATTGTATTCCAAAGCATCAGAAGCAAGGTGATTTTCTTGCATATCTAATTCGACATTAGAAAATGCCCTAAAATAATTTTCCAACTCATAATAAACCACACTATCCGCTCTAAGAATTGCGCCATCGTGCTCCAATATCACTTTTCCTGATAAGAGAAGATTTCCGTCGTATTTACCTGGAATCTTTTGTATTCTGTTGGAATGGATTTGCTTAATCTTCTTTGGTTTATTTTGTGCTAAAGCCATCAGCGGCAATAACATTAAAACCCAGAAAAATTTAAACATTTTTAGGTTTTCTTGTACCATAAAAATACAACGAATGTTTTTCTATTTTAATATCAAATACTTCCTCAATCGTATCCTTAATGGTCTGGATTCTTGGATCACAAAACTCTAGTACTTCACCCGTGTCAGTTAGCAGAATATGATCATGTTGTTTGTCAAAATAAGATTTCTCAAAATGTGCCTGATTATCACCAAACTGATGTTTTCTCACCAATTTAGCATCTAATAAAAGCTCAATCGTATTATATAAAGTGGCACGACTCACACGATATTTCTTGTCTTTCATTCTCATGTAAAGCTCATCGATATCGAAATGATCATTAATTCGATAAATTTCTTCTAAAATCGCATAACGCTCTGGCGTTTTACGGTGTTTATGCTCATCAAGAAAGTTGGTTAAAACTTCCCTAACTATTAAAACTTGATCGTCAATTGTTACTCTACCTAATTCTTTGCTATCCATGTTCAACCTTGAATTGACAAAAATACAAAATTATGTTCAATCTTGTTTTCTACTAATTTTTGTCACACCTTCTACATTCTTTAATCTTTGAATTACACTATCCAAATGCGATTTATTCGCCACCGAAACCAAAATATGTCCATTAAAAATACCATCTTCTGAAGAAAAATTAATACTCTTCATGTCTATATTCAAGTTATTCGACAGAACATCGGTAATATCTTTCACCAGCCCCATTCTATCAATCCCCTTAATAATGATTTCTGATCTAAAGGTAATTTGAGATGAGTCTACCCATTTAGCCTTTTGGACTCTATAAGCGTAGTTGGCTTGCAACTCGATAGCATTTGGACATGTTATTTTATGAACTTTTATACCGCGATTTACAGTTACAAAACCAAATACTTTATCTCCAGGAATTGGATTACAGCAATTAGCCAAAGTATAATCAAGTTTCTTTTCTTCGTCACCAAATACGATTAAGTCCAATTTTCCACTTGGAGGCATTACATATTCTTCCTTTGACTTTCCTATGGATTTGGAGCGAAAACGATTGATAAAACCTACCACTCCAGAGTTTTTTTCAGCAAAACGTTTAATGTCAGCATTACTAATTTTCCCCGTAAGCACATGGTAAAATAAATCCTGTGAAGTTCTTTCATTAAAGAAGCTCACCATGTTGTTAATCGTTTTCTCGTTGGCTGTTAACCTTAAGTGTCTTAATTTACGCTCTAAAATTTCCTTACCTTCCTCTGCAGATTGTCTTTTCTCTGCATTCAACGCAGCTTTTATTTTTGACTTTGCACGCGAAGTTGTCACATAATCCAACCAATCCACTTTGGGCTGTTGATTTTTTGAAGTGATAATTTCTACCTGATCACCACTTTTCAATTCATGGCTCAGTGGATATAATTTCCCATTCACCTTGGCTCCTAAACAGGTGTCTCCAATATTGGTATGAATAGCATAAGCAAAGTCTAAAGAAGAGGCTCCTCTCGGCAATGATATCAGTTCACCCATGGGCGTAAACACATAAATCTCTTTGGTGTACAGATTAAGCTTAAAATTATCGATAAACTCTGTGGTATCCTGAATATCTTGGTTATCCAGAATCTCTCTCACCTGCGAGATCCATTCATCTACTTTTGAATCTTCAACTTTGTAATTTTCTTTATATTTATAATGAGCTGCGATACCTTTTTCGGCTATTTCGTCCATACGTTCCGAACGAATCTGCACCTCTACCCACTTACCATCATCTCCCATCACAGTTATGTGTAGCGACTCATAACCAGTAGGTTTTGGCTGGGTAATCCAATCCCTCAGGCGAGATGGATTGGGTTTGTAAATATCCGTTACAATCGAATAAATTTTCCAGGCAATAAATTTCTCATTTTTCCTATCAGAGCGATAAATAATACGAATCGCAAATTTGTCATAAACCTGGTCGAAGTTCACTCCTTGCGTTTGCATTTTTCGATTAATAGAGTGAATAGACTTAGAACGACCTTTAATTTGATATTCTAATCCTTCTTCATCCAACCTATCGGAAATAGAATCACTAAATTTTTGAATATACTTTTTTCTATCCTCAGCAGATTCTCTTAATTTATTTTTAATTTCCGTATAATTCTCTGGCTGGGTATATTTTAAACTTAAATCTTCTAATTCACTTTTGATATTATATAAGCCCATTCTGTGCGCCAAGGGTGCATAAATAAAGACGGTCTCTGATGCAATTTTTAGCTGCTTGTGCTGTGGCATAGCATCCAAAGTTCGCATGTTATGTAAGCGGTCAGCAATCTTAATCAAAATAACCCTAACGTCTTCTGATAAAGTTAAAAGCAACTTCCTAAAGTTCTCAGACTGAATAGATAACTCTTGGTTATTTAAAACAGAAATTTTAGTTAAACCGTCAATGATTTTGGCTATTTTCTTACCAAACATTGCTTCCATATCCTCTAGGGTATAATCGGTATCCTCAACTACATCATGCATAAGCGCAGCGGCAATACTGGTAGCTCCCAAACCAATTTCATCTGCAATAATTTTAGCCACAGCTATTGGATGATAGATATAAGGTTCACCAGATTTTCTACGTTGATGTTGATGTGCATCTACCGCCAAATCAAATGCCCTACGAATTAATTTTTTGTCTTCTTCGTTTAGGTTTCGATAGGTGTTTAATAACAAATCTCTATACCTTCTCGCTATTTCTGCGTTTTCTTGCTTAATTTGTTCCTCCGTCATAAAAAGATAATATTTGCCTCAAAACTATTTAGTACTAGGGTAAATTTACATTATTTAAATTAAACCTGAGAAGTATAAATCAAGGATTCTTCCTATGGATAATGATTTTAATGTTTTAAGTTAATATCCATCGAGATCTTTTTTAAATTTGGTCTTATCTTTGTGTAAAATATAGCTATGAAAAAAATACTTACTTTAGTTGTTTTAGTGGCAACAATTCAATTCTGTTTTTCACAGATCTCCGTAGGTTCTAACGTTACCGAAGGGAAGTGGCGTGTTGGTGGTGGTTTAGGGTTAAACTTTGGTAACAACGGTTATTTTGGTTTAAACATAGCTCCATCTGCTGGTTATATGATTACTCCAAAATTAGAAGCAGGTGTTTCTGCTGGTTATCAATATAGTAAGAGTGATTATTATAAATCCAACTTATTTTCGGGAGGCCCCTACTTGAACTATCATGTTTTTGATGGTTTATTTGCTCGTGGTCATTTCGAACATTTTACTGGAAACCAAAAAATACTATCAAATAACCATGAGTTTAGCATAGACGAAAGTGCGCTATGGCTAGGTGGAGGTTATTCTACCCCAGGACGTGTTCGTTTTCAAGCAGGTATTATGTATAATGTGTTGCATGATAAAGATGATAGTGTCTTTAGCAGTCCCATTCGTCCATTCGGTGGTGTAGCTTTATCTCTATAGTATATGGATAATATGATTCTAGTTTGGGGTGGATTAATTGCTTTTATTGTCTTACTCCTGTTTTTTGATCTATTCGTTCTTCATAAGAATGACAACATTTCGAACAAAAAAACTGCGCGAGAAACAGCATTTTGGATTTCAATGGCTTTGGCACAGTCTATCATTATTTACTTTTTATACGACCGCGAAATTGTTGACAATCCCACCGAGCTTACGGCTAAAGGTGCGGTAATGAAATATGTAACAGGTTATCTTGTGGAGTTATCACTTTCGGTAGATAACTTATTTGTGATAGCCATGATTTTTAAATCTTATAAAATTCCACTTAAATATCAGCACAAAGCATTATTCTGGGGAATTTTAGGAGCTATTGTTTTTAGAGGTTTAATGATTGCCGTAGGTGTTGTGTTGTTTAACAAACTGTCTTGGATTCCATACGTTTTTGGAGGTTTCTTGATTTTAACAGCCTTCAAAATGCTCTATGAAGAGATTACGCATAAATCAGAGGACGAGCATGTTAGAGAGTCTCTGGGGAACAGATTATTAAGAAAATATTTTAATTTCAGTTCTAAATTAGATGGGAACAAATTCTTTACCATTCAAAATGGTAAAAAGCTTGCGACTCCCCTATTTGCCGCTTTAATTCTGATTGAATTTACTGATATTATGTTCGCGGTGGATAGTATTCCAGCGATTTTAGCGATAACACAAGATGCATTGCTCGTATTCTATGCAACCATTTTTGCTACTTTAGGTTTAAGGTCAATGTACTTCTTCTTAGCTAATATGCTAGAGAAGTTCCATTATCTAAAGTATAGTGTTTTTGTAATTTTATTTTATATCGGAATCAAGCTAATCTTAATGCACCATGTTGATATCCCAGAATGGTTATCTTTAAGTGTAATTCTAGTAAGTATTACAATTGGTATTATCGTTTCCTTAATTAAGCAAGATGATTAATTTAATAGTTGCCGTCTCAGAAAATAATATCATTGGTAGAGACAACCAATTGATTTGGCATATATCCGAAGATTTAAAAAGATTTAAACGTATAACGTTAGGTCATCCTATGATTATGGGTAGAAAAACTTTTGAGTCCTTTGGCAGTAAACCTTTACCCAAAAGACATCATTTCGTTATATCGAGTCAGGAACGTGAAAATACAGAACAAGTTACTTGGGTTAAGTCCTTGGACGAAGCTATTGAAAAAGCTCAAGAATTAGACAACGAAATCTATATTCTCGGCGGCGGAAGTATTTATGAACAATCTATCCATTTAGCACACAAACTTGAAATCACACGCATTCACAAACATTTTGATGGGGATACTTATTTTCCTGAAATCCCTGAATACTTTGAGTGTATAGAGGATGAAAAGCATTGGATAGAGAGTTTACCTTTCGAGTTTAGTTATAGAACCTACATTAATCGAAAAATTTAATTTCACTCATTAACAGGGATTAATAAAAATACTCTAAAAGCCTAATTTCTCTCAGATTTAGGCTTATTTCTTTCATTCCAATTCGTAAGTGAAAACTATCTGCACTTCTAGATATTTTCTTTGACTTAAATACTTTTAATATCGATGAGAAAGCAGTATATTAAGAATACTATAAGAAATATATTAAACTTTTGTTAATTAGATATTTCCTAGAAATATATCTCCCCAATTGGCGTTAAATTTATAATTCATTAGTTAACAATTTTATTTTCATAGTTAAGCATTGCATAGCAATGTGCATTAAGAGGTTGGTCAGGACGTTAAAAACCCCAGTCTATTATTCAAATTATTTTTGATATCAAGAAAATCATTTGAGTTCTAGCGTTTTTATACAGAATGAGGACCTCTTTCCTATTCTACCAACTTGATTTAAAATTAATACTATTTAATTTTAAATAGCTCAATAAAAATTTGAGCATTCTGATTTCAATATTGTAACTTTAGTCTTATTTTTTAATTATGAAGAAATTACTTTTATTAATCCCTGCGCTCTACCTCATGAGCTCGTGTGGAACCAATTCTATTTCAAAATCTAAACAAGTACCTGTGAATGTAGATAAATACACCAGTTTTACGCTAACTACCGATTTATCTCAACTTACAGCAAACGAACGTAAGATGTTACCTTATCTTATGAAAGCTGCCGATATTATGAATGAGCTGTTCTGGTATGAAGCCTATGGTAAAAAAAACGCTTTGTTGGATTATCTTAAAGGTGATGCTAAGAAGTTTGCAGAAATCAATTATGGTCCTTGGGATCGCCTAGCAGGAAACAAATCTTTTGTAAAAGGAATCAATGATAAACCTCTTGGGGCTAATTTCTACCCAACCAATATGACAAAAGAAGAATTTGAAGCTGCTAATTTAAAGGATGGAAATAGCTTATATACTTTTGTTAGAAGAGATTTAGAAGGAAAACTTTATACGATACCCTATCATGTGATGTTTGAACCTGAAGTTAAAATGGCTGCAGATTATTTGAGACAAGCGGCGAGATATGCGGATGATCCAGGTTTAAAGAATTATTTACTTAAAAGAGCTGATGCTTTTCTCACCGACGAATACTACGAAAGCGATTTGGCTTGGATGGACATGAAAGAAAACGGAATCGATATTGTAATTGGTCCTATCGAAACTTATGAAGATGCACTCTATGGTCAAAAAGCAGCGCACGAAGCTTATATTTTAGTAAAAGATAAGCAATGGAGTAAGCGTTTAGAAAAATACGCAGATTTCTTACCTGAGCTACAAAAGAATTTACCTGTAGATGCCAAATATAAGCAAGAGACTCCAGGAAGCGACTCAGATTTAAATGCTTATGATGTAATCTATTATGCTGGTGACTGTAATGCGGGCAGCAAAACGATTGCGATTAACTTGCCTAATGATGAACAGGTTCAGTTGGAGAAAGGAACACGTCGTTTACAGCTTAAAAATGCAATGCAGGCCAAGTTTGACAAGATATTAGTTCCCATTTCGAATGAGCTGGTTACACCAGAGCAAAGAAAACATGTAAAATTTGATGCCTTTTTCGCTAATACCATGTTCCATGAAGTTGCGCATGGTTTAGGGATTAAAAACACGATAAATGGAAAAGGAAGCGTTCGAGAAGCATTAAAAGAACATGCATCAGCTTTAGAAGAAGGAAAAGCAGATATTTTAGGTTTATATATGGTAAATCAACTTCTCAAAAAAGGCGAATTAGATGGCGACATAAAAGACTATATGGTTACTTTTATGGCTGGGATTTTTAGATCTGTAAGGTTTGGAGCTAGTTCTGCACACGGGAAAGCTAATATGATCAGGTTTAATTTCTTTAAGGAGAAAAATGCCTTTACGCAAAAAGATGATGGAACTTATCAAGTAAACTTCGACCAAATGGAAATTGCCATGAACGAGCTTTCTGAATTAATTCTTGAGCTTCAAGGAAACGGCGATTATCAAGGTGTAGAAAATTTAGTGAATACCAAAGGAGTTATCCCAGCGGATTTACAAGCAGACTTACAACGTTTGAATGACGCAGGAATTCCTGTAGATGTTGTTTTCAACCAAGGAATGCAATATTTAAAATAATTTATTTAATTTCCTTCAACAGAAAAATCCCTGAACAAAAAATGGTTCAGGGATTTTTATTTGTTTTAAATTGAATTTAAATATTTTGGAGCACCTTAAAATTAAAGCTCCATACTTTCTCCAATATCTAATAGAAGTAATTCTTTATTGGCAGACTCAAACGTCTCTTTTGCTGATTGATGATCTATTTTAATCGGTGGGAATGTATCATAATGACAACCTAAAACCTTGTCGCATTCTACAAAATCTGCCGCCATGCTCGCGGCTTTAGCATCCATTGTGAAGTTATCTCCAATCGGCAGAATAGTTAAATCGATTTTACCACACAACAATGGAATCAACTTCATATCATATGTCAAAGCGGTATCTCCCGCAATATAAATTGTTTTGCCATCAGCCTGCAATACATATCCATTTGGGTTTCCACCATACGTACCATCAGGAAATACGCTCGAATGATGTGCCACCACACTGGTCAATCTTCCAAAAGGAAAATCAAAACTACCACCTGTGTTCATTCCATGTCCTTGATATCCCTTTTTATCATAATAAGTAACAATCTCAAAGTTTGAAATAATTTTGGAGTTGCCCAAAGTTGCTAAATTTTCAACATCGGCCACATGATCTTCATGCGCATGCGTTAACAAAATATAATCCGGATGAAATTGAGAAGCTTTAATTTTATCATTCATTGGATTGGCTGAAATAAATGGATCGACCATTATTTTATGATTCTCTGTTTCTATCCATAAACTATTATGACCTAAATAGGTGATTTTCATTTTGTATTTATTTTTAAATATTCGTATTTATTTTATTCAATTACAGTTCCATTGGGTAAAATAGCATCTTTCTTAACCACAACAATACCGTCTACAATTTTATATTCTTTGGTTTCACGCTCCTCTAGCCCTTTGCTGCCAATAATTCTAACATCATCCCCAATCCTAACATTTTTATCTAAAATTGCATTTTTAATATTGCATCTCTCGCCGATACCCATCGCTGGAATTCCTTTTTTATTAAAATCCTCTATATCTTCTATGGTTTCATAATAATCACTTCCCATAATATAGGTGTCATAAATGTTACTTCCACGGCCGATTCTGGTTCTAATTCCGATTACACTATGTTCAATTCTACTCGCATGGCAAATAGCTCCTTCGGATAGAACTACATTCTCCAACGAAGTACCTACCACCTTGGCTGGCGGTAGCATACGAGCATGCGTAAAAATAGAATTCTCATTGTCATATAAGTTAAATTGAGGTAAATTATTGGTTAAATCTAAATTAGCCTCATGAAAGGAAGCAATCGTTCCAATATCTGTCCAATAACCTTCGTATTGATACGAATTAATTTTATACTTACCGATAGACGCTGGGATGATGTTTTTCCCGAAATCAGCTCCTTCATTTTCAAATAATAAATCTCTCAAAACCTTTTTATTAAAAAGATAAATACCCATGGACGCCAGGTAATTTCTTCCTTGTGATTTCATTTTATCCCCTGTCTCTGAGGTCCAATCTTGTAATTCATCTGCGTTGGGTTTCTCTATAAATGAAGTTATATTATCATTTTCATCGGTTTTCATAATACCAAATCCTGTTGCATCTTTGGCATCTACTGGAATGGTAGCAATCGATAAATCTGCTTCTAGATTAACATGGTCTTCTAGCATTTTCTGAAAATCCATTTGATATAACTGGTCACCGGATAGGATTAAAACATAATCATGGTCGGTGGTGCTAAAATGCTGAAAGCTTTGTCGAACTGCATCCGCTGTACCCTGATACCATTCGCTGCTGTCTACAGTTTGTTCTGCGGCTAGAATATCCACAAAACCTCGACTAAACAAGTCAAACGTAAAGCTATTCTTAATATGTCGGTTGAGCGAAGCCGAATTAAACTGTGTTAAAACATAAATCTTATTAATTCTAGAGTTCAAACAGTTAGAGATAGGAATATCCACCAAGCGATATTTACCTGCTACAGGCACAGCTGGCTTCGATCTTTGTTCGGTAAGTGGGTGTAATCTTGTTCCCCTACCCCCTCCTAAAATAAGTGCTAATGTCCTTCTGTGTGCTTTATCTAAATTCCTCATATAGTTTCATGTATTTTTTAGCTGAAGTTTCCCAAGAAAAATCTTGTTTCATTATGTATTTTCTAATTTTATTGAATCTTTCTTTATCTTCATACAACTCTATGGCACGATAAAATGAATGTAATAAGTCGTCGGTTGTAAGATTTATAAATCGAATTCCATTTCCACCGTCATCATTGATGTCTTTCACCGAATCTAATAAACCGCCAACAGTACGAACGATAGGAACAGTTCCATACCTCAATGCATAGAATTGATTTAATCCACAAGGCTCAAACCTTGATGGCATAATTAAAAAATCGGATCCGGCATATACTTTATGTGCTAAGGCTTCATTGTAACCAATAAAGCAATTAAACCTACCATCGGTAAATATTTTCATTTGCTCTAATCCATTAGCTAATTGATTGTCACCACTTCCTAAGATAAGAAAATTAATCTTCGAATCATAATTGGTGAGCGCTTTCCATATGGCGTCTGACAAAACATCAGCCCCTTTTTGATCTACAAATCTTCCAATAAACGAGATGATCGGATAATCAGGGTTAAAACTAAAGTAATCACAAAGTTGGTTTTTATTTTTTTTCTTACCTTCTTCTACCGTTTTTTTCGAATAAGTATGATCTAATTTATTATCGGTGGCTGGATTCCATTCCTCTATGTCTATACCGTTTAAAATTCCTACACATTTTTTTCTTTCATGTCTCAATAAGCTACTTAAACTCGATTCTCCTTGCATTAATTCCTTCATGTATTGAGGCGAAACAGTGGTTACTTTCCAAGCAGACTTAATAGCGGTTGCCATAGCGTTTAAAGAATTATCAAATTCTAACAAGGGTAAATCCCAAGTATTAAACCACGGGAAATAATCTACCACTTCCCAAGGCATTTGCCCTTGATACTCGGCATTGTGAATAGTGAAAATGCTAGGAATATTTCTAAACCTGGGGTATTGATGTGCATGTTTCATGAAAAAAGGCACAAAACCTGTATGATAGTCATGACAGTGAATCACATCGGGCAATAGAGACCATTGATGAATCCAATTTAATGCAGCGATTTGAAAAGCTGTAAAGAAATAAGGATCATTTTTATAGCCATAAACCTCTTCTCTATGGGCAAATCCTTCGATTTGAACCATAAAAACAGGAAAACCTAGATCATCATTCTTTAGGATTTTCACCAATAGCTGTCGTTTCCCAAAAGGCATGCTAGTTTCGTAATCCAACGTTAGTTTACGCGTTTTCGTAAAATCATTTTCAACGAATGGCATAATGACCATCGATTGTATTCCCTCTAAATTATTGAGGTATTTGGGTAAGGCTCCCACCACATCTGCCAGACCTCCTACCTTGGCAACGGGATAACATTCCGCAGAAAGATGAACTATTTGCATATCCATTATTTTGTTTAAAGATAGAAAAATTTATGATATAATTAAATGACAAACATGGGTTTTAATCAAAGAATACTACAGTTAAAATCCTTTTATTTATACCTATTTATAAGATTATAATTAAGTTAATAAATTAATGATTTTAGGCACAAAAATGATTAAACCAACAACAAAGCTGCACACAGCTAAAATCAATACTGCCGCGGCTGCCATATCTTTAATAAGGCCAACTTTAGGGTCATAATGAGGATGATAATGGTCCAAATACTTCTCGACAAGGGTATTGGCGATTTCGGCAGATAAAACTAAGGCAATGCAGAAGATAACGAATAACCACTCGATATAATTTATGGAGAAAACTATAGCCATCATTATCACCCATACACTAGCAGCTAAATGAATTTTCATATTCATCTCGGATTTGATAACCTCGCGGATACCGTTCCAAGCATAACCAAAACTTTTGAGCCGAGCCTTCATATTACAATTATTTTAAAGTATCTATCGATTTTATCTATTGCCTTAAATTACAATTTTTATCTTTGAATTAATTAAAGTCAACTCAATAATTAGAAATTAAAACTAAACTATGATCAAAAGTATGATATTCGTGTTTATTGGTGGTGGTTTAGGAAGCATGCTTCGCTTTGCTATTTCTCAGTTTCTAAACCATGACTTCCCATACGGAACGCTGCTTGTAAATCTGGTAGGGAGTTTATTGATTGGATTATTTTTAGGTTTATTCGAAAGACAAATTATAACGCATTCTTTTTTACTGATTTTAGCTACAGGATTTTGTGGAGGTTTTACAACTTTTTCGGCATTTGCAGCAGAAAATCTAAAATTAGTCGAATCTGGTCAAACAACTCAATTCTTAATCTATAGCTTCGGTAGTTTGGTCTTAGGCATATTAATGGTATTAGTCGGCTTTAAAATCGCTAAATTCATCTAATTAAAAAGCCCCACTATATTTCTATAGTGAGGCTCAAAAATCATAGGTTAAATGGTTCTATTTTAAGATAAGCTTTTTGTTTACTTTCATGTTATCATTAGAAATAACCACAAAATAAACACCTTTTACCAATCCTTCTACAGATATAGCTTCGCCGTTGAATTGAGTTGTTTTAATTAAGCTTCCTAGCGTATTATAAATCTCAACATTAGCCCTGTCAACTCCTTTTATATAGAATCTGTCAGATACGGGATTTGGATATACCTGAACTTTGTTAATTGCCACAACAAGGTCAGACGTATTTAATCCTTCTACACTATTATCGTAAAAGCCATTCGAACCAATTCCAGCATTAAAAGTAGCTATCAAACTTCCTGTCTCCTTGTTGTAAGCTCTAATGATAGAAGCTTGCGTAAATCCATTAGAATCTGAGGTTAAAATATAATTTTCTACTACTCCAAATCCGTAAAGTGTATTCCAAGAATTATCTGGCACAGAAGTTACTAAATTTGGTTCACTCATTAAATTGTCTTCTACACTAAAAACATCTGTATTATTTCCAATGAAATATATTTTCCCTTCTGCATAAGTTATCTTTCCAGCGCCTGTAATATCTTCTGCTGAAAGAGTTGCTGCTGTAGATAAATCCGTTGCATCAATTTTATTGATAAAGGTTCCATTAGCAGATGAGGATATTGTATATAGGTAATTTCCGTGGGCAATGATCCCATTAATTCCTTCCTCTACTTCTATAATAGAGTTTAGCGTATTGTTTGTCGCGTCAATCGCAGCAACAGAATTTCCACTACCCCAATTTCCTTTTTGAATAAATACATAATTTCCAGCAATCTCTACATTATTAATATTTCCTAGCTCCTCAACCTTTGTGATATAGCTATTATCCTCAAGATTGTAAATACTTACATATCCTCCCTGTGAGTTTGAAACAAAAATTTTGTTGTTAGCCACACCAATATATCTAGGTAGACTAATTTCTTCTGTAATCACACCAATTTTTTCAAAACTAGCTCTATCCACAATAACAATCTTATTAGAATTGTTCAATACTAGATAAGCTTTATCTTCATGAATTCTTAGATGTTGTAAAACATCACCTAATGGTTCATTGTTCACAGCTTGATAAATATTATTAGTAATCGCATTGGTGTCTTGATCAATATAAGAGACATCAGCGTTAGGAGACCCGAAATTACCTTCATTCGAAATTAAAACACCGTTGTCGTATTGGGCATTTAATAACTGACCTACTAAAAGTAATCCCAAAAAATTAATTTTGATTAAATTGTACATGTTTTTCATATTTATATTTTATAGATTTATTTTTAATTGAAGACCGTAATTACGCATCGGCATAGGTCTATATAAAAGGGGTTGATAATAATAATTGAATAGATTGTTCACTTTAAAACCAAGATTAATTCTATAACTACTACCAAATTCATAGTTTATACCTGCATTCCAAACTTGATGCTTATCTATTTTAAATAAATCAGACTCATCTGTAGTAGAGAAAACATCCCCAACATACATGCCTTGCAGAAACCAAGAAAAATCTTTGTAAGCATGAGTTAAAGCTACATTTGCTTTATGATAAGGAACAAAACTCAATTGTTTTTCAGTGGCTTTATTTCTAGAAATAGTATAAGAATAGTTTCCGTTCAACTGAAAATGATGATTAGCGATTGATTTTTGAATATGGCTAAACACTTCAACTCCTTTAGAAATGACTTCATCCGTATTCATAGGTGACCATATATATCCAGACATCGGCAACCAACGAATCATATCTCTGATTTCGTTATAATAAACATTAACACCAAGCGTATTTTTTTTCCACTTTAAATTTTGACCCAACTCAAATTGAAGACTATTTTCTGCTTTTAAATCTAAATTCCCACCTGGCTCCCAATACAAATCATTAAAACTAGGTACTCTATAATTTTTAGAAATATTAAACTTAGCTTCATAAAAATTAATGGGACTATAATTTAAACCAAAAGAATACAATAAGGGACTATCATAGTCTTCTGTAAACTCAGATCTAATTCCAGCTTCATAATAAAGTTTATTCCATAATTGATGTGACATCAATAGAGCTAGATTCAAAGTATTTCTTTGTGGATTCACTATTCCATTCCCATCCCCCTTGGCTCTATCTATGGTATACTCGGCCAGAAATGATGTATTTAACTGCTTATTAATTTTAAAGGATCCATCATATTTTCCAATAATCGAATTCAATTTACCATGAGAAACATAATCATAGTCTAATCTGTCATAATATTTGAAATCCTCATTTAGGTAAGCTAGTTTAAAATTAGAATTTAATCGATTCCAACGATTCTCCCAAGTCAATAAACCTCTGAAATTTTGATTTTCATATTTAGTTTTCGTTGCATGTTCTTCGACAATAGCAAAATGTCTCTCATCTTGATATGCCTGTAGAAACAAGGAAAATTGGTTTTTCGCATCTAACTTATAACCCAAGCTTCCATCGAATGTATTATTCCAATATTGTCCATTACGATTGATATAATTCTTTGACTCAATCTCGAAATCATTGTCTGAAGAATTTCTTGCATACGAAAGATTATAACTTATTTTATCATTTGAATTAGAAAACTTTCCAGCCAATCCCAATGTATTAAAACTAGCATATTTTGCTAAAATATCGACTCCTAAACCTTTTCTGAATTCTAAATTATTATTTAAATGCACACTTCCGCCAATCGCTCCAGAACCATAAATCACACTTCCTCCACCTGGTTTAATAGCGATTTCATCATAGTTAATTCCTGTTCCTGAATTAAAATCAGATTGTCCTAAGAACCTTGAATTAATACTGATCCCATTCCACAAAACAGAGGTTTGCTGTGCTGTAGTCCCTCTAAAACTCGGTGACGAAACCATGCCTAAACCATTCTCCTTAAAATAAATAGGAGAGTTAAATTTTAATAAATCTGTTAGGGTATTTGAATTTTTTGTTATTACAGAATCATTCAAAACTAGGACTTGCTGAGTTTTGGATTGATTTTTAAGACGTGGATCCGATACAATCACATCACTTAATTGAATTGTATCCATTTGTGCCTCAACGAGTGAAGTCAATAAAGCAAAAGCCAAGAAATAATATAATCTCATATCAGTTTACCTTTTTTCCCGAAGGTTATTTATATTTAATTTGGCAGGTCTCCTGGCTTGTTTCTGATAGATGGGCCTTCCCAAACTTTTGAGCTGTTCAGTGGCTTGAATAATCTATCTTCTTAAAACATACAGTTGCGGGTACAGCAGCGGAATTTAACCGCTTTCCCTTTTCATTCCGACTTTAAATCGGAACACCATTCGGCAGCAAAATTAAAGATATTAATCTAATTTTTACTCATTAAAATATAAAAATTAGATCAAGGATGAGAAGCCTAAAGCTTTGAACAATTGAATGAGCAGATTATGGTTGAATTTTCTTTCGTTTCCTAGAACGCTAAAGGATTTATTTTATTAATTTTAAAATAAGTTGTTAAACTGCCGTATTATTCAAAATATTTAATTAATTTTCTTTCTTAATTCTCATATATGCACAGTATTTTATGTATTTCTAGTTATTATAAAGGTGTTGATTTCATGATAAAATCTAAAGAGCTCGGCAATCATGTCATTCTCGTCACCTCTGAGTCTCTTCGCAACGAGGATTGGCCATGGGATAGCATAGATGAGGTATTTTATATGGAAGAGATTCAACCCTTTAAATGGAATTTAGATCATTTAATTTTGGGAGTGGCGAACTATATGCGTTCTAGAAAAATAGATGCTGTGGTGGCGCTAGATGATTTTGATGTTGAAAAAGCTGCAAAAGTGCGCGAAAACTTTAGGATTCCTGGAATGGGACAAACGCGTTATCGTTATTTTAGAGATAAATTGGCCATGCGCGAAAAGGCAAAAGAGGAAAAAATTACAATCCCTAAATTTATTGGTGTTTTTAATGATGAAACTGTAAATCAATTTGCCGATGAGGTTGCTCCGCCTTGGGTTCTAAAACCTAGAACAGAAGCATCTGCCACGGGAATCATTAAAATTAATTCAAAAGAGGAATTATGGAAATATCTACACGAAACAGATAATGAGCGACATAAATATCTATTAGAGCAATTTCGTCCTGGCGATATTTACCACGTCGATTCTCTGGTGTTCAATGGAAAAGTCCTTTTCTCTTGCGCATCTAAATACGTGAATCCACCCATGGCTGTATCTCAAGAGGGTGGAGTTTTTATGACCGCTTCTATGAATCCCAAACTCGAAGAAAGCAAAAACTTAATTGACTTTAATAATAATTTATTAATCAAATTTGGCTTAAAACATGGCGCTACCCACTCTGAATTTATTAAAGATAAGGAAACTGGAGAATTGTTGTTTTTAGAAACGGCTTCTCGCGTTGGCGGTGCTTTTATCCCCAACATGGTAGAACAAGCCACGGGGATTAATCTATGGCATGAGTGGGCAAAAATTGAACATTCATTGCTGAATAATGAGAAATACCAAGTTCCGAAAAAGGAAAACAACTTTGGTGGACTATTGATTTCGTTATGTAAAGTTGAAAATCCAGATTTAAGCTTTATTCAAGAAAAGGAATTCGTACAACAACTAAAGAAACCCTATCATGTGGGTATGCTCTTTAAATCCAAAAAACAAAATAAAATAGAGGAATTATTAAAAAAATACGCTGTGATGGTCACCAATGAAATGTTGCAAATCATTCCACCTAAAGATTATCCTACGAGCTAATTTTGTAAATTTTAATAATATCTCGGCTGTAGAAAATTTTCTAAATCGATGATTAGTCCAAAATGATCGGTATTAGAAGATGAATGATATTGTGCGTGTGCATATTCAAGTCTAAACGAGCTAATTCTAAGTCCAAAACCTGCAGTGAAACCAGAGAAATTCTTAGTAGCATCTGTACTCAACTCATTTCCTCTTTTAAAATTATATCCAAATCTAAGATTAAATCCGGCTTGAGGAAAAAATTCTGCTCCCAATGATAGGTGATCGATTGCTTTACGCATTTTCGATACCTCTCTTCCATCCTCCTTATATTGTTCAGATATGTCAAATTTTTGAAGGTCATGCAATGTAGCGGTTAGCTCTAATGGGACATGCTCCAATTTATGCGAAATACCCAAATTAACTTGAATAGGTAGAGGCTCTTTTAAATTGTCATAAGGTTTAAACTGAGTTCCAATATTTCGTATAGAAAGTGCAACATTGGTATCATAATCGATATCATGAAAAACAATTCCCAGGTCCATCGCCGCTGCATAACTCGTATATGATTCTATCTGCGAATGTATATATTTAAGGTTGGCTCCTACTGTAAAAAAGTCATTTAAATTATGTGCATATCCTAAGATGATCGCTGCGTCTTTTGCATTAAAATCACCGGTAACATTACCAATCTCATCAGCCGCAATGAACTCTCCATAATCTACATATTGACCATGAATTGAGAAAAAATTCTTCCTATTGTATTGATATACATATGAGGCCGTACCTGATTGTATATCAGATAAATGATTAACGTAATTTATTGCTAATTTAGAATGTGTTTTTGGATTCATTAAGGCAGGGTTCCATAAACTCATATTAGGATCGGAGTCCCACATAGATTGTGCATTTCCACCCAAAGCCGCCTGACGTGGAGAGGTGGTGATATTCAAGAATTCGTACACACGTGTACCATCTTGCGCTACAAGTTGTAGCAACATGCCGAATGTAAAACAGAAAGCAATACTGAATCTAAACATCAGTTATTAAAACTAATTAAGATGACTTTTCGTATAATAGGATAAGGATTTATTTTGTGTATAAGTAAGCTAACATTTTATAATATAATTTGGCTGCTAAGAAATCAGAAGATTTTTCGTGTTCGTTTGGCATTAATTCAACAATGTCAAAACCTACCACGTTTTTAGTTTGAATAACCTTTTTCAATAATTTTAACGTAGGATACCACTCCAAACCACCAGGCTCAGGTGTTCCTGTTGATGGACAAATAGAAGGATCGAATGCATCTAAATCAATGGTAATGTAAATCGGATTATCGCCTAATCTATCATAAACATCCTCTATCCAATTCTTGTTTTCAGCAATATCATGAGCGAAAAACACATTTTCCTCTTTCAAGTATTGTACTTCTTCCGTATCCATACTTCTGATTCCAACTTGCACTAAATGATGTTTTTCATTTGCTTCAAATACTGCACAAGCATGATTACATTTGCTCCCATGAAATTCAGGACGAAGATCTGTATGCGCATCCAACTGTAAGACTGTCAAATCTTTATATTTATCGCCAAAAGCTCTAATACTACCAATCGAAATAGAATGTTCACCCCCAAAGAGCGTCACCAGCTTTTCATCTTTTAAATACTTAGCAACTCGTTGATGCACTGCATCTGTCATTGCTTCTGGTGAAGAATCTTCAGTAACAGGTTCATCTAAAAAGATTCCCATTTTATAAGGTTCTGATTTAGTTTCAATATCATAAATCTCCATGTTATCGGCAGCATCCAAAAAGGCTTCTGGCCCTTTATCAGCACCTTTCAACCAAGTAGATGTCCCGTCGTAGGGAACAGGAATTAATACAACTTTTGCATTGTCATATTGACCATATTCTTCTTCAACACTTGCAAATATTCTCATGTACATTTATTTAATACGCGAAATTAATGGAAATTATTTGAGTTTCGACCAAAAAATTGACTATTTTTGTAGGGTATGTTTATGCGTAATCAATACATATTACTTGTTCTAATCATGTTCTTGTGCTCTACAGGGGCCTATGGACAGGTGCATATAGGTGATGGTCTGAGTATTGGAGAAGGCACCAGCATTACAATTAAAAATCAAGCGGTAATCATCGCAACAGATGAAATCAAAGGAAAAGGAAATATTTCTATTCAGAATGATGATGTGCAGACGATCACTGTACTTAAGAATTTTAAATCTAATTCAGCCATTAAAGTTGAATCTAACGATTTAAAAATCGATGGAATGTACGCAGAACAATTTGCAATAAATTCTCTTCCACCCTTAAGTGAGGAGATTATAGCCTCCAAAAAAGAGAATGAAATTAAAAATGATTTACCCATTAGGTATATTAACACTGAAGGTTTAACCTTTGGTGAGAACAATGATGAACAAAACAAAACAGTTGTATCATCATCACCTAAAGATGTTTCGGGTGGAATCATGATCAGTGAAGTATTGCGTATGCAATTCACTGATTATCAAACTGACTATATTATACCAATTTATAGTGTTTTACTTAACGTAGAGCGTTTTTCGGACAACGCTGAACTTTATGAGTTTGAATGTCTGACGGCAATCCTGAGACCACCCATCGCCTAGGACACTAAACTTTTTTTTTAATATTTTTATGCTATCCGGAGTTTACACTCGGATTTTTTTTTGCCTTAAAATGAATATTATATAAGGTTCTCTTTTAGTAAACATTACTCATAAGAAGATATTAAACCTATTTCAAAATTCTTAAAGCAAAAAAAATCTACCTGAAATGAATCAAGTAGATTTTTAAAATATTATCTATTTAGTTAAACGAAAGGTGTCTTAACCACTTCAGCCTTAACGGTTTTCTTTCTAATTTTAATGAATATTTCAGATCCCACTTTAGCGTAATTGGTAGTAACATATCCCATTCCGATTCCTTCTTTTAAAATTGGAGATTGAGTACCTGAGGTAACTTTACCAATTTCATTTCCATCCGCATCCACAATAGGATAATCCTGACGTGGAATTCCTTTATCAATCATTTTGAAAGCTATTAACTTGCGTTTTAAACCTTCTTCTTTTTGTTTTCTTAAAGCATCTGCTCCAATAAACTCAGTGTCTAATTTGGTTACCCAACCAAGACCAGCTTCTAATGGCGTAGTTTCTTCGTTAATGTCATTACCGTATAAACAATAGCCTTTTTCTAATCTCAAGGTATCACGCGAAGCCAAACCACATGGCTCTATTCCGTAGTCCTTGCCGGCTTCAAAAACTGCATTCCAAATTTTCTCTGAATCTTTGGCATCGAAATAAAGTTCAAAACCTCCCGAACCGGTATAACCAGTAGCAGAGATAATAACATCCTGAACTCCAGCAAATTCGCCTATAACAATATTATAGAATTTAATATCTGCTAATTTAACATCAGTCAAACTTTGCATGGCTTCAAGCGCCTTGGGACCTTGAATTGCCAATACAGCTGTGTCATCACTTTGATCCTCAATTTTAGCTCCTACTGTGTTTTGCTTATTTACCCAAGCCCAATCTTTATCCAAACATCCAGCGTTAACAACCGCCAGATAATCTTGATCTGCGATTTGGTAAAGAATAAGGTCGTCAATAATTCCCCCCTCTTCATTCAAAAAGCAGGTATACTGAGCTTTGTTAGGCTTTAATTTAGATACATCATTGCTACACAGCATCTGAAGCAATTCTTCAGCTTTTTCTCCTGTAAACCTAAATTGCCCCATGTGACTTACGTCGAATATGCCAACACCTTCGCGAACCGCCATGTGTTCATGATTAACGCCAGCATATTGAATGGGCATCTCAAAACCAGCGTAAGGAAGCATTTTAGCACCTAAGTCTTTATGCGTTTGATTTAATGCAGTTAATTTCATTATTTAATTGTTTAATTTATCCACGATAGGTTACAAAGTTTCGTGGTGTTTCATATAAAGTTACTTCTAATTGCTTATCGCCGCTTAGATGTTTTCGGATTCGATTCCAAATAAGCACAACGATATTCTCAGCCGTAGGGTTTAAGTTTTTAAACTCAGGAATATCTAAATTCAAATTTTTATGATCTAAATAATCTTCAACTTCATCTTTAATGATCTGCTTTAAATCATCTAGATTAATAACAAATCCCGTAGCTGGATCTATTTCTCCGGTTACGCTTACCGTTAATTCATAATTATGCCCATGAAAGTTAGGCAGCGCACATTTACCAAAAACTTCTCTATTTTTCTCCTCATCCCAATCTTTTCTATGCAAGCGATGAGCTGCATTAAAATGAGATTTTCTATGAACAGTTACCGTCATGATAAATGAGCTAAATATTCTTTAAGTATAATTCGAAACCAAGGTGTGTATTGCTCTGGATTATTTTGAACATCACGTTGAAGTTCATCAAAGTCAATCCACTTATATGCAGCTACTTCTTCGGGATTAATAACTGGCTCTTCATTATAAACACCCTTAAAGACATAGTCTAGCTCATGCTCCGTAAGGCCTTGTCCTACATCAGCTTTATAAATAAAATTAAATTGATATTCAATAGGACAAGTGAACCCCATTTCCTCTTGTAATCTACGCATCGCTCCTTCTTCATAAGTTTCACCATCGCGCGGATGACTACAACAGGTATTGGTCCATTTTCCAGGCGTATGATATTTTTCAAAAGCTCTTTGTTGTATCAGTAGCTCATTTTTATCATTAAAAATAAACACAGAAAAAGCTCGATGCAACACTCCTGCCACATGAGCTTCCTGTTTTTCCATAAGGCCAATCGGCTCATCTTGTTCTGTGATTAGAACAACATTTTCATTCTCTACCATAGTGTTTCAAAATTACGATTATTATCCACAATTATAAAATCAAAAGTAATTTAGTAAAGAAGTTTTATCTCCTTATGTCTAAAAGTCTTTTTACCTCTATCTTCCAAGTCTACTATCAGATTACCTTCCCTGTTTACAAATTGAATAATTCCATTCATTTTTTGATTATTAATATCAAATACAGCAACCTTTCCTCTTTTGTATAATTGTTTATGGTAAGTATTATATATTAAATCAAATTGCTTTGTCTCCATTTTATAAAAGTTTTTATAAAAATGATGCATTAAATCTCTAATAAACGACTGAACATTAAAAGTAAATGATTTATTTTCAAGCTTGAGCGAACTTACGTGATCTAATTCGCCAAAATTTTCTTGGTTGATATTAATCCCCAAACCTATAACACAAAATTTGGTTTTATCACCGATTAATTTTGTTTCAATTAAAATACCTGCAATTTTTTTATTGTTTATAATGATATCATTCGGCCATTTCACTTTTGCATTTATATGCCATTTTGACAAAAACTGGGTGATTTCTGTCGATATCCACATGTTAAACATTGCTAATTCTCCTTGAACATCAAATGGGTATCTCAGTAAAAAACTAAAGGTAGCGTTTTTATAATCTTCTGATAGCCAAACGTTACTTGCATACCCCTTACCAGAAGTTTGTTTATCAGCACTTACTACAGTCCAAGATGGCACATCTTTTTCAATCAGTTGGTATAGCTTTTGATTAGTTGATCCTAAGGATTCAAAATGTAGGAAATTGAGTTTTTTTAACATATTTAATATGATTGCACCAAAATGGCAATTAGGATTAAGCTTAAAATTACTATTTTTGCAAGTCCAAAAGTAAATAATATTGAATGATTGAAAAATCCAACTCAAATAAATTAGTAGAAATAATAGTTAATAGTATCGATGATATGAAAGCTGAGAACATTACTATTCTCGATTTAAGGGAGATAGACAATGCTGTCAGTGAATTTTTTATTATCTGTAGTGGTAATTCGACGACGCAAGTCTCCGCTATTGCCTCAAACGTAGAGAAAAAAGTTAGAAATGAAATAAAGGAAAGACCTTTGCACACCGAAGGTAATCAAAACGCCCAATGGGTTTTGATGGATTACGGAAACGTTGTAGTGCATGTTTTTCTGAAGGGTATCCGCGAGTTCTATGATTTAGAAAGCATGTGGGGAGATGCCAAATTAATTTCTGCTTAACCTTATAAAAATCACAAATTGACACAAAAGAAAAAAAACAATAAACCGTCATTTAATTTAAATTGGCTTTATACGGCTATTGCCTTATTTTTAGCTGGTTGGTTCTTCATTATGAGTGGCGGAATGAACGGCTCAGGAAAAGAAATTCAAGAGAGAGATTTCTTTAGATATGTAGAAGAAGGTTATGTACAGAATTTCGTATTCGATAAGGATGCGGATAGAGTTTCTGTTTTCCTAACCGATGAAGCTTTAGAAAAAGAGGAGTTTAAAGGTTTAAAGCAAAACCCCAATCTTACGGGAGAGACGCCTAATATGACTTTTAAGGTAGCAAATCAAACTGTATTTTTTGATAAGTACGATAGACTGCCAAAAGAAGCCACTTCTGATGTAACCATGGAGTTAACCGAAAACAATGTTTTCGTTGAAATCTTGTTCCAAATCTTGATTTGGGTTGCTCTACTGGGTTTACTGTGGTATTTTATTTTCAGAAGAATGTCTGGAGGTGGCGCCGGCGGTGGTGGACAAATTTTCAACATCGGTAAATCTAAAGCAAAGCTTTATGATGAAAACTCTCAAGTTAAAGTTTCATTTAAAGACGTAGCTGGATTAGAAGGAGCAAAAGAAGAAGTTGAAGAAATTGTTCAATTCCTTAAAAACCCTGAAAAATATACACGTTTAGGTGGTAAGATCCCCAAAGGAGCTTTACTTATAGGACCTCCTGGTACAGGTAAAACTTTATTAGCGAAAGCTGTTGCTGGTGAGGCACAAGTTCCGTTCTTCTCTTTATCAGGTTCTGATTTCGTGGAAATGTTCGTAGGTGTTGGAGCTTCTCGTGTTCGTGATTTATTCAAGAACGCAAAAGAAAAATCACCATCTATTATCTTTATCGATGAGATTGATGCAATTGGTAGAGCCAGAGGAAAAAATAATATGACTGGTGGTAATGATGAGCGTGAAAACACGTTGAACCAATTACTAACCGAAATGGACGGTTTCGATACAGATACCAACGTAATTGTAATGGCAGCAACCAACCGTGCAGATATTTTAGACTCTGCGTTGATGCGTGCTGGACGTTTTGACCGTAGAATCTATGTTGATTTACCAGAAATTCAAGAGAGAAAAGAGATTTTCAAAGTTCACACGAAGAATCTTAAAATTAAAGAAACTTTAGATTTAGAGTTCCTTGCAAGGCAAACACCTGGATTTAGTGGTGCTGATATTGCAAATATTTGTAATGAGGCTGCTTTAATTGCCGCTAGAAAAGGTAAAGATGCTATTGATAGGCAAGATTTCTTAGATGCCGTTGATAGAATAATTGGTGGATTAGAGAAAAAAGGTAAGTTAATTAAGCCAAAAGAGAAAAGAAGAATTGCTTTTCATGAGGCTGGACATGCTACCAGTAGCTGGTTATTAGAACATGCTTCTCCTCTAGTTAAGGTAACCATTGTTCCGCGTGGAAGATCTTTAGGTGCTGCCTGGTATTTACCAGAAGAAAGACAGATTACTACAGAGAGTCAAATGTTAGATGAAATGTGTGCATTATTAGGTGGTAGAGCTGCTGAGGAAGTTATGTTCGGTAAGGATTATTCTACGGGAGCGCAAAACGACTTAGAAAGAGCCTTCAAACAATCTAGAGCCATGGTGACTATATATGGATTGAGCCCTAGAGTTGGACATATTTCTTATTATGACAGTTCGGGACAAAACGATTATGCCTTTTCTAAGCCCTATTCCGAGAAAACTGCAGAAAAGATTGACGAAGAGATTAGAAGAATCATCGATGAGCAATATACTAGAAGTGTTGAGTTACTTTCAGCCAATAAGGATAAACTTACTTTACTAGCCGAAAAATTGTTAGAAGAAGAAGTTATTTTTAGAGAAGATTTAGAAAAAATATTTGGCGAAAGAGAGTTTGATGATGAAATGAATACAATAACAAAGCAAGCTGAGTTAGAAGATCAAAAGAAAGTTGATTCAGCCGTGGAGAACATAGAAAAAGATATTACATCTATACCTTCGAAAGAAGTATAAAAATAAAGATCATTTGCGTTCAAATATTCTATATATTTGAACGCAAATTTCTTATGTTAAAATAGATTTGTATTTGTAGATTTTTTTCAGTTATTTAGGAAATATTTTATATGACCAATTTGTGGAGTAAAATAAAGGAATTATTTCAACCAGAACAAGAAGACGACGACGAGGATATCGATTTATCCTATCCTGTTGAGCTTGCGTTGGATGAAAAATTCGCTAAGTTTTTTAGTGAAGCAGGTGGTCATTTTCTTTATTGTGAGAATAAACAAGAGGTTTTATATTATTTAAAACAAATTATAGAACAAGAACACATCAGTAGATTTATCTGCTTTGAGGAACCTCTACAAAAGATGCTGACGATGGTTGGAGCTAATTATATTAATTACCCATCTGCCACTGCGGATTTCAATTTTATTCATTGTGAAAGTTTAATTTCTTATAACGGATCCATTATGCTATCGTCTGATAAAACAGGTGGTAGAAAAATTTCTGAACTGCCTGATAATTTCATTGTATACGCTCAGCACAGTCAGATTGTAGATAATCTAAGCGAGGCTATGCAAATACTCAATAGAACCAAAATGAATAACCTACCAAGTGGAATCACATCCATTGGTGGTGTAGATGCCAACCCAATGAATGGTAAAATATCTACAAAAAACATATATTTGTTGATTGTAGAATAAGACTATGCCCAACATTTTGACCCGTGCTATTTTTGGATTTGTCTATATTGCTGCGATTGTATTTGCATCTCTCTATTCTCCCTTGAGTTTATTAATTCTTTTGGGAATTTTTTTAGCACTATGTTTATGGGAGTTGATCCAATTACTTCAATTTGATAATAAGCTTTATATCTTGGGAACTGTATTGGTTTCAGGGTATTTGTTTTATAATTATGCAGAGAAGTTTTGGTATTCAACGGGTATGTTCGATGTAAGATATGTTAATTTCTTACCACCCTTATTATTTATTATTGCACTTTTTATAATATTCAAAAATCCTGTAGAATTGGCTTTCGATTCATCTAAACTTATTTTTAGTGTTGTCTATATTACTCTACCCTTTGCCTTAGTTTTAACGACGGTTAAGAAATTCGAAGTAGACAATTTTGAAATGCTAAACTCTCTCATAGGAGTTTTTATCTTATTATGGTGTAGTGATACCTTTGCCTATCTTACTGGTAAATACTTTGGTTCGAGAAAACTAAGTTCTATTTCACAAAATAAAACTGTCGAAGGTTTGATAGGTGGAATATTCTTTACAATTGTTGCAGGTATAATAATCAATTACAATTTCCCTAATTTAAGAGGAAACTGGATTATCATTGCTATCATTATTGCTATTGTTGCTCCATTGGGTGATTTAGCAGAATCTAAACTTAAACGCATTTTTGGTGTTAAGGACAGTGGTAATTTATTGCCTGGCCATGGTGGTTTTTTAGATCGCTTGGATAGCTTTCTTCCATCGGCCGTTGCCCTATATATTTATTTTTTATTTATTTAAAATATGATAAAATTACATAAAGAAGGAACTTGGATTTTAATTATTGGCTTTGCATTATTAATCGCTGCCAGTATTCCTTTATATTTAATTGGATCTACCTTATCCTATATCGCCATTGCAGCCTTAGCTATATTTTTTGGCTTTGTGGTTTGGTTTTTCCGAAATCCGTTACGTGAAGCGAAATCAGAAGCACTAGAAATAGTCGCACCCGTCGATGGAAAAGTGGTGGTAATTGAAAAAGTATTCGAAAAAGAATATTTGAAGAAAGAAGTGATGCAAGTATCTATCTTTATGAGCCCATTGAACGTTCATGTATGTAGATATCCCGTAGCCGGAGAAGTAACCTATACAAAATATCATCCAGGGAAATATTTGGTAGCTTTTCATCCCAAGTCATCTGAATTAAATGAACGTACAACTACCGTGGTGAAGGCGGCAAATGGAACTGATGTATTATTTAGACAAATTGCTGGTGCCTTAGCCAGACGAATCGTTTTATATGCTAAACCAGGAGACAGAGCTGTAGCTGGGACTGAATATGGATTTATTAAATTTGGATCTCGTTTAGACGTATTCTTACCATTAGATGCAGAAATTTTATGTAAATTGGGTGACAAGACCAAAGGTGCAGTAGATATTATTGCAAAACTGAAGGAATAAACAATAAAAATCTTGAGTATACAGCTTACCATATTAGGCTATAATTCAGCAACCCCTAAGGTGGATTCTCATCCCACCGCACAATTATTGAACGTTAACGAAAGGTTTATCCTAATTGATTGTGGCGAAGGAACTCAAGTTCAGTTACGACGAGCCAGAGCTAAATTTTCAAAAATCAATCATATATTCATTTCTCATTTACATGGAGATCATGTTTTTGGTTTGATTGGTTTTATATCAACTATGCAATTAATGGGGAAAATCACACAACTTAATATTTTCGGCCCAGAGGGAATCAAGGATTTTATATTAAATCAATTGAAACATACCCAATCTAAATGCAGTTATGAGATCATTTTCCACGAATTGAATCATAAGGATTCAAGGCTGATATTTGAAGACAATAAATTAGAGGTATATAATATACCTCTAGACCATAGAATTTATTGTAATGGTTATTTGGTGAAAGAAAAACCTCGATTAAAAAATTTAAACATAGAAGCTATTCAAGCTTATCCGGAAATTGAAACTTGTGATTATTTTAATCTTAAGAAAGGAAAAGATTTTGTTCTAAGTTCGGGAGAAATTATACCAAATGACATTCTCACCTTTCCACAAGAAGAGCCGCTCTCCTATGCTTTTTGTTCAGACACCAGATACAAAGAAGATTTAGTAGATATCATTAAAGGCGTTGATTTACTCTATCACGAAACAACATTCGATAAATCATTAGGTGAATTAGCTTATAAAACAGGTCACGCAACTGCCGAACAAGCTGCTACCATTGCCAAAAAGGCTGAAGTTGGCAAGCTTATTATGGGACATTTTTCTAATCGTTATACGGATTTAAGTATTTTATTAGGTGAGGCTAGAGAAATTTTCCCAGAATCGTATTTACCCAAAAATCTAGAAATTGTAGAAGTAAAGAGAAATTAATCGATCTTCTGTCCTCTTTTCCCTAGTTCAATAACTTCTAAATTATCAATTTTACCATTATCCAGGGTGAATCTAAGCATAGTTCTAACCTGATGAAATCCGTGTATTCCAGCAGCTCCAGGATTCATATGCAGTAAATTTAATTTTTTGTCATGCATTACTTTTAAAATATGAGAATGTCCACAAATATATAATTTAGGCTTTTCATTGATTAAAAGTTCCTTCACTCTAGCATAATATCTTCCGGGGTATCCACCAATGTGTGTCATCAACACTTTAACACCATCTAGGTTAAAAATGTTGTTTAAAGGAAATTCCCTTCTCACCTCGGCGTTATCTATGTTTCCATAAACCGCTCTTAGTGGTTTAACAGCTTGCAATTCATCCGCCACCTTAATCTCACCAATGTCTCCAGCGTGCCATATTTCATCGGCTTCAGCGGCATATTTCAAGATTCTATCATCTATATAACTATGTGTATCGGATAGAAGCAAAATTTTAGTCATAGGTTTCTTACTTTTGTATAAAAATAAGCAATTGAGATATTTTCTAGGCTTTTCTTATCAAGGAACTTATTATCATGGTTGGCAAATTCAACCGAATGCCATTAGTGTTCAAGAAGTTTTAGAGGATAGAATGAGTAAATTATTAGGTAATGAAATCAAGCTAGTAGGCGCTGGACGTACGGATGCGGGTGTTCACGCTAAATCTATGATGGCTCATTTTGATGCTGAAATTTCTGATAGAGAAAAGTTTATTTATCGCTTAAATTCTTTTCTACCTCAGGATATAGCAGTTCATTCTCTTTACAAAATGAAACCAGATGCGCATGCAAGATTTGATGCTACCGAAAGGACTTATCAATACTTTATAAATTATAGGAAAGATCCGTTTAAAACAAACTTGAGTTGGCACTGGAATTTTGAAACTTTGGACATAAAAAAAATGAACGAAGCGGCCGATTTATTATTGAAATATGATGATTTTACGAGTTTTGCTCGGCTTCATGCCGATAATAAGACAAATATTTGTGATGTGCGGTATGCAGTTTGGTCAGAAGAAAGCGAAAATTTGAAATTTGAAATTACTTCAGATCGATTCCTACGAAATATGGTTCGATCTGTCGTTGGAACTTTAGTCGAGGTTGGGAAAGGAAAAACAAGCTTAGATGAGTTTATTGAGATAATAGAGAAAAAAGACCGTAAATTTGCAGCTGCTTCGGCACCAGCACATGGTCTATTTTTAACCCATGTCGCTTATCCGAAAGATTTATATTTATGAAGAAAGATTCGAAATTTAATATATCCGAGTTTAAGAGATTGATTAAGATAGGAATGGAAAACAAGAAAGTGTTTTACATTGTTGTTGGTATTGGTCTAGCTTTAGCGCTGCTTTCTTCCCTACGTCCTATTTTGGTAGGTGATGCTGTAGATCAATATATTAAACCTCAGAACTACGAACTTTTAGTACGCTTATCCTTTATTTTAGTTGGGCTACTCATTGCAGAAATTATTCTTCAATATTACTTTATCCTACTATCAAATATCATTGCACAAACCGTGATTGAGAAAATTCGGGTTCAATTATTTGATCAGATTGTACATTTCAAGCTAAGTTTCTTTGATAGAACACCCAATGGAACTTTGGTAACTCGATCCGTCTCTGATATTGAAACGGTTTCTCAAGTTTTTACTGATGGCATTCTCGTTATCTTAGGTGATTTACTCAAGATTGTGTTTATAGTTGCGGCTATGTTCCTAACCAACTGGAAATTAGCTCTGGTTGTAATTGTCATATTGCCATTGATGGTCATCATCACCAATATCTTTCAAAAGTCTATTAAAAGAACCTTCTCTGAGGAGAGAACGCAAACGGCCATATTCAATGGTTTTGTTCAAGAACGATTAAGTGGAATGAAAATTATTCAACTCTTTAATCGCGAAAAAGCTGAATTTGAAAAATTTGAAGGGATTAATAGAAATTTGAGAAAAGCATATTTAGCTACTGTATTCTACTTTTCATTATTATTTCCAATTGTTGAAGTAGTATCAGCATTGGCGCTAGGCTTAGTAATCATCATGGGTGGTTATAGTGCCATACATTTCACCGATGTATCCGCAGGACAAGTGATTGCTTTCATTATGTTTATCCCCATGCTAGTACGCCCGATTCGTCAGATTGCGGAACGTTATAACAACTTACAAAGAGGTTTAGTGAGTTCTGAGCGCGTATTTAAGATGATGGATCAAGATGAAAAATTGCCAGATCATGGTAAACTAGCCTTTAATAATGTAAAAGGAGATATCGATTTCAAGAATGTGTACTTTGAATATGTAAAAGGCGAAGAGGTATTAAAAGATGTTTCATTTTCTGCTAAGCAAGGTGAAACCATTGCTATTGTAGGTTCTACGGGAGCTGGAAAATCAACTATTATTAATTTATTGAATCGTTTTTATGATATTAAAAGTGGGTCTATTTGTATAGATGGTACGGATATTACCGATTTTGAATTAGCGAATTTAAGAAAACATATAGCTGTAGTATTACAAGATGTATTCCTATTTAATGATTCCATTTTGAATAATATCACTCTCAATGATGATTCAATATCAAGAGAAGATGTTATAAATGCAGCAAAGGAGATAGAAATTCTCCCCTTTATTGAGGCATTACCTGGCGGCTTTGATTATGTGGTTGCTGAGCGTGGATCCAGTCTGTCTGTAGGTCAAAGACAGCTACTTGCCTTCTTAAGAGCCTATGTTTTCCATCCACAAATCTTAGTTTTAGATGAGGCCACTTCTTCCATAGACACCGTCTCCGAAGCTCTTATTCAACAAGCTACTGAGAAGATAACACAAAATAGAACTTCTATAATTATTGCGCATAGATTAGCTACTATTCAAAATGCGGATAAAATTATTGTAATGGATAAAGGAAGAATTGTAGAGCAAGGCACACACGAAGAATTAATCAAAAAAGAAGGTTATTATTTTAAACTTCATCAGGCGCAATTCAAAATTACGGCATAATATATGCAGGTCTATCTTTAACAAATTTTAAGAGAACTTAGTTCAGTAGAATTAATTTATGTTATTGAGTTCTAAATTGAAGCTCATTAAATTTAATTTAGTATTTAACTAAAAATCTTATATTTGTACTATAAATTTAAATTGAAAATTATTTAATTATGAAAAAAGTATTATTACTAGCAGTTGTAGGAGGAATGATTTCTTTTACATCTTGTAAGAAAGAAACAAACGAAAAAGTTGCTAACGACGTTGAACAGACAACAAATAGCGCTGGTGATGCAATTTCTGATGCAGCAGATGATATTGCTGACGGTACAGATAAAGTTTTCGAAGATGCTAAGGCATTAGTTACTGATGCGCCTCAATTAGAGAACGCAGAGTTACAAGAGTGGGCTAACAAGTTACATGACGAAGCCGTTAAGGCAAAAGCATCTGCTAAAGCTGGAAACGCTGACGAAATGAATGAAGCTATTGCTAACATTACTTCTTTAAGCGAGTCTTTAGCTAACTTTAAAGACAATGCTGAGTACGCTAAAGCTGAAGCATATTACAATGAAATTAAAGCTGAATTAGAGCAATTATAATTCAAAGTTAATAGAGCAAAAAAAGGCTTTCCGAATGGAAAGCTTTTTTTATTTTTAAAAATATCTCAAGTATATTTTAAGGAATTAACTCAACATTAATATCCAAAATATTCTCTCTGTAATATTTATCCAAGAATTCTTCGGTTAAATACTTTGCCCCCTGAATATCTGAGGACTGGATATTATGGATGATTCCTTTAGTGATATAATCTCTCAACATTTCGCAGGAGGTCGGCAGATAACTAAAATGCCAAGGCTCATATTTAAAGCCTTTCCTATCTTTGACATTCGTATAAACTTCATAAAAACCAAAACTTTCGGCATTTTTATTCATCCAAAGTTTAAAATTATGGTATATGCCACCCTTGTTAAAATGTTTTTCGTTTAAGGGATTCTTAGTAATTCCTTGAGCTCCATCAATAATATCGAAGTCAGTTCCCCAATGATGCCTAGAAGTGCCTGGAATGGTACTATATGCAATGATTTTATCTATCGCTCTAGTTGGCTCAACTTCTGTTCGTTGGTGTATTTTATATACTTATTATCCCAAATCCTTTTCTGGTGATTATAATTTCTATAACTTGATACAACATAAGGAGAAAAACCTTCTTTTTTTGCTGCCGCTATAAGTTTTTGCAAACTTTCATGAACTTCTTTTCTAAGCTTATAATCTTTACCTTGCAATGTAGGATTAGCTTTTCCCATAAGTTCATCTACACTAAATGTCAAATTATCTTTAGCATTCCATATATTCGCCCAAGACATGGGTGCACTTAAGGCAACCCCAAGAAATAAACTTTTCTTAATAAAATCTCTTCTGCTATTAGACATCTCCTACTGTATTGAAGTTAACATTCGCTTTTTCACCTCCTTCACCATCGTCATTCCCTTTCTTATTGCCAGTTAAAACTAAGCCCGTCAACATAATAAACATACTTCCTAATATTACGATTAACAAAACTTTTTCGTTAATGATTTTATTACTGAATTCGATAGGTAGATCCAAAAATAATAAAATGGTTATCAAACCACGCGGAGCAATAAAACCTATTGGAACTAAATTCTTAGGTTGTGTAACTCCTAAATATAAGAATCTCACCACTAATATTACGCCTAATATGGCCAAACCATAAATATAGGTTTCACCCGACAAGAACATGTCTACGGTAATGTTAAACCCAAAGAATAAGAAAAACCCTGTTCTAATCAAGAAAGTAGATTCTGCGGTAAGAATATGAAATTCATCTAGCCCCTCTTCGGCTTTAGCTGTATTGATATATTTACGCCAACGTATCGGTAATAAATTCCGAGAATTAGCCATGAATAAACCGAAAAAGAAAATAATTATTAATGCCGATAAATGAAATTTCTTGGCTATTACATAGGCTAAAATCAATAAAGAAAGAATCAAAAAGAATTTAACTTTATGAGATATTTTTGCAATCAACTCTATTAGAATATAAGTTACAATAAGAGAAATAATTATCACTAAAATAATCTCAAATATCAAGGATAAAAAGGATCCAGCGCTAACTAATTTTGGCACTTCCAGGGCTAATCCAGTTGTATCATTAACCAGATGTCCTTTTAAAAAATAGAATAAAACAATTCCTAAAATATCAGAGAAAGTGGATTCATAAACAACGAATTCCTTATCTTTTGTAATCAAACCTGCAGCACTGGGTATAGCCACAGCGCTACTAATGATGGCCAATGGTGTGGCATCTAGCAAACTTTCTAAGAAAGGTATTCCCATCCATTCGTGGAACATAAAGGCTAAGCCAAAGGCGGTGAGCAATAGCGTAATAAGTGCGGAGAGAAATCCCCGAATTATTAAACCCCGTTTTTTCTTATTAATTTCTAATTCCAAAGCCCCTTCTAGAACAATAAGAATTAATCCTATCGTTCCAAAAGTGGGAATGATTCTATCCAAATAAGGAATATGATAATTTGTAGCATCCGCCAGCCAACGCAAACCAATACCAGTGGCTATTAATAAGATGACCGACGGGAACTGTGTTCTACGCGCAAAAGCATCAAATAAATAGGAAAATATAATTAGGACGGACATGCCGGCCATAATATAGGCTACATCCATTTATTTATTTTTTGTTCGTCGCTAATTCAGCAATTTTAACGATTACTTGCGTTGCTTTAGTCATTGATTCTAGCGTTACATACTCATATCTACTGTGGAAGTTTTGACCTCCAGCAAAAATGTTTGGACATGGTAAACCCTTATAGGATAGTTGCGCTCCATCTGTACCTCCTCTAATCGGCTTGATGTCTGGTTTAATGGCTAATGATTCCATAGCACGCTTAGCTAGATCTACAATATGCATTTTATCTTTAATCTGCTTATACATATTAAAGTATTGATCACTAATCTCAACAATTACTCTTTCTTCACCAAAAGTCTTGTTCATACTTTGAGCCAGTTCTAATAAGAAATTCTTTCTCTTCTCAAATTTCTCGTCGTCGTGATCTCTAATAATCATCTGCATCACAACTTCATCCACTCCACCAGAAATATCATGCTGGTGAAAGAAACCTTGTCTTCCATCGGTTTTCTCTGGAACTTCATCTTTAGGTAAAGCCTCTGCAAAATCTCGGGCAATATGCAAAGCATTCACCATTTTACCCTTAGCATATCCAGGGTGTACCATTTTACCTTTAAAAGTAATTTTAGCCCCTGCCGCATTAAAGTTTTCGTACTCCAGCTCCCCTACTGAACTTCCATCCATCGTATATGCCCATTCTGCACCAAACTTTTCGACATCAAATAAATGAGCTCCTTTTCCTACCTCTTCATCTGGAGTGAATCCAACTGCTATTCTAGTTCTTGGAATTTCTGGATGTGCTTTTAAATACTCTACAGCAGTTACGATTTCAGCAATACCTGCCTTGTCATCTGCTCCCAATAAAGTTGTTCCATCTGTAGTAATTACAGTTTCACCCTTATAGCTAGCTAATTCTGGTGAATCTTTAACCGAAAGAACAATATCCTTTTCAGCATTTAATACAATATCTCCACCGTCATAATTTTCGTGGATTTGTGGTTTAACATCCTTACCTGTGAAATCAGGAGATGTATCGAAGTGAGAAATAAAGCCTATTGTAGGTAATGTACCTTCTTGATTAGATGGCAAATATCCCATTACATAAGCATGCTCATCTATAGAAACATCTTCTAAGCCTATTTCCTCTAATTCTTTTTTTAAATAATTCGCTAAATCCCACTGTTGTGGGGTGCTTGGGATTTGTTCTACATCTGCTTTACTCTCTGTATATGTCTTTGCATAGTGTAAAAAACGATTTAATAACTTATCTTTCCACTCCTTTTCCATGACGTTAATTTAATTTTTTTCAAAAGTAATAATATAAAAATTCTTTATCTTAGACAAGTATAAATTTAATGATGATTTCTATAACCGAATGCCCAAGAGATGCCATGCAAGGTATCAAAACTTTTATTCCTACAGAGCGAAAAATCAAATATATTCAGTCTCTAGTAGATGTAAATTTTAAAACATTAGACTGCGGTAGCTTTGTATCGCCAAAAGCTATTCCTCAAATGGCAGATACACAAGAAGTTATTTCCAATCTCGATTTAAGCAATAGTTCAACCAAGCTTTCCGTAGTTGTAGCCAATAAACGTGGTGCAGAGCTAGCCTGTGATGTTGAAAATGTGCATTATTTAGGATTTCCTTTTTCTGTTTCCGAAAAGTTTCAACAATATAATACCAATGCAAGCAGAGAAGAAGGTATAGAGCGAGTTAAAAAGATTTTGAAAGTTATCGATGGCACAGACAAACAACCATTGATTTATATTTCTATGGGTTTTGGTAATCCATATGGCGAGGAATGGTCGACAGCAATGGTTGAAAATTATGTTCAACAATTTATCGATATGGGGATAGAACACATCAAGCTTTCGGATACTATCGGTGCAGCCAAAGAAGAAGATATTGCCGCTCTTTTTAGCCATTTAATCCCAAAATATCCTGGTATTGAAATAGGTGCTCACTTTCATACGGAATACGATTCTTGGTTTGCAAAAGTGAATACAGCTTACGAAAATGGTTGTAGACAATTTGATGGAGCTATTCAAGGATATGGTGGCTGCCCCATGTCTAAAAGTGATATGATAGGCAACATGCCAACAGAGAAATTGATTTCTTTTATAAATCAAAAAAACATTAAAACAGATATGGATTTATTGGCGTTTGAAACTGCATTTAATAAAGCCTTAACACTGTTTAATATTTAAAGCATTGGTTTTCTCTCGTGCTAAGTTTACTTTTGCTAAACACATCCAAATTCTATGAAATTATTTCTAATTAGCGGTCTGCTAGCAACCTCTATGTTTTGTTTAGGTCAAGACTCATTTATAGTTGTAAATGAAGACTCTATATCTTCAAGCGAGTTTAAATCCGCCTATCAGAATAATATAGATATGGAAGGTATGGACAAGGCTATTGAGACTTATATTAATTTTAAATTACTACAACAAGAAGCGGAAAAAACACAAGTAGACACAACTGCAGCTTTTGCTAGAATTTATGCACAATCCATACAACCAGAACGTGAAAAATATTTATATAATGAAGGGGTAAAAAACCAGTTGATTGACGAAATTTGGGAGCATCTGCAAACTGATCGAAAAGTAGAAATTTTTGCTTTAGGTGTAGCCAACCCATTTGATGTGGAAGCCAAAAAAGAACGTTCCTTATTGGCCCAAGACTTACACCAACAAGTTTGCAAAAACCAACCACCAACGCAACGTGTTATCGAGTTGAGAAAAACTTTATCAGAAAATACAGTTTGGATAAGACCTATGAAGTCTTCGGCTGAGATAGAAAGAGTTATTTATAAAACCCCAGTCGGAGCTTGTTCTGATATTCAAAACTCAGAAAATGGATTTTTCTTTGTTAAGGTTTTAGAAGAAAGACCTTCCACGGGGATTATTGGTTTAGATTTTATTTTCAACCCAGATAAAACTCAACTTAAAGAAGCATTTGAAGCATTAGAAAATGATGCCAAATGGGAAGATGTTGTGACAAAATACCATGTTAGCAAGGCTAATTCAGGCTATGTCAACAAACCAAGATGGGATGTCGATATACCGGTAGAATTTTTAAATCAAATTATAGAGTTAAAAGAAGGAGATGTTTCAAAGCCCTTCGAAGCCAAAGATGGTTTCTACATTATAAAGTTTTATAAGCAAGAAAAATTTGATGATAAAGACGACTGGACTGACTATATAGTTAATAATATTGCGCAATCCAGCTACTCTATGGACTATGTTCAATTTGTTGAAAATCATGCGAATAATGTAGTTGAAATTTCAGAAGATCAATCTGCAATCAATGAACTGGTGAAAGCTCTTGACAAAAACTTTTTCTCCCATGAGAAAGAGATCGAATTTAAAGAAAATAAGAAGATTTGGTCTACTAATGAAATGAGTTTTACCCAACAAGATTTATTGAGAGAATTTAATTTATCTAAGCAATTCTTGGGTAAGAATACCCATTTCGATGAGTTTTTAGCTTATAGCCTACCTAAGTACAAAACTCAATTCAAGCTCAATAACTACATAACCTATTTAGAAAAATATGAATCTGATTTTGCAGACGCCTCAAATTTATTGAAACAAGCCATCAAGGTAAATCATTTGATCGAATACGAAATTTATGATAAAGCCGTACATGATAGCGTTGGACTTCAGCAATATTTAAATGATCATATGGAAGATTACACATGGCCTAAGCGTTATGCTTTAGAAATCTATAGATACAGAAACCCAGAAGATGCAAAGGTTTTAAAGAAGATGTTAAAGAGAAAAAAATCTAGCGAAGAGATTTTGACATATTTTGAAGGTAAAAAAGATGAGAAAGGTGCTTTATCCGTAGTCTTAACGCGTGGTAATTTCGCCATGGATGGTGCCGATACACCAAAGGACTTTAATCCTAAAAAGAAAATACAATCTTTGACTTATAGAAACGGATCATCGATTGTAAGGCTAATGTCTAAATTAGAAAGCCGCCCCAAGACTATTGAAGAAGCTTCTAGGCAATTAAAAGAAGCATATAAAGCACATTATTACGAAGAAACCTTGAAAAACTTGAAGGAGAACGCAACTATCAGTATCCCTTCAACGTTATAGATTTAGCATGAAGAAATTAATTTTTATATTCATTTTATTATACACTTTATCCTGCCAGCAAGATAATCCCGAAAACTGGGTAGCTAAATACAATGATCATATTTTAACATCTACTGATATTCAAGCTGTAATACCCAAAGGCTTATCAGAGGATGATAGCCTACAATTTGTGAATCAGCATATCGAGAAATGGGTTAAGGATCGAATTTTAATGTCTGAGGTAGATGATTTTTTAACGGAAGAAGAAATCAATCGTATCGAAGTGCAGGTAGCTTCTTATAAAGAGGACTTAACAGAAAGCATGATTGAGGATAAATTAATGCTCGGATTTTCTAACGAGGTTTCTGAAAAAGAATTGACATCTTATTACGAGCAATTTCCAGATACTTTTGTTTTAAAAGAAAATATTATTACCTATCGACTTTTAGAAGTTCCACAGGATTCTGCCAACAAATTCAAAAGATTATTACGCAATGGCGATTTAGAAGATCTAGCGTTGAGACTTAAAGCTAATAATTATTATTATGATTTTACAGAAAATAATTGGGTTGAATTAGATAAAATATTAGCTACCGATATCATACCGGAGAAAATAAAAAAACAAAACTTGATGGATGAAAATCAAATATTTACATCCTCAGATAACAACAAATCATTTATTATACAAATAGATCAAATAGGTAAAAAAGGAGATCCCGCACCTTACACCTTTATAAAACCCACCATCAAAAGTGTGGTACTTAACAAAAGAAAGTTAAATTTGCTGTCTGAAAAAAAGCACAATTTGTACGAAAAAGCATTAGAAAACCATGAAATTAAGAAAAAATAATATTTTATATAGTCTATTAACCCTATTACCTATACTAGGTTATGCCCAAGAAAAGAAGATCGATGGTGTAGCTGCAGTTATTGGGAATGAAGTTGTTTTAGAGTCTGATATTCAACGAGATTATATGCTGGCTCAACAGCAAGGCGCAGAAGTTCCTGATCAATGTTCTTTTGTTAGTAATATTTTAGTTCAGAAAATGGTTTTAACACATGCGAAACAAGACACACTGGTGGCTGTTTCAACTGAAAGAACCAAAGCCAGAGCTGTTTCAATTCTAGAAGACTTCAAAAGTAGAGGTTCAGAAGAAGAAATTCTAGCAGTTTATGGCGTAAGGACTATGGCAGAACTTCAGAATGAATTAGAAATTATCGTTAGGGAAAACCAGCTAATTCAAGCTAAGAGAGAATTGATTGAAGATAATACGGATGCCTCACCAGAGGACGTAAAAAACTTCTTTAATCAATACAAAGATGAGTTGCCGAAAATTAACGAAGAAGTGGAATTATCTCATATTGTGATGTATCCCGTAATCACACCAGAGCATAAACAGGAAATCATAGATCAGTTAAACGGTATTAAAAAAGAAATTCAAGAAGGTGCAAGTTTTGGTACCAAAGCAATATTATATTCAGAAGATCCAGGTTCTAGCAACAATGGAGGTTTATACCAAAATATAAGACGTGGTACTTTTGTTCCAGAATTCGATGCCGTGGCATTTAACCTAGAGGAAGGTGAGATTTCAGATCCGGTTGAATCTAAATTCGGATTTCACTTAATCCAATTAGATAAAAGATTGGGACAAGCGATTGATGTTCGCCATATTTTAATAGTTCCTAAACCAACTGAAGAGGAAATGCGCGTTGCTAATCATTTGATGGATTCAATTAAAACTCAAATTTCAGAAGGTAAGATGACCTTCAAAGAAGCTGCTTTAAAATATTCAGAAGATAAATATACACGCTATAACGGAGGTAAATTAACCAATCCACAAACAGGTGAAAACCGATTTGAGCGTAGCAAGCTTCCAATGAAACAAGTTTATGCCATTGCTGGTTTAGAAAGTGGAAAGATGGCAGATCCTTTTGAAACTGATTTTGAAAATAGAAAAGCATTAGAGTTATTAAAATTAGATTTAGTTGTTCCTGCTCACAAAATTTCATTAGAAACCGACTATACACGAGTTCAAAATATGGCGGTTCAACAAAAACAGCAAGAAAAATTATTTGATTGGATAGATGATCAATTAGCCGATACATTTATTAAAATTCACGACGATTATCAACATTGTGAATTCGAATTCAATTGGTTGAAAAAATAAATTCAATCTCAAGAAAACATTAGATCCTAACATTATTAAATGTTAGGATTTTTTTTATGCTTTAAATTTAGTCTCTAATTTAATATATGAAACAGAATAAAACTTAAAGCGCTTAAACCCTCTATCCAAAAAGAGGTGAAACATTTATTTCTAATTTTAGCAGAACTCAGTAGAAAAATTAAGGCCACCAATAAAGTAATCATAAATGGCAGCCGATGAAGATCAATTTTAAAAGAAAAATAATTTAAAAATAGGAATAAACTTAGAAATATAAAGGACACACCTAGTTTTATACTTCCTACTACACCGAATTGCTGTGGCAAGGTTTTAATTGCTTTTTCATCCTCTTCTAAATCTCTAATATCAAAAGGAATGGTGATAGCTACCACAAAAAACAACAAGCTTAAAATTAAATTTAGTAAATTAAAATTTAGATTTTCTACATCATTAAAGACTGGTAAAACAGCTGTCATGGACCATACCAAAGCAATCGAAATCATCTTGACATGAGGTAGATTTCTTAGCGTTTTTTTATTAAAGGCATAAGAATAATAAATGCTTATAAAAGCCAACACTGCCAAAACTAGAATCACTTGAAACTTAAGGTATAAAAACCCCAATACCAAGCTTATTAAACCTGAAAATATCATAATCAGGAATCTCCATTTTTCTTTATCACTAACCCAATGAGATAAATTATAAGCAAAGAGTGTCGCAAAAAAAGCCAGGTAGATTAATATATCACATTCCCAAGCGTTGATTAGCTGTATATACTTACAAAACAGCGCAAAACATAAGGCCACCCATGCCTGAGAAGAAATAATTGCATGATAAATATTAGGTAGCAATTTTCGCAATAGGTATTATTTGAGTGTAAAATTACGTAATTTTAGCTCTTCAACATTTAATAATTGCAATTAATGAATACCAACGATTTTTCACTTCGCCACATTGGAGTTCACGGGGACGACAAAAAACAAATGCTTAATGACTTAGGGCTTGAAAGCCTTGAGCAATTAATGCAGGAAACTTTACCGGATTCTATTATCGTAGATAAAGAATTGAACCTACCCGAACCCTTTAGCGAATTGGAGCTTGAAAGACATATGAAGCGTCTTGGTCTTAAAAACAAAACCTTTAAGTCTTATATTGGTTTAGGATATTACAACACCATTCTACCTCCAGTAATTCAAAGAAATATATTAGAAAGCCCAGGTTGGTACACCGCCTACACACCTTACCAAGCTGAGATTGCACAAGGAAGATTGGAAGCCTTATTAAACTTCCAAACTATGGTTTCAGACCTTACTGCTTTGCCAATTGCAAATGCATCTTTGTTAGACGAAGCAACTGCTGCAGCTGAGGCCATGCACATGTTCTTGGAATCAAGATCGCGTGATCAGAAAAAATCTGGTGCTAATCAGTTTTTTGTCTCAGAGGAGGTCTTCCCTCAAACTTTGTCTGTTTTAAGAACCAAAGCAGATGGATTAGACATTGATTTAGTTATAGGAGATCACAGAGAGTTTAGTTTTAGCGACAAAACTTTTGGTGCCTTATTACAATATCCAGCTAAATACGGAGAAGTTTATGATTATTCAGACTTCTGTGAAGCCGCACACGACGCTGGAGCCAAAGTTGCTGTTGCTGCAGATATTTTAGCCTTAACTCTACTTAAAGCTCCAGGAGAATTTGGAGCTGATGCTGCTATTGGTAGCACACAAAGATTTGGAATTCCTATGGGATTCGGTGGTCCACATGCTGCATATCTAGCTTGCACAGAAGATTTCAAAAGACAAATTCCGGGTAGAATCATTGGGGTTTCTCAAGATTCTCATGGTAACATGGCTTTGAGAATGGCTTTACAAACGCGAGAGCAGCATATTAAACGAGAAAGAGCCACTTCTAATATTTGTACGGCACAAGTTTTACTAGCTGTAATGGCGGGAATGTATGCTACTTACCATGGTCCAAAAGGATTAAAGTTTATTGCTGAATCTATTCATCAAAAAGCTTCTCTATTAGAAAAAACCTTAAAAGACCTGGGTTATACTTTAAACAATAAGCACTTTTTCGATACACTTAGTATCTCTACAAAAGATCTTGAAGTTGAGAGATTAAAAGAGATTGCAGAACTACACGAAATTAATTTAAACTTCTACGATCCTACACAAATTAGCATTGCGCTAGACGATTTAGATGCCGCTACTAACGAAGGGTTTAACGATTTAATTCAAGTATTTTCTAAGTACAAAGGTGTAGAAGCACAAACTGTTACACACACTAATAGCGAAGTTAGAATTTCTAGTTCTGTACAGCGAACTTCTGATTATTTAACCCATGAAGTATTTAACTCATATCATACAGAAACGGAGTTAATGCGCTATATCAAAAAATTAGAAAGAAAAGATTTAGCATTAAATCATTCTATGATTCCTTTGGGAAGTTGTACTATGAAATTGAATGCAGCAGTTGAATTACTTCCTTTAAGCTGGATTGAATTTGGTGGTGTGCATCCATTTGCCCCTCAGACGCAAACCAAGGGTTATAGACAAATGATTAAAAATTTAGAAAATTATTTATCTGAAATCACCGGATTTGCTGCCACATCATTACAACCTAACTCAGGAGCACAGGGTGAATATGCGGGATTAATGACCATTCGTGCTTATTTAATCGATAAAGGAGAAACTCAAAGAAATGTTGCTGTAATTCCAGAGTCGGCACATGGTACCAATCCTGCATCTGCTGTTTTGGCTGGAATGAAGGTTGTTGTGGTTAAAAACACAGAGAACGGAGAGTTTGATATGGATGACTTAAAAGCTAAAGTTGAAAAACATAGCAATGAATTGGCTGCTCTGATGGTAACTTATCCTTCCACCTATGGAATGTTCGATCAAAACATTAAAGAAGTAACTGCTTTAATTCACGAGCACGGCGGACAAGTTTATATGGATGGTGCAAATATGAATGCTCAAGTTGGATTAACAAATCCATTTTATATCGGCGCAGATGTTTGTCACTTGAATTTGCATAAAACATTCGCGATTCCACACGGAGGCGGTGGCCCAGGAGTTGGTCCTATTTGTGTTGCTGAACATTTAAAACCATTCCTACCAGGGAATCCACTAATAGAAACTGGAGGTGAAAAAGCTTTGGATGCTATTTCATCTGCTCCTTTTGGCTCAGCTTTAATTCACTCTATATCTTATGGTTATATCCGTTTATTGGGTAATAAAGGCCTAACTTTGAGTACGCAATCAGCGATTTTAAACGCGAACTATATAAAGACTAAATTACAAGAGCACTACCCTATTTTATTCCAAAATGATAAAGGAAGAGTGGCGCACGAAATGATTTTAGATTGTCGTCCGTTCAAAAAAGCTGGAATCGAGGTATCTGATATCGCAAAGCGTCTTATGGACTATGGTTTTCACGCTCCTACTGTTTCATTCCCCGTGGCAGGAACATTGATGGTGGAGCCAACCGAAAGTGAGTCTAAAGGCGAGTTAGATAGATTTATTGAGGCTATGATTTCTATCAAACAAGAAATCGACGAAATAGCTAATGGTAATTATCCTGTGGATAATAACGTATTAGTTAACTCACCACACACGCAAGAATTATTGACTGCTGACGAATGGGACAAACCATATACCAGACAAAAAGCTGCATTCCCACTTGATTGGGTAAGATCTAATAAATTCTGGGCGAGCGTTGGACGTGTTGACGATGCCTATGGAGACAGAAACTTAATGTGTACTTGTCCTCCGTTGGAAGAATATGTATAATTAAAATAGTTTATTAAAATCAAAAGCGAGTATTTCTTAATTGAAATACTCGCTTTTTTCATATAAACATCAAACTAAGTTGACGATATCTGATTGAGATTTATTCTCCTTTAATTTCAAAAACCTGCTCGATTACTTCTTTTAATTGAGGCTTTGGCAAAGCTCCTTGAACAACTTGTGGCTCTTTGCCATCCGTGTTCATAAACATGATCGTAGGAATACTTCTGATGCCAAACATAGCAGCTAGCTCTTGTTCTTTTTCTGTATCCACTTTATAAAAGTCAATTTCTCCTTCATATTCTTTACTTAATTCTTCAAAAATAGGAGCTAAAGTTTTGCAAGGTCCACACCAGTCAGCATAGAAATCTAAGATTGCTGGTCTATTACCTGCGAACTTCCATTCTTTATTCGTCTCAAAGTTAAATACTTTCTCTTTAAAACTTTCTTTATTTAATAATTCAGCCATAATATACTTTTGAAGCATTTAGGGCAATAGTCTTGCCATAAATCTGAAAGGGTTACTTGGGTTACACAGCACGAATTAAAGTGGTAAATAAATAACTTTTTTGGTCTCAAAGAAGTCTTCTTCAAAGAATTTAGAGATAGGATACTCGATATGCTGAGGAAAATCTGCCAATTCTTCAGATAGATCTCCACCCTTTAGATAAAGGATTCCATTGGGCAAAGTTTGATCTTTATGTGGTTGTTTATGGACTTTTTGTCGTACCCAAGCAACAAATTGTGGCATTTGTGTCACGGCACGACTCACGATAAAGTGATATTTTGATTTTAATTTCTCCGCACGTACTTGTTCTGCAAATACATTTTCTAAATCCATTTCTATAGCAATGTCTTGAACGACTCCAATTTTCTTACCGATAGAATCCACCAAATGAAATTCGGTATCTGGAAACATGATCGCTAAGGGAATCCCTGGAAATCCACCACCTGTTCCTACATCTAAAACTTGTTGTCCTGGTAAAAACTTTTGAACCTTTGCAATTGCCAAAGAATGTAGCACATGACGAAGATAAAGCTCATTAATATCTTTTCGCGAGATTACATTGATCTGTTCATTCCAGTCCAAATATAAATCTTCTAACATGGCAAATTGCTTTTGTTGAATTGGCTCCAGATCTGGAAAATACTTTAAAATTAAATCAGTGTTCATCATGCGCATTAATTTGAAAGCACAAAACTAATGCTTTCTTATGTTTTAATTAAATATTATTGATTGTATAGCTTTCAATCATTATTTTCTATTTTTTTCATAGGGCATTGAATGCTAGGAATAAAAAAAATGCATTATCAAGGCCAACCTTGGTAATGCATTAATATTTAAAATTTAATAAAGCTTTATAGCTTTTCGATTTCTTCTACTAATCTTTCTGTGATTTCGTTTATTTCACCCACACCATCAATTTCTATCCACTTATCTTGTGAACGATAATGTTTGGAAACTTCGTCGGTTTTTTTGTAGTACTCTTTGATTCGGTTTCTAATGATTTCCTCGCTTGCATCATCTACTCTACCACTAGTTTTACCACGCTCTAGAATGCGTTCCACTAAGATTTCATCTTCCACCATTAAAGACAGACATATATCTACTTCTCTATCCAAAACCTCTTTTAGCAAACCATCTAAAGCTTCTGCCTGTGAGGTAGTTCGAGGATATCCATCAAAAATAAGTCCTTGGGCATTTTTGTTTTTGATAACCTCTTCTTTCAACATTTGGGTAGTGACTTCGTCCGGCACCAAATGTCCCTTGTCCATGTAAGTTTTAGCTAATTGACCTAATTCAGTTTCATTTTTAATGTTGAATCTGAACATATCACCTGTAGACAATTGAACCCAGTTATATTTATCAACCAAGTTTTGGGCTTGCGTACCTTTACCACTACCTGGAGGTCCGAAAAGAACTATATTTTTCATGTAAATTTTATTGTGAGAAAATTTCAAGCGCTCAAAATACGCAGAAAGTTTTATTTATTATTGATTTATAAGTCTGAATCTCCTTTAATCTGATAAATATCAGGCAAATTCCTTCCTAAACCATCATAATCTAAACCATAACCAACTACAAATTTATCTGGAATAGACATAGCAATATAATCGATGTTCAAGTCCTTTTTGTAGGCATCGGGTTTATATAATAAGGTAGCAATCTTTAGGCTCTTCACTGGTTTTTTAGAAATAGTATTATACAAAGCTTCTAAAGTATTACCAGTATCCACTATATCTTCCATAATCACCACATGGCGATTTGTAATATCCATTGGAATATCCATTAACTGACGAACTTTACCGGTTGATTCCTTTCCTTCATAAGATTTCATTTGAAGAAATGATATTTCGCAATCTCCTCTATATTGTTTTAGAAAATCACTCATAAACATAACAACACCGTTCAAAACTCCGACAAAAATTGGGATTTCACCTTTATATTCTTGGTGAATGGTATTCGCCATCATTTTGATGCCATGCTCCAACTCTTCGAAAGTAATATATGGTATAAATGTATCCCCGTGGATTTTGATTTCGTCCATGTCTTTAAATTTAGGTGTGAAAAATACGGCTTTTTATTAAATATATTTTAACTCTTGGGCCTTAAGTCCTCAAAATTTCTTTGATATTATCTAATATGATAGTAAACTCCCGAACTTATATTCTTAATTAAGCAACAAAAATATGTTGAAAAATACTTTTTCAACCTATGATTTATCAAAAAATTCATAAAATTTAGCCAAAATATAGCTGATTTATTTAATTATTTACAATTATATGGTTAATTCTATTTTGTTTGTCGTATGTTTGCACCCGTTTTACAGAAAGAAGCAGTTTGCAGTTTTTTTATCTCAATGATTTAAATTTTGTGATTAGGAGTTAGAATCGAACTTCGTGGCAACTTTCTGCCAATTACAAAAAAATAAATTATGAGTCAAAGAGACAATGGAAGAAGAGATTCTTCCCAAAGAAGTGGACGTCCAAGTTTTTCTAAAAATTTCGGATCCAAAAATTCAAATAGATCAGGCGGAAGACCTAGCGGAGGCGGAGGACGTCGTAGAAGACCAGGAGGCGGAGGCTCTAGAGGTCGCAAATTCAAAAGACTTAACTTACCACCAGAAAGTTTTATGCACACAGGAGTAGCTTTGAAAGAAGTGAAATATGATGCGCCAAGACCTTATAGTGAGTTTCCTTTACATGAAGATTTAGCTAAAAATATTCAAAACCTAGGTTGGGAAAATCCAACGGAGATTCAAGATAAAACTTTTGAAGCGATTACAGAATTACGTGATGTATTAGGTATTGCCAATACGGGAACGGGTAAAACGGGTGCTTTTTTAATTCCATTAGTGAACGCTATGCTACAATCAGAAGATGATTTCTCTGCTTTAGTTATGGTTCCTACAAGAGAATTAGCTGAACAAGTAGAAAATGAATTTAGAATATTAGCTAAAGGATTACAATTATACGCAGCTTGCTTTATTGGAGGTACAAGTGTTGATAGAGATGTAAGAAAACTTCAGAAACCTTTCCATTTTGTGATTGGTACACCAGGTAGATTAGTCGATCTTAACAAAAGAAAAGCTTTAAATTTTGAGCATTTCTCAGTTTTAATCTTAGATGAATTTGACCGCATGTTGGACATGGGATTCAGCCAAGATGTAAACTTTGTAACCGACCAAATGGAATCTAGAGATCAAACTTTATTATTCTCTGCAACTTTAGATAAAAAGCAACATGGTTTAATTGATGCGATATTAACAGATCCTATTAAAGTTCAAATTACAGACGGAACCAAGACTGCTGAACATATCGATCAAGATGTTGTATTTGCTCATCACAAAGACAAGTTTAATGTATTGTTGAAAATGTTGCAAGAAGAAGATTTCGATAAAGTTTTAGTTTTTGCTGAGACAAAGCGTCGTGTAGCTGGGTTAACAGAACAATTGAAAAAATCTAGATTTAAAGTTGATGAAATTCATGGTGATAAATCACAGAATTACAGAAAACATGCATTGCGTGATTTTAAAAGAGGTAAAACTCAGATTCTAGTGGCGACAGACGTTGCAGCGCGTGGATTAGATATTTCTGATGTTACGCACGTAATTAACTACGAAGTACCACAAGATTACGAAACTTATATCCACCGTATCGGTAGAACCGGTAGAGCAGGTAAAAAAGGTAAAGCATTTACTTTTATGGATAAACAATCATAAATTAATGACTCTCCTATAAAGAGAAATTAAAGATAATCTAAACGGTTTGGTTTGATGAGATTCGATAAGAATTGATTTAAATTAAACCGTTTTTTAGTTAAAGCTGAAACCTCCAAATGCTATTCTGGTACTAAAACTGGTTTATAACAAAAAGCTGTGATCCCAATTATAATATCACAGCTTTTAAATTATTTTAAAGTCTTTTTAATAACTCGAAACAGAATCATCTCCTCTTGGGTCTGCCCCACCTTCTAATCCGCCACTTTCGTTTCTATAAATGGCGTCCATTTTTCCTAAAATTACATTATCTCTTTCAGCAATGATATAGCCCATCTTTTTCAATTCTGTAATAATCTCTTCTGAAAACCCATCTGGTTCCATCATGATTTCGTCTGGCAACCACTGATGATGAAATCTAGGGGCAGCAACTGCCTCATCAATCGACATATCAAAAATGGTTTTATTCAAAATAGTTTGCAATACCGTTGTGATAATCGTTGAACCCCCTGGTGTTCCTAATACTAAATATAATTCATCTTCTTTCGTAACAATCGTTGGCGTCATCGAACTTAGCATTCGTTTCTCTGGCTCAATTTTATTTGCCTCACCACCTACTAAGCCAAACATATTAGGAAAACCTGGTTTTGCACTAAAATCATCCATTTCATTATTAAAGAAAAACCCAAGATCATTACTGTACAATTTGCTTCCATAAGCTCCATTAATGGTTGTAGTAACGGCAATAGCATTTCCTTCATCATCCACAATCGAATAATGCGTCGTTTCATCACTCTCATTCCAACTTATGTTTCCGTGGGTAATATCTGCAGAAGAAGTTGCTTTAGTTGGAAAATAAAGCTTCATTCGCTCCATCAAATAATTCTCGTTCATCATTTGATCAATTGGAACTTTCACATAATCAGGATCACCTAGATGATGCGCTCTATCTGCGTAAGCCCTACGTTCGATTTCTGTGATTAATTGCACATACTCTGTACTATTGTGATGCATACTATCGATAGGATAATGCTCTAAAGTTTTTAAAATTTGCCCTAAAACAATCCCTCCACTACTCGGTGGACCCATGGTATATACTTTAAAATCTTTAAATGTAAAGTCAATTGGCTTTCTCCATACTGGTTTATATGCTTTCATATCATCCATCGTGATGATACCACCATTATCTTGAATAAAATCTACCATTCTCTGCGCTATATCTCCTTCATAGAAGTCTCTCCCATTCGACTTTTGGATAGCTTTTAATGTTTCTGCTAATTGAGGTTGTTTAATGGTATCTCCTTCTTTCCAAACTTTATCAAATAAGATTTTCTCTTTATTCACTTGGGTAAATAAAGATTGAGAAGCATTCAGCATTCCGGCTTGTTTTTCTGTAACTTCGAACCCATTGATTGCTAAATCAATGGCTGGCTGAACTACATCGCCCCAGCGTAATTTTCCGAATTCTTTATGCGCCTCAAACATTCCCGCCACAGTTCCTGGAACCCCAACGGCCAATGCTCCATCTGTACTTAAACCTGGAATCAGTTCTCCATTTTCGTCTTGGTACATTTTTTCGGTAGCCGCTTTAGGTGCTTTTTCACGATAGTCTAAACTACCAACCTCGCCGGTATTTAATCTATAAACCATAAATCCACCACCACCAACATTTCCCGCAAACGGAAAACATACGGCTAATGCCATATCGGTAGCTACCATGGCATCAAAGGCGTTTCCACCTTTTCTCATGATTTCAATTCCAATATCAGAAGCCTCTTTTCGCGCGGAAACCACCATCGCTTTCTTCTCATCATACATTACTTCATAAGAAGTGTCAGTTGATTTAACCTCCTGTTTACAAGCAAGAAACGAGATAATAGATAAAATTAAAAAGGAATTTCTCATAGATCAATGTTATTTATGCCTTAAAAATACAAAATTGTACCTTATAAAAACTTCGGTCTAACTTATTATCAAAGGAAAGTGGTAATTATTATTATTTAAAATTTATCTTAAATTCTCTGCAAAGAAACCCATCATAGCCTTATATAAATCCATCCTGTTCTCTTCCTTTCCAAAACCATGTCCTTCATCGTATTTCACCATATATGGCACATCGATTCCGTTTTCTCTCAAACCTCTAACGATTTGATCACTTTCATCGATATTGACTCTCGGATCATTGGCACCTTGAACCACAAAAAGAGGTTTTTTGATTTTATCTATATGAAAAACAGGCGAAACCTCTTTCATGATTTCCTTTTCTTCTGGAATGGATTGATCGTACCAAATCGCTTTTAAAATCGGTAAATATGGTGCCCAATAAGCTGGTGTAGTTTCCATAAAGGTGAATAAATTAGAAACTCCCACATAATCAACACCACAGGCATATAAATCTGGCGTTTTGGTTAAACCTCTTAAAACCGCATAACCACCATGACTCCCCCCATAAATAGCGGCTTTTTCGGCATCTATCCATCCTTGATCAATTACATATTGTAATCCATCTTCTACATCATCCATCGCCTTGCGACCGATTTGCTTGAAACCACTCCTAAAGAATTCCTTACCGTAACCTCCACTAATTCTGAAGTTAACATGCAGGGTTGCATATCCTCTACTTGCAAATAACTGCGCCTCTGGATTGAAGCCCCAAGAATCTCTAATTCCTTGTGGTCCTCCATGTGGATTTACAATCACAGGAACCTTACTCCCCTCTAAAGCTTCCGCAGGCAACGTGATATATCCATGAATTTTAATACCATCTCTACTTATAAAAGAAATCGGACGCATTTCTGCCATATCTTCTTCTCTCAATTGAGGCATTAAATCAAATAATAACTTAAATTCATCTTCTTGAACATCATATGAGTAATATTTACCATACAATCTATCACTGGTTATAAAAATTAAATATTGACTTTCGTCATCGGTTTTACCTGAGATATGATAATCGTAATCTCCAAATTCAGCGTTAATTCTATCATGTAATTTCTTGTAATAATCACTAACTGGAATTATATTGAATTTTTCGCCGTCGTAGTAAAAATAATCTAACTCCCAATTTCTATTTCTTGATAAACTCGCTCCAGAAATATCAAATTCAGGATGAGCAAAAAGCTTTTTGAGAACCTTGCCTTGTTTTAAATCAAATTTTAAAATCTCGGTTTTATCTGATGCCAAGTTGGAAATCACATAAGCTTCATCAGCATTCTCCGACGCATAGTCGAAATTAATAATTCCAAAAGTATCATCCCATTGGGTAGTTTTAATTAATTTAAACTCATCATTAATCTTGTAATATAATTCAGAGTTAATTCCATCTTTCAATCTAGAGAATCCTCTTAAATTTCCATCTTTGTCGAATTCGTATCCCATAATGGGGTTTTCTAAATCCGTGTTTTCATATAATTGTTCTATTTCACCCGTGTTTATATTAATTTTATAAGGATCGAAAACCTGCGGGTTATTTTTATTCATGGAAATAATCATGTGGTCTTCATCTTCTTTTAGAAAAGCTAAAATCTCGACCTTCACCCCGTCATAAGGCGTTAATTCCTTTTGATTTTCACCAGAAACGTCGACTGCAAATAAATGATAATCTTCATTTCCGCCTTTGTCCATCACATAAATCAGACGATTATCATTGGCCCATCCATAACCTCTAATTAGCTCATCGCCTTCTTCAATAACTCTTTGGATTTTTCCGCTTGTAATATTTTTTACGAAAACATGATTTTTAAGTTTTTCATCTTTTTGACGATAACTCATATAAGTTCCTTTTGGGGAAAGTTTGAACTGAGAAGACTTGGGTTTGGAAAAATAATCTTTAACCGAATATTTATAATTACCTTCTTCTTTTTCAGCTAAAGCTTTTAATTCTGCATCAGAACTCGGAAGAGATGTATCACCAGGTTTTGCTAATTCACCAAAAGTTAAATTTAAAGGCAATTCCATACTACCTTGTTTAAAAGTCCCTTCAATCGTATTAGCCTTAATTTCCCCTTTGTAATTTAAACCTGCTTGAGCTAATGATAAACTGAGTTCACCATCCTCGAGTATAACTTTGTCTAGTGGAACACCTACTACTCCTTGCGCTGGACTATCCATGGTGGCCGTTAATAAACCATTGTCATCAGAAAAATGGAAGATTATTTCCAATTTTTGCCCTTCTACTTCAAATGTTCCGCTCCAATCTCCTATTATATTATATGTTGTCATACGTTTTTATCATTCTTGTGTTAACAATACTATTAAATAAAATTTATTTTATCCTAATGCATAATTTTTAAAATTAAAACAAACTTTGAAATAAAATAAACCATAATCAAACTTAATCATTTAAATATCAAGATCCTTATTGATTAAAGAATTTCATTTTAAACTTTTGTATCCTTTCTATTTGGATAACACAAATCATTCAATTTCTACTGAATCTAAGATTTATAAGTTTTAACTTTACGTTTTAAATCAGAGTAATGAACAAAGGAATATATATCGCAACCCTAGAGTCGCATTCAGGAAAGTCTATGATTAGCTTAGGTTTAATGAACACTTTGGTGGGAAAAACTGCAAAAGTGGGCTATTTCAGACCTGTAATTGACAGCGGTGATATGAACGAGAAAGACAATCATATTGAGACCATTTTAAAACATTTTCAGATTGATATTCCTTATGAAGAAACCTATGGTCTCACCAGAACTGAGATTATTCAAAATAGAAATCTTGGGCGAATTGGTGCGTCTCTAGAAATAATTATTGAAAAATATAAAAAACTAGAACAAAAGTTTGATTTTGTGTTGGTTGAAGGAAGTGATTTCTCTGGTGAAGGTAGTGTTTTCGAATTCGACTGGAACGTAAATATCGCTAAAAACCTAGGAATTCCGGCCATTATAGTGAGTAGCGGAATGGGAAAAACACTGCAAGAGTTCATCAGAAGTTTGCAAATGGCCTATGAGACTTTTAAGCGTGATGACGTAGATGTAATTGCGCTTGCTGCTAATAAAATTCAAACTGAAAATTTATTATTGGTTCAAAAGGAAATGAAAAGATTCTTACCAGAAAAGGTCGAGATTTTCACGATTCCTTTAATTGAAAATTTAAACAATCCAAGTCTCAAAGAAATTAAAGACCACCTAAAAGGTAAGGTTATTATTGGCAAAGAAAAACTTGGCAACCAATCAGGAAGCTTTGCTGTAGGAGCTATGCAATTGCGTAATTTTTTAGGACATATCAAAGAAAATAGTTTGGTCATTACACCTGGAGATCGTGCCGACATTATTTTGGGAACATTGCAGGCTCATATTTCTAAAAATTATCCGAAAATCTCAGGTATGATTTTAACGGGAGGTTTACTTCCTGATCGTTCTATTGTTAAACTTATCGATGGCCTCACAGATGTTGTACCTATTATCACCGTTAAGGAGGGAACATTTGAAGTAACCAATAAAATTGGAGATATTCAATCGAATATTAACGCTGATAACAAATCCAAGATCATCTCTTCTATTTCAACCTTTGATGAGTATGTTCCCGCTGAGAAATTCTTGAAAAACATTGCCGAGTTCCAGAGTAATGTACTGACACCGCACATGTTCCAGTATGATCTTATGCAACGTGCCAAAACCCAAAGAAAACGAATTGTTCTACCAGAGAGTGAAGACGATAGAATCCTAACCGCCGCTGTGCGATTGAGTAAAATGGATGTGGTTGATATTGTTTTACTAGGAGATGAAAAAAGAATTAAAGAACAAATATCAAGTTTAGGTTTAAACTTAGATGACAGTAAAATCAGTATCATCAATCCACAAACTTTTGATCGTTTCAATGAATATGTAGAAACGCTTTATGAGTTGAGAAAACATAAAAACGTAAACATGGAAATGGCCAAAGACATGATGAATGACTCTGCCTATTTTGCAACCATGATGATCTATAAAGGAGATGCTGACGGAATGGTTTCGGGTGCCGCACACACGACGCAACACACGATTAGACCTGCATTACAATTCATTAAAACCAAACCAGGAAGTTCGATAGTTTCTTCGGTTTTCTTTATGTGCTTAGACGATAGGGTTTCTGTATTTGGCGACTGTGCAATTAACCCAAATCCAAATGCTAAAGAATTAGCTGAAATCGCTATTTCAGCAGCGGATAGTAGCGCCGCTTTTGGTATTGAACCTCGTGTTGCCATGTTATCTTACTCGTCTGGAAGTTCTGGAAAAGGTGCTGATGTAGACAAAGTTAGGGAAGCAACACAAATCGTTAAAGATTTAAGACCTGATTTAAAGGTTGAAGGTCCGATACAGTATGATGCAGCCGTTGATGCAAGTGTTGGTAAAAGCAAAATGCCGGATTCAGAAGTTGCTGGACGTGCTTCTGTATTAATTTTCCCTGATTTAAATACAGGAAATAACACCTACAAAGCAGTTCAGCGAGAGACAGGTGCGTTGGCCATTGGTCCGATGTTACTAGGATTAAATAAACCTGTAAACGATTTAAGCAGAGGTTGTACCGTTGAGGATATATTCAATACTGTAGTTTTAACGGCAATTCAAGCGCAAGAAAAGAAAGATTAAAAAATGTTGTACCCCATTTATTAAGTACTCAAATTTTTATGGGCACTTTGATTAATAAAAATTGAGTTAAATACATTTTTAGAATTAATTTTTATTTAAAAATAAATTCAATGCAGTATATTTATCCGAAATGATATTAAATGGACTTTAAGAAAATATTCAATAACAATCAGCAATGGATAGATAGACAGCTTAGTGAAAACTCAAATTATTTTGAGGAACTTAATGCTGGGCAAAAACCTGAAATTCTTTACATTGGATGTTCGGATTCTCGAGTTCCAGCGGAGGATTTAATGGGAATGAAAGCTGGTGAACTCTTTGTTCATAGAAATGTGGCTAATGTGGTGAATGCCATAGACTTAAACGCTCAAAGTGTTATAAATTACGCTGTTACAAATTTAGAAGTAAAGCATATTGTAATTTGTGGTCATTATAATTGTGGTGGTGTAAAAGCTGCTATGGAACCAAAAGATTTAGGTATTTTAAATCCTTGGCTTAGAAATATTAGAGATGTTTATCGTGAACATGCCGACGAGTTAAACGCTATTGAAGATCAAGCCAAAAGATACGACAGACTTGTCGAATTAAATGTAAGAGAACAAGCGATTAATGTAGTTAAAATGGCAGCAGTTCAATGTGCCATGCGTAGTAGAGATATGAAGATTCATGGATGGGTTTTCGATATGAGAACGGGTCATTTGATTGATCTTAAAATTGATTTCGATGAAATTCTAGACGAAATCATGGAAATTTATCGTTTAGGAGAATAATACATAAAGTTAGTCGCACGTCAGTTATTATATAATTGCTACTTATTCTCTATTCCTATTATTTATATTTGTTACATGAAGAAAATTTTGATGGCATTTTTGATATCTGGTACATTCATAAATGCACAAGAATATCCAAATAATTTTAGAAATCCCTTAGGTATTGAAAATTATCTCTCAGGTAATTTTGGAGAGTTAAGAGGCTTTCATTTTCACTCTGGTCTCGATATTAAGACCAATCAAAGAGAAGGTTATAATATCTATGCCATAGAAGATGGTTATGTTTCTAGAATCAATATATCTCCGCGAGGTTACGGAAATGCAATTTATATCACACATCCAAATGGTTTTACTTCCGTCTATGCGCACATGCAGCAATTTAAAGGAGCTATCGAAACCTATGCAAGAGATGTGCAATACAAAGAACAAAAATTCTCTATTGATATATCTGTTCCTAAAGATGCCTTACCGGTAAAGAAAGGTGAAATCATAGGTTTATCTGGTAATTCTGGTAGTTCGGGCGGACCACATTTGCATTTTGAAATCAGAGATTCAAAAACACAAGAAGTTTATAATCCGTTCCTTTTTGGTTATGATATTGCCGACACCAAAGCTCCTCTTTTAAACGGGATGTATATTTACGCCTTAAATGGAGATGCTGCAGGTAAAAAAAGATATGATTTAGAAGGTGCCCACAAATTTAACTCTCCTATCTATGCTTCTGGTAAAGTTGGAATTGGTGTTAAAGCTTATGATAAGCACAACGGTGCCAACAATATGAACGGCGTCTATAATATTAAGATTTACGCTAATAATGAGATTATTTGGGAATTTACCGCCGATCAATTTTCATTTGATCAGACAAGATATATTAATTGTCAGACAGATTATGCGCAATATATGACTAACAAATCTTGGATTTATCAAGGTTTTCAAGTTCCTGGAAATAAGTTGAGAATGGTTTCTAATCTTAAGAATGATGGAATTATTGACTTAAAAGAAGGTGAAACTTATAACATAAAAGTAGTTCTGACTGATTATGCTAAAAACACAACAGAAGGAACTTTTAAAATCATTGGAAAGACTTCTCCAGCTTCAAAAGAAATTGTGAAAGGCGATAATTATATGTACTGGGATCGCGAAAATTATTTCAAAAATGATGACATAGAATTATCATTCCCCAAGGAATCTTTCTACGAAGATATTCAGTTAGATTATCAATATAAAAACGGCGAGTATCATATTCAAAACGATAAAGTGCCTTTACATAAGTTTTATACATTGGCTATTTATCCTAAAAACATACGGGTTCATCAACTCAACAAAGCTGTGATCGCAGTGAAGTATAATTACGGTGGACGTTTGACTACAGATTATTTTCCGACCAAATACAAGGACGGAAAACTGATTGCTGATGTTAGAGATTTTGGTGTGTTTAAAGTTGAAGTAGACGATAAAGCGCCAACCGTTACTCCGATTAACGTAAAAGAAAATGCATCCTTTAGTGCAAGTTCTTCTAAGATGAACTTTAGAGTAAAAGATGATCAATCGGGTGTTGAACGACACGATGCGTATATCAATGGTAAATGGATTTTAAGTTCTTATGATAAAAAGAACAATCTGATCAGTATTGATTTAGAAAAGGAAGGAATATCACAAGGTAACCACAAGTTGGAATTAAAAATAACAGATGGAAAAAACAATGTCGCAACTTATACAGCGAATTTCAAAAAAACGAGTTAAACCTATATTTATAATAGGTCTACTCCTATTCGTTTTATCACCACAAGCTCTAGCGCAAAACGATAGCATTGTTTTGGATGAAGTTGTCTTCCAAGGAACCAAAAGTCAACCTATTGGGAACATAGAGATTCAAGCATCTGATGCTCAATTTACGCCAAGTTTAACGGGAAGCTTTACAGACATTCTTAAAACATTGCCATATGTAAGTGTAAATACAGAATTAAGCTCGCAGTATATGGTTCGTGGTGGAAATTACGATGAAAATCTTGTTTATGTGAATGGTATCGAGGTATATCGTCCACAGTTGATTCGAAGCGGACAACAGGAAGGTTTGAGCTTTTTGAATCCAGACATGGCAGCCGCAGTTTCTTTTTCAGCAGGTGGATGGGAAGCCAAATATGGTGATAAAATGAGTAGTGTTTTGGACGTGATTTATAGAACACCCAAGAAATTTGAATTAGGCGCTGAATTGAGTCTAATGGGCGGAAATATAACTGCAGGACACGCAACTAAAGATGGTAAACTTTCTGCTTTGGTAGGCGCGCGCTATCTCAATAGAAATTTAATTTTAAACACCTTAGACAACGACACCGAATTCAATCCACAATCTTATGATATTCAAGCCAATATTGAATATCAATTAAATCCAAAATGGAAATTAAACTTTATTGGAAATTTCTCCAATGTGTTATTTGAACAAGTTCCGAATACAAGATCTACCAACTTCGGTACTTCTGAAAATCCAATAAACCTGACGGTATTTTATGATGGTAAAGAAGTAGATAGGTTTCAAACAAAATTTGGAGCGGTTTCCCTACATCATAAGGCGAATTCTAAGCTGAATTTAAGTTTAGACGTTTTCTCGTATCACTCGGTGGAAGAAGAATATTTTGATATTTCTGGAGCTTATTTAATCAAGAAAATAAATCCTGATTCTGGTGGTGCCACCGAAACCTTAGACATTGGTGGACAAATAGATCATGCGAGAAATGATTTGGACATGTTAGTGGCTGGAATTCAACATCGCGGAAAATATAGATTCAATGCTAACAATAATTTAGAATGGGGATTCTCGGGTCAGAAAGAAGACATTAGAGACATGCTAAATGAGTGGCAGTTAATTGATTCTGCCGGATATAATAGCACACCATATAATCCCTCTCCCTATTATGGACCAGGCCAAGTGAATCCAGGTGATTTAGAATTAAACTATCATTTCTCTGCAAAAAATAAGTTAGAAAGTAACCGATTTAATGTTTATGCACAATACAATAAAAAGTGGGAAACCAATGGAAATCGGTATTTGTTAAATTTTGGTGTTAGAGGAACTTATTGGGATTATAACGAAGAATTTAACATCAGTCCAAGGGCGCAATTTGCTATTAAACCAGATTGGTCTACCGATCAATTATTTAGACTTTCGGCAGGAATGTATGTTCAATCGCCTTTTTATAAAGAATTGAGAACACCAGATGGAGAATTAAATAAAGACATTAAAGCACAAAAATCAATTCATATCATTGCTGGTCATGACTATGAGTTTGAAATGTTAAACGCTCCATTTAAACTTTCTACGGAAGTATATTATAAAAAAATGAATGATTTGATTCCATATTATTTAGATAACGTTAGAATTAAATATTACGGAGAAAATATTTCAGAAGGTCGTGCATATGGTATTGATGCCAAATTACATGGTGAATTTGTGAAAAATGCTGATTCTTGGTTAAGCTTATCTTATGCTCGTGTGGAAGAAAACATTAGTGAAAGAGGTTATTTACCTAGACCGACAGATCCACGATTTAAGGCATCTTTATTCTTCCAAGATTATATGCCGTCGTTTCCGACATTTAAAGTAAATACAACCTTGGTTTACGCATCAGGATTACCAAACGGAGCTCCTGTACTTACCGATCCTTATGCTTTCCAAACAACATTACCAGATTACAAACGAGTTGATATAGGTTTGGTGAAGGTGATTAAAGATCGTGAGAACGCCAGCAATATAGCTATGTTCGACCGCTTCAAGGAATTTTCTATTGGTTTAGACATTTTCAATGTATTTAACATTAAAAACACCGTTTCTAATCAATGGATTCGCGATGTGAACTCCAATACAATTTATGGTGTTCCCAATCGATTAACTGGAAGATTCTTCAATGCTAAGTTGATGATGAAGTTTTAAAAACAGAAAGATCTAATTTATTATAAAGCCCTGTAAATTAAATTTTACGGGGCTTTTTAGCTTTTTTTTAATACAATAATTTAAAGTTAATATGTATTAAGTTTCTAATAAACTTTAAAATCTTAGATAAAATGGTTTACATCTTATAGCCTACCGAAAAGCATTCAACTTTAACAACCTGCTAATTTCATATCTCTATAATATTCCCTAACTTACTAACTCTCTAAGTTTTAGAAAAGATAGCTCCTATCTTTTCTAAGATTGAGGTTAATTAATTTCATCTAATATTAAATTCTTTGATTATGGAAAACATTACAAATCCAAAGGTTAAGCTACTTGCTTCTGGCTCTAAGTTGGTTGCTAAACAAATGCTAGCTAAGGCAGGAGATTTATTACCTATGCATCTAGCGAATTTAGAATCTATTTTATTCATTCATGAAGGGGAATGTGTTTTGCACATTAATAATGAAGAAAAGCAATTAAAACCCGGCGATGCTTTTATTATCCCGAAAGATATTAAACATCAAATTAGAGTGAAATCTGATTTAAAAGGCATCCATTTCATGCCAAAAGAAATAGAATTTCAATTTTTTAAGTAATTTATTTTTTAAAATCTATTCTAAGAATCCAATAACATGGTTCCAAAAATGCTACTCTTTTTTAGCCTAGTATTCATTTCAAATTCTATTTATGCACAGAAAGTGCATACCGTAGATTATGAAAGTCAGGCTGACGTAAAAGTTTATGTGGTGAATTATGAAAGCCAAGCCGATTTAAAAGTCTATCGTCTTCAATACGAAAGTCGAGCGACCGAAAATGAAGGAAAATGGTATTTCACAGATTATGCATCACAAGCTAACAAAAAAATATACTTTGTAAACTATGAAAGTCAGGCCGATATAAAAATTTACTTTGTGGATTATGAATCTCAGGCGGGTTGGAAAAATAATGTCAAAAAACACTTGATGTATTGATTATTTCGGTTGACTAGAACACCATTAGTACGCCCATATTTAATGGATTTTTTTAGGTTTGTACATCGATAAAGATACATAATTCATGAGCGATTTTATATTTAATCAAGAGGAATATTTAAAGAGGATTAACTTAAATTCAGATATTTCGGTTGACTTCGAAAGCTTGAAAAGAATTCATCGAGCTCAACATTTAAGCATTCCCTTTGAGAACTTCGATATTTGGCTAGGGAGAAAAATTAATATCGACTCGATCTCTATCTTCAACAAATTGGTTCAAAAAAGGCGCGGAGGATACTGTTTTGAAAGTAATGGTCTTTTATTAATGGCATTGAAAAGCTTTGGTTTTGAAGCTAGACCAATACTTGGAAGAGTTCATGTTTCAGGTCAGACCCGGTGGTAGATCACATCAATCCACCTTAGTAAATTTTGGTGATGATATTTGGTTAGTAGACGCTGGTTTCGGAGCTGAATCTCCCAGAACTCCAATTCCATTAATTCCAACAAAGTTGTAAGCTTTGAAGGAATTAGTTATCGAATTATTAAGAGTGAAATGTATGGTTATATGCTTCAAAATAAAACGGAAAATGACTGGAAAAATTTATATAGTTTTGATTTAAGCCCAGTCTTGGATATTGATCTAAATCTAGGCAATCACTTTACTTCCACCAGTCCTGATTCATTTTTTATGACGGCACGTATTGCTGCTATTCCTGTTGAAAATGGAGTAAAAACCTTATATAACGACCGATTGAAAAAGACAATTAATGGCAAAGAAGAAATCATTTTATTAGAGGAAAATGCAACCTACTTAAAAGAAATAGAAAAAGAATTCGGTATTCAATTGGACGCCGAATATTCAGATTTAAAACCTATAGATTAAAAATTATTTTCAAAGTTTTAACAAACAACCAACTAAATATCAATTAATTAATCTCTTTAAGTAAAAGAAATCTAAGACTTATAGATTAGCTAAATTCAATCGGATATTATTCAAATTTTTAAAGTTTTATAAAACTTCTTATATTTGCAGAGTATTTCGAACCTGAAGAGAGGTACCAACCGAGTGTAGTCACCACGGTGGTAAAATAATACGGACAGTCGTCAAAATAAACGCAAACTTCCATTTTTTTTCGAAATACAAATAAATCATTATTAACTATTTAATTTATTTGTATGAAATTTTTTATTCAACTTTCGTTCATCCATTTAGCGTCTAAATTGCTAGAAACTGATGTCTTAATTAAAAATTATGCTGATAAAGAAAAGTATGATTTGGATTACAATACACAAGCATGCTTACTAGACATTGAGCACCCACGCACAAATTTGATTTTAGAGAAATTAGAGTTAACCCAACAACAAATCTTGGTTTTTAGTAAAAACAAGCAGTTTATTAAAGTGTTTAATAACTCTACTGAAAACCGTAATTTTTGTAAAGATTCAGAGATTCAATGGCTTTTAGTTCTGCCTCACCACAATTCGTTTAGTCAAGACGAATTGAAAACTTTATTATCGTTTCAGTTCTTATATTCCTTGGATATAAAAACAAGACACGATTTGGTTAGATATATGAACAAAAATTGGGGAATCAGTCCTTTTACGCGAACTGGTGGTATGGTAACAACTATCAGGAGAATGGATGCCGAAAAGAAATTAGATATTCCTAGTGAACGTAGATCAGGAGTTACTATTTCGGTAAGAAATGGTAAAAGAACCAGTGAAATGACGGATCAAAAAAGGGAAATATTTCGTCAACAGCTGATAGATGCCGTTAGAAATAGCAGTCCTTCTGCGAAGATTTAATTTCAAAACTTGGAATGAACGGAACCATAAAACCTATGGTTTCGTTCAATCTTTGTAAATTAAAACTTGATTTTAAATGCATAGTTTAAAAATTAATGTATTTTAATATTCACATTAAATAAATTCACCTTCCGCTTATGAACATGGATTTGGTTGACTTCTTTCTCGAGTCTAAAACAGTGCATCTTTCTATGAAAGAAGTAAAAGCTTGGTTAGATCAATATTGGGAAAGATATAAATTCTATAGAGATCATTGGTCTTGTAGATTTTGCCCGACTGAGATGACGTTACCCTGCCTTTGTGATAAACCCGCCCCCGAATATCTATTTATTTGGATTTATGAACTTCTATACGACATTCAAAGGTTTCATAGACATGAGAAATATTTCGAAAAGGAAATGCTGGAATATGATCAAATTATGTATTCCGAAGTTGATCTTAAAATCTGGACTTACAGAAATGAAAACCTGGGTTTGAACACATTTGAAAGCTTCGATAGCGACTATTTAGATTATGAATTTCATGATGCAGAAAAGGCCGATCTACGAGTTTTTGGTCCCAACAAGTTGATGCTAGATACAATCATTAATATCATGAGAGAACAGCTTGGGAGAACTGGGGATAGAGTCGTTGAACATGAGCTTTATATAAAGAGAGAGGATTTTAGGAACACTGTAAGATTTGTTCAAGTTTTTAATGAACTGTTTTTCAGAAGAAAAATCCTACCAGAACGATTAGAGGAATATTATAATACATTAATGTCTGACGAAGAGTAACATAATCCACTCTTGGTCAGACATTATTTAATTTAAACTTTGCGTGCTTTAATAAGTAATTTGCAAAGATTTATTGTTTGATAAATTTCTCTGTATGCGTATAATTAGAAGGATAAGCTCCTACTTGCAACAACATCGGTCTTAAATTAAACTCGAAATCTAAAGCCTCAACTTTAGCATCTTTATTTAAGTGAAATTGCATAAACTCTTCACGCTGTGCTGGATTTTTCCAAACTGCTCTAAAAGTATCAAAGTGCCAATGTTCAAGTTTTGCTTCTAAGCCTTCTGTATCCCAAAAATGAAGAAGTAAATCCTTTCCAACTTGCTTCAGTTCGATTTTACCATAAGCCTGGGAACGATAAACACCAACATAATCTTCTAATTTCAAACTTGGTTTGGTTTTCTTCAGTCTTGCTTGATGAATTTTATTTCTCTCTGCCATTGCATCATCATAACGTTTTTGATAAGATACTAAATAACGCTGATTCCAATCCACTTCATTTCCTCCTAAATAAGCATCCATCACTTGATAAGCTACGGCATTTCCTAAAGAATTAAAAGTATTTCCAACAACTACAATTCCCAAATTAAGCTCTGGCATTAAATACATAGCTGTGTTAAATCCATCGGTAGCACCTCCATGGGTTAAAACTCTCTTTCCTTTATAGTCTAAAATATTCCAACCAAAACCATAAGAACTTTGTGGGCTCATCGCATTATTCGGTCTATTTACCATTTGTGGTTTATGAATTTCATTCATCTGCTTACTCGAAACAATAGTTTTGCCCTTATAGTTCCCTGAAGTTCCTAGCTGCATCATCATCCACTTGTTTAAATCATTCACACTCGAGTTCACACCACCTGCAGGTCCAGCATTGTCCCAATTTCTTCTTTGAATTCGCACAATTTTCCCTTCAATTTCTTGGTGCGGATAAGCTTGATTATCATTCGGTTTAATTTGTCTAATACTCGTAGTTGTTGAATTCATTTCTAAAGGTGTAAAAAGCTTTTCAACTAAAAATTGATTCCAACTTCTACCATCTGTATGCTCAATGATCTGTCCAGCAAGAGAATACATCACATTATTATATACAAATTCTGATCTAAATGGTTTTTCTAAATCCATATAACGCATTTGATAAAGCACACTATCTCTTGGACTTGCCGTCATAAATTGCAATCGATTGCCCAATTTTCTTCCTAAACCTACCTGATGAGTTAAAGCATCTCTAATCGTTAGCTCACGTGTTACCCAAGGATCTTGCATTTGAAACCAAGGAATGTGCTGTGTAATTTTATCATCCCAATCAATCACTCCTTCATCAACTAAAACTCCTAACGCAGCCGCTGTCATATTTTTACTCACAGATGCAATACTAAAAATCGTGTTGGCATCCACAGCTTCTCCACTATCCAATTCTTTTTCGCCAAAACCTTTAGCATAAATCACTTCGCCATCTTTCACGATTCCAATGGCCATTCCAGGGATTTTCCAATCTTTTTGTGCAGATTGAACCCATTTATCAAAGTTTTCGGGTAAATTTTGTGCAAAGGCCGGCGAAAATAGAGTTCCAAGAAATACAAGTAATAATGCACTCATGAACGCTGAATGTTTTCTCATCATGTCTTAAAATATTTAGCTCAAAGATAACAAGAACTTTAGACTATTAAGTTTTGACCAGTATCTCCTCATTCTTTTGCAATAGTGATTGATGTTTAATGTGAATTTAAAATCAAAATGGGTTTATAAGATTTTGAAATTTTTAAAATAACTTAACAACTCTTCTCTATTAAATTAAATCTTAAAAAGCATTGTGATTGAGTCGAAATCAATCAATCAGTAAAAATTTCTTATATTAGGTGAATACAATCAACTGCATCCTCTAACAAGAAGTTGCAGTTTTAAAAAATTAAGGATGAGAAAAATACTTTTGGGCATTTTGAGCATAGGTTTATTATCATGCAATCAACCTTCAGAACCTGTTGCAGTTCTGGAAAAGCGAATAGATAGCTTAGAAAGTCAATTAGAAAACGCCTACAAGCCAGGATTTGGGGATTTCATGGGGTTTATACAAACACATCATGCTAAATTATGGTTCGCAGGACAAAATGAGAATTGGGAATTGGCTGATTTCGAAATTCATGAATTAGAGGAAGCCATTGAAAACATTCAAGAAATTCATGCCAGTAGAAAAGAAACAAAATATATTGATATGATTATTGAACCACTTGAAAAAGTGGATGAAGCTGTTGACAACAAAGATAAAGCAGCTTTTAAGCAAAGTTATCAAGCCTTAACAAATGCTTGTAATCAATGTCATACAACTGTAGATATGGAATTTATTGAAATTAAAATTCCAGATTCACCGCCATTTTCAAATCAAATTTTCACTCCCAAAGAGTAATTGTTAAATGTAATTCTGACATGATATATAAAAAGAAAATCGTCTCAAATAGAGACGGTTTTCTTTTTTCTTTATATAATTATCAATTATTTAATAACGAATTAAAAGGTTTGTTTATTACCTCCTACTTTTATATTTGCAATATAAACACCTGGTTTTAAACCATGTAAATTAATTTTTGCCGTAGCTGCATTAACTTCCTTTTTAATTAGCTGCTGACCTAAACTATTAACTCATCAATTAAATCGAAATGCACAACCCATAGTTGATTATCGTGAATCACGTGCTTGAACTTATTTTGTGTTAAATATGTAATTGCGAATGTCTCACAATCTCCATACAATGAAACCATGGCATGTTCGTACCCTCCTATCGGCCACATGGGATCATTACCATTTATCCAAGATTCGGTTTGGAAGTCATAAAAATAGGTAGTATTGGCTGTGTCAAAATCAGACGGACCTTCTATAAAAGACATGGATTGTTGATCGAAATCAATCATAATTCCCACCCAATAGGTTGTTTCCTCATCTGCATTTCCAACAAATTGAAAAGATGTATTCAAATTTACAGATAATACAGCATGGTCAAAATTGGCATAATCACCAAAAAAATTAACTTCTACTTCAGCAATCTTGAGATCCTAATTCAGTTCAAGATCCATTACCTGACTCCTCATTAAAATAGATTGTTGCACTTTCTACAGGCATTCCAGGCGTTATGATAGTATTAAAGTTAACTGACGTTAAATTAAAAACTTCATTAGGTTGAAGAACAAAATCGCTGGCAAAAATATATTTATGCATTTCACCCCAAGCATTTTCACCACCTTCTTGAACCTCGATAGAACATTCGTTTTGTTGCGCATTAAGTTCATTAGACATAAAAAATGCAAACATTAATAAAGTAAAGTTTTTTATCTAAAATTTGATTTTTTTTTGATAAGACACGAATAAATTTCTTTAAACTTAGAAAGTCTAAAGATGGAGTAAGAATTATATTAATTATAGAAACTAAAAGCTTTTTAAATTCTTGAAATATCAATACGATCAACACTGATTGAACACAAAATTCACCAATTAATAAGACACATATTTTTAACTGATTATCATGCCTTTAAATTACAAGCAGAATAAAACTATTTTAATAATATCTTCTTTTCATAAAATGCTAAATTATATTGTTTTAACTTAAATAAATTTTTCTATGGCATAGTCATTGAATAATCTACCCTGACTAATTTGATTTAGATAAATTTTAAATCTTAAGCCATATTGAATTAACTAAACAAAGAAAATGAAAAAAACAATTTTATCATTCGCAGTGCTTTCAGCATTATTTTTAAGCTCTTGTAAAGAAGAAGTTAAACAAAACGATATAATAGTTGAAACTGAAAATGTGGATACTGTAGAAACAATGGACGAGGATTTCGTTACTACTACAACTACTAATAAAGACGGTAAAGAGATTGAAATCACTTTTAATAATACAGCAGGAACTGCTACGGTTAACTACGAAGGTAAGACAATCGAATTACAACAAGAAAAAGCTGCATCTGGATTCTGGTTTAAAAACGATACCTATGAATTAAGAGGTAAAGGAAATGATGTAGATTTTTCAAAAGATGGTGAAGTTATCTTCAGTCATAAGGACGAGATTATTAGTACAAAATATACCAATGACGCTGGTGATACATTACATTTAGAAGTAAATAGTTCGGACAATACAGCTAAAGCTTATTTGAATGGTGGTGAACAAATCGATTTAGAAGGAGAAAAAGCAGCTTCTGGTATTTGGTTTAAAAACGACGAATATGAGCTTAGAGGTAAAGGTGAAAAATTAGAATTGACAAAAGACGGTGAAGTAGTCTTCAAAAACTAATAAACAAACCATATTCTAACTACAACTAACTAATATCCTCAGATTTAGCTGAGGATTTTTTTTGTTTGATATAAATTTAAAGTATAATGTATTAGGTAGGTAAATTCATTTTGATTAAATTGAATAAAACAAAATTGGAGAGCAAATTAAATGGAAAATCTTAAGATTTATGAGAAAGTGAATCAAAACGAGAGCAGTTTAAGTTTTGGTATTTCTAAAATGGAAGACATCTACGATAAACGAAATGGAAAGGTTGATGAACCCCATAGACATGACTACTATACTGTTCTTATAATCGTGAAAGGCAATGGAAAACACGAAATTGATTTCAATGCCTATGATTTAGCTTCTTCACAAGTGTATTTTGTCGCACCAGGACAGGTTCATCAAGTTAGAGAGTCAGAAAAATCATATGGATATTCTATGGTTTTTTCTAATCAATTTTTGATTGAAAGTTCTATTCCTATCAGTTTTATCGAAAGGTTAAAATTATTCGATAATTACGGACAAGGTCCACCACTTGAACCCGACCCTACCCAATTTGAAAATATATTAGGCTTTGCGCAAGAAATTCACAAGCTATATATCAGCCATGCGAATATGAAATACCTATCAATTGGTGCATATTTAAAATTATTACTAATAGAATGCAATAATATATGTTCAATAAATCCTGAGCACAGCGAGTTTGAAAGTCCAGCAAACAATATCATTAGGGATTTTAAAGCCACCGTAGATTTAAACTATAAAAAAGAGCATTCTACCTCTTTTTATGCTCAAGAATTATTTATCACACCAGACCATTTAAACAGAACGATAAAAGAAAAAATGGGAAAAACGGCTAAGGAATACATTATGGCCAGAATCACTACTGAAGCCAAAAGACTCTTATACTTTACAGATTTAACGAATAAAGAAATTGCTTATGAGTTAGGATTTAATGACCCAGGAAATTTCAGTGCATTTTTCAAGAAAAACACCCAAATGTCTCCCTCAAGCTTCAAAAAAAATAAAAAATAAAATAATATCGGAATTTCACAAGACTATCTCATTTTTTCATATTCCACAAGATGTACATTAGTTCGATCTTTGTACTATACAAAAAGCAAAATAATCGAATCTTTAAATTTTAATCAAAAGTATTGTTTTAACAAGTCAAAAATTAATTTATAATTGAGATTATTTAATAAAATTGGATGAAGAATTTTAAATCTACTTTCGATTCAATGAAGTTAAACAAAGTAGATATTAAACTAAAAAATACATTTATGAAAACAATAATTCATAAAGCAGACTCAAGAGGAAAAGCAGATCACGGATGGTTGAAATCTCACCATAGCTTTAGCTTTGCCAACTATTATAATCCAGAAAGAATGAACTTTGGTGTTTTGCGTGTGCTTAATGATGACCGCGTAGCTGCAGGAATGGGTTTCGGCGCGCATCCACATGCCAATATGGAAATTATTTCTATCCCATTAGAAGGTGACTTAGAGCATAAGGATAGTATGGGAAATACCACGGTTATTAAAGAAGGTGATGTTCAAGTTATGAGCGCAGGAACTGGAGTACAACATTCAGAATATAATCACAGCAAAACAGAGCAAGTTAAATTCTTACAAATTTGGGTGATTCCCAACAAACAAGATGTTGAACCGAGATATGATCAAGTTTCTATTAGAGATATTCAAAAAGAAAATGAGTTTTATCAAATTGTATCACCCAACGAAGGTGAATCAGGAGTTTGGGTTCATCAAGATGCGTGGTTTTATTTTGGTAAGTTCACAAAAGGAAATGCAGACACTTACAAAATCAAAAAATATGGTAATGGAGTTTATACTTTCATTCTTGACGGAGAGGTAGAAATCAACGGCGAAAAACTATCTAAACGTGACGGAATGGGAATTTGGGATGTAGACAGCTTTGAAGTAAAAGCTTCTGAGGATGCTCGAATTCTATTAATGGAAGTTCCAATGAGTTTAGAGGCCTAATATTAAATTAAATAACAAGAATTAATAATTATAAAATTTTACAAAATGAAAAATACAAATTGGACATTAGACACTGTACACTCAGAAATTGCTTTTAAGATTAAGCACATGATGATTTCAACAGTAACCGGGCATTTCGAAGATTTTCAAGCAACCGCAAAAACAGATGGAGATGATTTCAAGGATGCAGAATTTAACTTTTCTGCTAAAACAGAATCAATCAACACTAAAAATAAGGATAGAGATACACACTTAAAATCAGATGATTTCTTCAATGCAGCACAATTCCCAGAATTGACTTTCGTTTCTAAATCTTTCGACGGTGATAAATTAGTAGGAGATTTAACGATTAGAGACATAACTAAAGAAGTTACTCTAGACGCAAGTTTCAATGGTGTAGCTGTAGATCCATACGGACAAACTAAAGCTGGATTAGAAGCCAATGGAGAAATCAATAGAAAAGATTTTAACTTAACTTGGGGAGCAGTAACTGAAGCCGGTAGCGTAGTAGTTTCCGATAAAGTTAGATTAGTTATCGACTTACAATTCACAAAAGAGGCTTAATTAAACTTAGGCTCTTAACATAAATATTCTAAAGGGGTAAAATAATTTTATCCCTTTTTTTATTCTTTTCATCTTCTATCTTTGTTCTCTATTTCAATTATAGATTAAACCTTAATTAGGAATACAGGATTTTCATTCAATTTTCTCATCAACAAGATTTATTGACATAATATTCTTGAATAAAATCTTTTCTTCTTTAAGTTTATAACTTCTAATCCAATCATTATAAATTTATAATTACGAAAAAACATCTTCGGTATTTAACAGGGCTGTTTTCGTCATGCTCTTTAATGAATACTTAATCTGTAGAAGAATTATGAAGTGAAAATGCATCTCTACATCAAGAAAATCAAATCTTAGAAAACAGAGCTGATTTTTGTGATTTATTTTCTGAATCGAATGAAATCTCTGTCAAAAGCTTTCATTAAGATTATAAAATGAAAATTATCGAATTCAAAGACAATAAAAATGATCAAACCTTTGAAGTCATTTTTACTATATAACATCAATTGCCGAATCAAAAAGTTGATTAAGCCACACCTTTAATTCAAGCATATAATGAAATGGTAAATCTTATCCTGTTAAAAGCATTTTTAATTCTAAATTCCAATACGCAAGTCAAAACATTCCCTTTAATCAACTACAGCAAAATAGTATGGTGATTAGAAATGATTTACCTAACATTGATCGCTTTATTAAAATAGTTGGGACAATCACAACTTCTAACCTAGATGGAAGAGATAATAAACATAAAGCCAATCTTGAGTTTATGAACTTAGTTATCGACTGGAAACAAACAAATTAAGCAAATAAAAAAGGACAGATTATTTATTAAACTGTCCTTTATAATTTCATATAAGTCCTATCCTATTCTCTACCAAAAGCTTGTAAAATAGGATTTATTCTGTCCTTTCTAATTTCTCTATCTAAAATTTCGGGATATTTTCCACTTGCAATTCCACGTTGTAAAATTACTTGAATAAATCTATCTTCTCGCGTCTTTTGCGGATCGAATCTATCTTTTAAATTAATACTAAATGCACCACCTGCTGCATTCCAAAGAAAAGCGTTCATTCCACCACGCAACTCCTTAATCATATCATAAGTGGTAATCTTCGTCTCTTTTTCAATCAAACGAGTCATAATCTGACCTCTAGAAGTGGTCATATCCTTCAACTTGCTTTCATATTCATCTGCTAGAGCTTTATAATGCTCATTAATATATTTCTTTCTATCTCGTTTATTTTCAATATTACGCGCAGAATCTTTTACAAAATAATATTCATAAACGGCTTTTTGAACAAAAGGATATACATCATCTACTCTCTTCTCTAGCCATAGATAATATTTCTTTTCGTCATCCGTTTTTAAATTCAAAGCATAAGCCTTGGTATCATCCAACTGAATAGTTTCATCATAATTCCAATCCACCGAATCAATCTGATTATCAGATATTTCTGACTGATAGTTCATATCATCTTCGTCTTCAATCTGTCCAAATACTAGCTGGGAAAATAAAAACAACCCAATTAAACCAATATATTTCATACTTCATCAAAGACAAATATTGTACCCAATTTCTTAATTTTACATCTTATGGATATTAAGATGAAAGATAAATTTTATAAAAAGAAATCTTTAGCATTTCTAGAGGAATATTTAAACATAGCTTCTCCTACAGGCTATGAATCATCTGGACAAAGAGTTTGGATGGATTATATTATGCCCTATGTAGACGAAGTGAAAACTGATAATTATGGAACAGCTTACGGAATCATTAATCCGGAAGCTGAATTTAAAGTTGTAATCGAGGCACATGCCGATGAAATTTCTTGGTACGTAAATTACATTACCGACAACGGATTAATTTATGTTATTAGAAATGGTGGTTCGGATCACATGATTGCACCTTCGAAGCGTGTGAATATTCACACAAAAAATGGAATCGTACAAGGTGTATTTGGTTGGCCAGCACTTCATACAAGAATTGGACAGGAAAAAGAGGAAGTACCAAAAGTAGAATCAATTTGGATTGACGTTGGTGCAAAAGACAAAGAAGAAGTAGAAAAATTAGGTATTCATGTAGGTTGTGTAATTACTTACCCAGATGAGTTCCATGTACTTAATGAAAACTACTTTGTTTGCCGTGCTTTAGATAATAGAATCGGTGGATTTATGATTGCAGAAGTTGCTCGATTGATTTCGGAAAATAAGGATAAAATAGATTTTGGAGTATATTTCACGAATTCAGTTCAAGAAGAGGTTGGCTTAAATGGGGCGAGAATGATTACCGAAACCATTAAACCAAATGTGGCTATCGTTACGGATGTTACACACGATACGACAACACCTATGATGGAAAAGAAAAAAGATGGTGAACTAGCATGCTCCAAAGGACCTGTAGTAGCTTATGCGCCAGCAGTTCATAATTTATTACGCGAATTAATCATTGAAACCGCAGAAAATGAGAATATTCCTTTTCAAAGATCGGCTATTTCTCGTGCAACGGGTACAGATACAGATGCTTTCGCTTATAGTAATGGTGGAGTTCCATCAGCTTTGATTAGTTTACCGTTAAGATATATGCATACCACAGTAGAAATGGTGCATAAAGATGATGTTAAACACCTCATTCAATTAATTCATGGAACTCTTTTGAAGTTAAAGAATAATCAAAGTTTTAATTACTTTGATTAAGTTTTTTTCAACTGATTTTATTTCATAAAAAAGGCCCGGAATCATCCAGGCCTTTTTTATTTTAAATAGTAGGTTTATCTTCTTGACATTACTGCTTTATAGATAAACAATAGTAGAACCGCTCCTCCGATTGCAATTAAAATACTTACAAAATCGAAACCTTCCACATCTCTGCCTAAAAGCATTGAGCCTAGCCAACCTCCTAGCATTGCTCCTAAGATACCAACTACAATTGAACCAATCCATCCTCCTGGATCTGGACCAGGTGAAATCATTTTAGCAATTGCTCCTACAATAAGACCGAAAAGAAGCCATAATAAAATTCCCATAATAAATAAATTTTAATGATTTATGTAATATAAACTTACAAATAGGATTCCAAACTATCACAATTTCCAAAAAACTTTAACATTTGCCTAAAATAATTTCTTAACAATCATCTATCTTTGCATAAATCAATACAAAATTATGACACTAATTAAATCAATATCAGGTATTCGAGGAACTATTGGAGGTGCGGTTGGAGACAATCTTACACCAGTAGATACAGTTAAATTTGCAGCCGCTTATGGTACGTGGCTAAAAAATAACTCTGGAAAAGACAAAAACTTAGTCGTTATCGGTAGAGATGCAAGGATTTCTGGTGAAATGGTTAATAAATTAGTGACTTCAACCCTAGCTGCATTGGGAATTGACGTAATTGATTTTGGTCTTTCTACCACGCCAACCATTGAAATGATGGTAACAGAATATCAAGCAGATGGTGGTATTATACTTACAGCCAGTCACAATCCAAAACAATGGAACGCTCTTAAATTATTAAATAATAAAGGTGAGTTTGTTTCTGGTAAAGATGGTGAAGAGATTTTAGACATTGCCGAGAACGAGGCTTTTGACTTTGTTGAAGTTGATGACTTAGGTGAATACACCGAAGATTCAACTGGAATTGAAAAGCATATTGCAAAGATTTTAGAACATCCTTTAGTGGATATTGAAAAAATTAAGGCAGCTGGTTTCAAAGTGGCTATAGACGCGGTAAATTCCACAGGAGGAATCTCTATTCCGCCATTATTAGATCAATTAGGAGTTTCTTACACCAAATTATATTGTGAGCCAACGGGACATTTCCCGCACAACCCAGAGCCTTTAAAGGAACATTTAACCGAGATTTCTGCTAAGGTAGTTGAAGATAAAGCCGATTTTGGTATCGTAGTAGACCCTGATGTGGATCGTTTGGCTTTAATTTCAGATGATGGTGAAATGTTTGGCGAAGAATATACTTTGGTTGCTGTTGCTGATTATGTTTTAAGTAAAGTTAAAAGTCCTACGGTTTCAAATCTTTCTTCATCTCGCGCACTTAAAGATATTGCTCAAAAGCATGGACAAGAATATTTCCCTTCGGCAGTTGGTGAAGTAAATGTAGTTGAGAAAATGAAAGAGGTTGGAGCTAGAATTGGTGGTGAAGGTAATGGAGGTATCATCTTCGGTGATTTACATTATGGTAGAGATTCATTAATCGGTATTGCTTTATTTTTAACGCATTTAGCAGAGAAAAAACTAACGGTAAGTGAACTTAGAGCAGAGTATCCTTCCTATTTTATGAGCAAAAATAAAATTCAATTAACTCCAGAAATTGATGTAGATGATTTATTGAAGAAGGTTGAAAAGTATTATGCTGATCAAGAATTAAACACAATTGACGGTGTTAAAATTGATTTCCCAACGGAATGGGTACAATTACGTAAATCCAACACAGAACCTATCATTCGTGTGTATACTGAAAGTACGAGTCAAGAGGAGGCTGATGAATTAGCTAATAAAATGATTACGATTGTTAAATCTTTAATATAGAGTAAATTAGAGCTGATTTAAATATATGAACAAGAAAAAGGAGTAAGAATTAATTTTTGCTCCTTTTCTCTTTAAAGGAAATCTTTTATTGTCTCAAATAATCTTTCTAAAATCTAAAGCATTTGTTATCTTTGGACAACAAAAAAATACATATGAAATTTTTTATCGACACAGCCAATTTAGCGCAAATTAAGGAAGCTCAAGACTTGGGTATTTTGGATGGTGTTACTACCAATCCTTCACTAATGGCAAAAGAAGGAATCACTGGAAAGGAAAACATCATCAACCACTATAAGGCAATTTGCGAACTTGTTGACGGAGATGTTAGTGCTGAAGTGATTGCAACTGACTTCGAAAACATGGTGAAAGAAGGCGAGGAATTGGCAGCATTACACGAACAAATTGTGGTAAAGGTTCCTATGATTAAAGAAGGAATTAAAGCTATCAACTATTTTTCTAAAAAGGGGATTAGAACGAACTGTACTTTAGTATTTTCAGCAGGTCAAGCCTTATTAGCAGCAAAAGCAGGTGCAACTTATGTTTCTCCTTTTATCGGGAGATTAGATGACATTTCTACCAATGGTTTGAATTTAATTGAGGAAATTAGAACAGTATATGACAACTACTTATTTGAAACCCAAATATTAGCTGCATCTGTTCGTCACCCAATGCATATCAACGAATGTGCACTTATTGGTGCTGATGTTGTTACGGCGCCTTTAGATGCTATTACAGCTTTATTAAAACACCCTCTAACGGATAGTGGTTTAGAGAAATTCTTAGCCGATTACAATAAGGGAAATAAGTAATAAGATCTTAGATTAATAATAAAAAACAGCCACTTTTCTTGAAGTGGCTGTTTTGGTTTTATTGAGTTATCATGCTTTATTTAATCATCAAAGCGAGCATCTTTGCTATAAATATTTTGATGCTTAATGGTTTCGAGATCTTTTGGATTGTATGGAATATTAGCTAAAATATATTCTATTGCTTTTATTCGAGCACTGGTTTTGCGATTGGCTTTAATGATTTTCCACGGCACAAACTCTTGTGTTTTTTCGAACATTCTTATTTTATATTTCGTATACTCATCCCATAGTTCCAAGGCCCTGGCATCCACTGCACTATACTTCCATTTTTTGATCGGATTATCTAAGATATCCTTAAACCTCCTAGCTTGTTCGTTTTTGGTGATAGAGAAATACATCTTTAGCAAAATAATGTCGGACTGAAGCATCATTTTCTCTACGTCGTTCACTTGGTCCATAAAAATTTCATACTGCTTTTGTGTACAGAATCCATTAACAGGCTCTACCACAGCACGATTATACCAACTTCGATCAAAAAAAACTATCTCTCCCTTTCTGGGTAGCTGTTGAATATACCTTTGAAAATACCATTGTCCATCCTCTATTTCATCTGGCTTGGGCAATGCTACAACTCTTCTTTCTCTTGGAGGTAAATGTTCAACCACTCTACGAATAGCCCCTCCTTTTCCTGCTGCATCTCGTCCTTCGAATATAATTACTACCTTTTTATTTTCAGCTACAATCCATTGTTGCATTTTTAGCAGCTCCTCTTGGAGTTTCTTAATTCTCTGTTCATATTTCACATACCTCAAAGCACGTTTGGGGTTTATTCTTTGATCATTTAACAAAGACATAAGACCACTCTTAGTTTGTAGTAATTTTAAATCCTGTTCACTAATATCAAAATTATTTTTACTCATCTTACAAACTTATTGATCTAACTGTTTTACTAATCTAAAATAACTGTGTACAATGTTCGGGTCTGGCCATAATAGGTCTTGATTATCCCCTTTTCCTTCATAGTTAAATTGAGATAGCACATATTTCATACTTTCTAATCGCGCTTTTTTCTTGTCATTAAATTTAACGATAACCCAAGGACTGAATGGCATATGCGTTCGCGCAAACATGGCATTTTTATAAAAAGTAAAATCATCCCAAAGCTCTTGTCCTTTTTGATCCACAGGACTAAATTTCCATTTTTTTAATGGTTTAGAAAGTCTTTTATCAAAACGTCTTTGCTGTTCCTCTTTAGAAACCGAGAACCAAAATTTTATAATTTTAGTTCCAGCCTCATAGAGCATATGCTCAAAAGCAGGTACTTGTACCATAAATCTTTCATACTGATCTTCATCACAAAATCCCATCACAGGTTCTACAACGGCTCTATTGTACCAACTTCTATCGAAGAACACAATCTCACTCGCATTAGGTAATTCTTTGATATAACGATTAAAATACCACTGTTGACGCTCGATCTCAGTTGGCTTGTTTAACGCAACTATGCGCATTGCTCTAGGATTCAAATGTTCTGCAAAACGACGAATCGTACCACCTTTTCCAGAAGCATCTCTACCTTCAAATAAGATTGCAACCTTTTTGCCAGTTGTTTGAATATGGCGTTGCAAATCAACCAATTCTCCTTGTAAACGCAAAAGCTCTTGCTCATATTCATAATTTCTCAATACCTTTTGATATATAGGTTCCTCCTCCGCTCTTTCTTTTAGATAGGATAACAACTTATTGCGCGTCTTAAGCTGTTGTAGTAGTTCTAGATTTATCATATGTCTGAAGGATTGGGATAATTAAAGTTATTAAAAATATTGCAAATTTCATTTATAATTCTTGAGTAATCAATAGTCTTTATAAACATATTTATAGTTTAAAAAATGCATTACAAACGATAATCTAACAACAAAAAAATGCTTGAAGAATTTAATCTTCAAGCATTTATATTTAGATAATTTTCTTCCTAAAATTAATCTTTCAAGATATTTCTAGCGATTACTAACTTTTGAATTTCAGAAGTACCTTCCCCAATGGTACATAGTTTAGAATCTCTGTAGTATTTCTCTGCAGGAAAATCTTTGATATAACCATATCCACCAAAAATCTGAACTGCATCTGTAGAAACTTCAACACAAGATTCAGATGCGAATAATTTAGCCATAGCACCCTCGGTTGTCATTTTCTTTCCTTCTGCTTTTAATTCAGCACAACGTAATGTCATCAATTCAGAAGCTTGAATTTTAGTCGCCATATCTGCCAACTTAAAGTTAATAGCTTGGAAATCTGCAATAGGCTTACCAAATTGAACTCTCTCCTTAGCATATTTTTTAGCAGCTTTATAAGCTCCTTTAGCAATACCGATGGATAAGGCTGCAATAGAAATCCTACCTCCATCTAACACCGACAAAGCTTGTTTAAATCCATCTCCTACCTCACCCAGCCTGTGTGAATCTGGAACTCTTACTTCGTCCATAATCAACTCAGCTGTTTCAGAAGCTCGCATTCCCAATTTGTTTTCCTTTTTACCAGAAGTAAATCCCTTCATTCCTTTTTCTAAAACAAAAGCTGTCGCATTGCTGCTCGCTCCTTTTTCCCCTGTTCTGGTCATTACCACTGCAATATCACCAGAAATAGCATGTGTTATAAAGTTTTTAGCACCAGAGATAATCCATTCATCACCGTCTCTTACAGCTGTTGTATTCATTCCTCCTGCATCAGATCCCGTGTTGTGCTCCGTTAATCCCCATGCTCCTATTACTTTTCCGCTAGCCAATTGAGGCAACCATTTTTTCTTTTGTTCATCATTCCCAAATAATAATATATGATTAGTACACAATGAATTGTGAGCTGCAACAGATAATCCAATAGAAGGATCTACTTGAGAAATTTCATCTACAATTCTGATGTATTCAAAATAACTTAGACCTGCACCACCATATTCTTCAGGAACAATAATTCCCATTAATCCCATTTCTCCTAATGAATGAAACAAATCTTTTGGAAAATGTTGCGCTTCATCCCATTCCATTACATTGGGTCTAATATGCTGTTCTGCAAAGCTTCGAACTGCGTCAATAATAATTTCTTGAGATTCTGTAGGTGTATACATATTTTAGTTATTTTTAAGTTTTTCAAATATAGTTAAATTCGTATTAATTGTAACTGCAATTTATTTAATTCTATAATTTCCCATCTATGTATAAAAAATTACTTTTCGCAACTCATAATAGAAATAAAGCAAAAGAAGTCAATCAAATTCTGTCTAATTTTGAAATAATTACCCTCGAGGATATTAATTATCATGATGAAATTATTGAAAATGGCAAGAGTTTCAAGGAAAACGCTAAAATTAAAGTTGATGCTATTAAAGAAAAATATAAAGGTAGCATCTTTGCCGATGATTCCGGATTGGTGATTCCAGCCTTAAACAATGAGCCTGGAATTTATTCTTCGCGTTATGCCGGAACTGATAAATCAGAAGATAATATAACCAAAGTTTTAGAAAAATTAAAAGATCAAAAAGATAGATACGCTTATTTTGTAGCGATCATTTGCTTATATCATGAGGGAGAATATCATTTTTTTGAAGGGAAAGTTGAAGGTGAGATTCTTCATCGAATAGAAGGTGATGGTGGATTTGGGTATGATCCAATTTTTAAGCCTAATGAATTCCAAAAATCCTTTGCAGAAATCACTCCGGAAGAGAAAAACAGCATTTCTCATAGAGGAAGGGCAATATTAGCTATGAAAACCTCTATATTTGGACAAAATTAAATATTAAATTTTTAGTTAATTTTAACGTTTAGTAACTTCGCAAAAAATATGTTATGAAAAAAGTTAGTTTGGTATTGGCTATATTAGCATTAACTAGTTGTAAATTCGATCAAAATGGAAACAAGAATATAATCCCGATTGGCGAAATTAGACCAACACAACAAACATCAGCTACTTCGGCAGCACCTGCTGTGGGTGAAACAACCGCAGATGTTAGAGAAAAAACCGAAAAAGCTGAGGTTTCAACTGAGAAAGTTGATGCTGCAGGAAATTACATTTATGATGTAGGTGAAATGTTGGAAATAGAACTTCCGAATGGTGAAAAACTGAACATCGGAACCAATTCGACGGAAAATCAGTTGTTTTCTATGCTGAATAATAGTGATTATGTCGTTAGTGCAGATAAAACACAAGGTTGGATTACATTAGATAGAGTTTACTTCTCAACGGGTAGCGATCAATTAACGCCTACTTCCCAAAATCAATTGGATAATATTGTTGCAATATTAAAAGCTTTCCCTAATACTGAAGTTAAGTTAGGTGGATACACTGATAATACAGGAAGTCAACAAATCAACCAACCTCTATCTGAAGGTAGAGCAAAATCTGTTATGAACGAAATCGGCAAGGCGGGGATTGATCCAGCAAGATTAGCAGCTGAAGGATATGGTTCTGAGCACCCACTTTGTCCAGCTAATGACACCGATGTTTGTAAAGCTAAAAATAGAAGAGTTGATATTCGGATCACAAAGAAATAATTATAAATTATAAATATGAAAAAATTACTTTTACTTTTAAGCGTTTGTGCCTTCATAAGCTGCAAAAACGAAAACCAAAATGTAAATGCAGATACTTCGGCTACTGAGAAAAATGCTCAGGTTGATACTGAATTTAACGAAGGTGATTTCGATGGCGAAGAATTGTTGGCTTTTAATCCAGAAAAAACAGATTTAAAATGGACTGCTTATAAAACTCCTGAAAAAGTTGCAGTTCATGGATCTTTTGATAACATTGAGGTCAGAGACACCAAAGAATCACAAACTCCAGAAGATGTTTTAGCGGGAGCTTCTTTCGATATTACTACTTCGTCTATGACAACAGGAGATGTATCTCGTGATGCCAAAATCTTAAGCTTGTTCTTCAACAATATGGATGGAGCTAACATTATTGGAACATTTGGTGAGTTCAACGATGGTATTGTTCCTATAAAAATCGTTATGAATGGTGTTGAAACTGAAAAAAACTTTCAATATACATTCGAGAATAAGAAAATCATCATTACGGGTGTGATCGATGTTCTTGAAGACTTTAAAGCGAATAGAGGTTTTGATTTATTACATGAAGCTTGTGCTGAATTACATTTGAACAAAACTTGGACTGATGTGTCTATCGAAATCATTTCTGATTTAGAAAAGCCAAAAGCTTAATTACAGAAATTATTAAAATTCAAAGCCGTTGTGGGATTTCCATAACGGCTTTTTTGGTAGTATAAATTAATAAAATGTAACAAAATAGATATTTCGTCTACCTATAAGACAAATATTCTTAGAAAATCCTTACATGAAAAAATATCTTTTGGCTATAGCAGGAATTTGTGTTGGCTTTTTGAGCGCACAAGAAATAAAAGTATGGACGCTCCAAGAAATGGTGGATTATGCTGCCGAGAATAATCTTACCCTTGAAAATGCTAGAATAAATAATAAACTCGTCGAGAATAATATTCTTGCCGCTAAGCGACAAAGGTTGCCCTCTGTGAATGCTAATTTTGATAATAATTTGATTGTTGGTGTAACTGGCGTTCCCATCACCAACTCCAATCAACAAATTACAGGAACTACCAACGGCTATCAACTATTTCAAAATTCGTGGGGTGTTGGAGCTCAGATGACTTTGTACAATCGTGGTAAGTATAGGTTGAATGAAGAAAAAGCTAATATTGATTTATCTGTAGCAAACCAGGATCTACTAGCCACCCTCAATGATATTTCATTGAATATAGTCAATCAATATTTGAATGTTTTATTAAATAGAGAATTGGTTGCAACTGCTCAAGAGCAAGTTAAAATATCTGAAGAACAGTTGCGTAGAAATCGAATCTTGTATGAAGGCGGAGCTATTCCTTTGAGTCAAGTATATGAGTCTGAATCGGTGGTTGCACAGGATAAACAGCAATTAGCAACTTCTAAAATCAACGTAGACGAAGCTAAATTTAATTTAGCTCAGTTACTACAATTACCCGATTATCGTGAGTTTGATGTGGTTTTGGTGAATGTTCCAGAGGAATTAACCCCTGCCCTACTAGATATGGAGGAAATTACTACATATGCCTACGATAACCAACCAGTGATTAAGAGTGCAGAACTAAATGTTGAAAGTGCAAGACTGGATATTGATTTAGCAAAAACTGATTATTGGCCTACTATTAATGCTAATTATAGCGTTGGTACTAATTATAGAACCTATTTGAATGGTGGAATCGAATCCGATAAATTATTTGAACAATGGTGGGATAATCATTCACATTCGGTTGGACTGGGTATTAATATTCCAATTTTTAATAAATTTCTAACAGATTTAAATGTCGAAAATGCCGAAATTCGCGTTCAAGCTGCTGAGAGTAATATCAAATTAAGAAAGCAATCTTTAAAATCTGAAATACAATCAGCCTATTTTATGGTTAATTCATCCTACGAACAATTTAAAGCTTCCCAAGAAGCCGTGCGTTCAGCTGAATTGTCCTTTGAATTTGCAGAAAAGAGTTTTAATGCAGGTAAAATTACCATTTATGACTTTAATAAAGCCGCAACGACGCTCTTTACAGCTAAATCAAACATGTTACAATCTAAATATAATTATATCTTTAGACTAAAAGTATTAGACTTTTATGCAGGAAAACCTTTAACATTCGAAAATGGCATTAATCCTTAATTTAGAAACTTCAACTAAAAATTGTTCGGTATTGATATCACAAAATGGGGAACAACTTGTATTGTGTGAATTAACAACAGATGGATATCAACATGCAGAGCGCTTGCATCAGTTTATTCAGTGGGCTATAGAAGGTTGTGAATACACCCTAAATAATCTAGATGCCGTGGCCGTAGGAAAAGGCCCTGGAAGCTATACAGGACTCCGAATCGGTGTCTCCGCAGCTAAAGGAATTTCTTTTGCTTTAGGTATTCCACTATTAAGCATGAATTCTCTAGATAATTTAGCTCACTGTGATAAAAAAGAAGAGTTTGATCTCATTATTCCTATGACAGATGCGCGTAGAAAAGAAGTCTACACCAAAACTTTTGATGCCAACTTGAACGAATTAACACCCACTGAAGCTAAGATTTTGGATCGAACAAGTTTTCAGGAGTATGCTGACAAAAAAATATTATTTGTGGGTGATGGAGCCGAAAAGGCAAAAGAAATCTTGAAACTTCCTAAAGCTGAATTTTACACGGAGATTTTGCCATCAGCTAAATTTATGGGTGCCGCTATGGAAAAGAAATATAAAGAACAGAAATTTGATGATGTTGCCTACTTCGAACCTTTTTATTTAAAAGACTTCGTAGCAGGCAAGTAATCCTCTTTAAGATTTAAGCATTTTGCAGCTTTAATCCTTCTTGTTCATCTATCATTTGTAAGCCTTCGCTTACCAAATGAAAGACTTCGATTTTATTATCAAGTCCAAGTAAGTAAGACTTCAACTCATCTTTAAGCGACTCGTCCTTAGATATTTCATATATTTCTAAAGGTAACAACCACTCTAAATCGAAGTCACTTTGAATGGTAGACCAAATCTCTTTTAATCGATTTTCCTTAACCTCCTTATTGCTTCTCATTTCGCGCACTTCTTGATACAAAACATGAAGTTTTTCTAATTCGGGGGTGATAATACGCTCGTGTGATTTCTCGGTTGGAACATGCGTAATTTGATCAAAAGAAGAGGGATCCGCTGGTCCGGCATAGGCAGAAACTATCTTGCTACCTACAGCCATGTCATAAATTCCCCATTCTGGCTTGAATAAATAAGTATCGCCATGTTTCACTGTACAATTCTTAAACGAAATTATAAGAATATCCCCAAAGCGGTTTCTTGTTCCCGTAATTACTTCTCCTTCTACTAAAATTCCACCCTCGAACTCTAATTTTGTTACCTGACCTTCGCGAATATTGTATGCTTCTAAGTCATAAGGTGACATATTCTCAATGGCTAAGTTTACGTTCTTCAGGCGACCGATAGGCGAACCAAATCCCTCGCTATGATATTTGACACCATGACCGATTAATTCTTTATCTCTATAACTGAGCGCCGTTTTACCTGTTGTTTTAATATAGATTGGGTTGTTGTATTCATCTGTAATTAATTCAGAGAAATTTCCAGAAACTTGTATTCCTGTATTATACTCAATGGTGGCTAACCCTTTAGACTCAACAACTTTCTGAATACCATAAGTTCCTCCTCTTCTTAAAGCCATTTGATTGGCAAACTGCTCAAGAACAAAATTAAGATGTGCAAAATCTGGCGTTACATATAATTGTGGCTGTGGCTGCGTAATATCAAATTCAACATCTGCAGCCTCTAAGGTATACGGTAGTTTAGTTACCTCAGGCTCCATACAAGATTTACTTTCACCAATAGATGATAGGAGACCTGCTCCGTAAATTTTTGGATTTTCTAAGCTTCCGATTAAACCATATTCCACCGTCCACCAATGCAGATTTCTGATACGAGACATCTCACTTGGCGCTCCCAGATTGTTTTGTAAATATTCAACTTTTTCTTGGGCCTCGTTAATACTTTTTTGACTAGAATCTGGATTTTCTTTAACAATAGATAAATGACGAATAGCCTCGTACATTTCGTAATCCTTTGCAGATGAAATTGCTTTACTACCAATTTCCCCAAATCTACGCAGATATTCAGCATATTCAGGATTGGCAATAATGGGTGCATGTCCCGCTGCTTCGTGAATAATATCTGGCGCTGGCGTATATTCAATATTTTTAAGCTGACGAATGTCTTCTGCAATCACCAGAACATTGTAAGCCTGAAACTCCATAAAGGCAGTTGGCGGAATAAATCCATCTACAGCAACAGCTGCCCACCCGATTTCTTTTAAAATTCGGTTCATTCCATACATATTAGGAATTTCTTCGATCGAAATACCTGTTTTTCTTAAACCTTCTAAATAAGATTCATGTGCAACACGCGAAAGATAATTAACATTTTTACGCATTACATAACGCCACGTAGCCTGATTAATTGGCGTATAAGCGTTATAATCTTGGTCGTTAATGAATTGCTTTAAATGCTCTGGAAGTTTTGCTAAAACCTCATTTTCCTGATAACCCATTGTAATCTAATTTGATTCTGTTAAGATACAATAATTTACAGAAATTCTAAATTAATTAGAAATAGATGGGTTAAAATTTTATTAAAGCCTCAAAGGGGATGTTGGCTTCTTAAAATAGGAGATATTAGGAATGTGTAGAATCCTATTTAAAGAATTTCCATTTGGGGATGATTTCAAAAAAACCATAACCTGTGAAAACAAATAAGGTAAACAATGGTGCTAGTGTTCTAAATAAATCAAACTCTGGATTGATCACTATGATTATAAAAAGACCAGCTACTGTAAGATAAACACCCAGTTTTCTGAATTGCCAAGTCAAAATTAGTCCGATTAAAGATACAATCGATAATGCAATGGTAGCAAGGTTATACCACAAAGGCTCCTTTCCCAAAGTTGGATCCACAAGAACATCATTGTAGGAAATCAAACTATATACTCTACTTCCTATGATGGACAGCACCATAAGAATAACCAGTGTAGTAATCACTTTAAAACCAAAAGATCGCTCGTTGGTTTCGTTTGGGAAATAATCTTGTTCTCTTTTCATTTTATTTAAAGGTATAATCCTATGAGGTTTATTTGATTAAACCTCTTCAATTATGTTGTTAAGTGAAATTTAAAATCTACCCAACCAAAAAGTCAAATAGCACCACGCATTATACGAGTGCTACTTGAAATATGGGTTGAATAATAATGTTTTAAATCCACTGTCTAAAATCTGACCAAAGATATTAGGTAAAAATCGAATTTAAAAGACGAGTTTTATCATTGATTTCTTCTTCTAGTGAAATCATAGATTCTGTGCGTAATACATCTTCGATTTCGTCTATTTTGTAGATTACATCTTTAGCGTCTTTGGTATCTTTTGCTCTAATTTTGCAATAAATATTGTATTTCCCTGAAATCACACTTGCTACGGTAACATTTGGAATGGCTTTTAACTTTTCCATTACGGCAGATGTTTTGTTTGATTTAGTTAATAAAATACCAACATACGCAATAAAGTCGTATCCCATTCTAGCATAATCAACGATAAGAGTGGTTCCTTTAATGATACCTGCTTCCTCCATTTTCTTAACACGAACGTGAATTGTTCCCGCAGAAACATTCATTTTTTTTGCGATTTCCGTAAAAGGCGTACGCGTGTTCTCTATTAAGAAATGTAAAATTTGCTTATCAACATCATCAATTTGATACTCTGCTTTCATATTATTGTTGTTTAAATTATAGGTTGCACAAAATTACATAAAAATTCTTATCTATTTTATATTTCTATATGACTTTTATTATATTTTATTTTTTTCATCTAAACTAAATAAATACTAACAAAAGCATAATTTATTATAAAATTGACTTAATTCCCAAATTTAATAAAAGACATCTCCTTTTCTGTGCGAACGCTATCTTTTGGAAAATCAACTTTTAACGAATCTTGAGCAGGCATTTCTTTTTCTGGCTTATCTGATTTTCTAAACTTAGATTTTTCTACTTCAGATTTCTCTTCTTCCCTATTTCTATTGAACAGCTCTCTAAAAGAATTAAAAGATCTTCTATAAACAACACCTGCACCATAGCTCTGAGCAAATGTTGAATTCACATTAAAGTTTTCTATTCCTAATGTCGACGGACGGGAAAAGGCACGTAGTACCAATCCTCCATCAGCTTTTTTAGAAATATCATAATCTAACTCCACTTGCATGGTCACCGGTTCGTTGTATTCTGTACCTAAAGGTGTACCTACAGCACCATTTATCTTGAACCTTTCATTTAAAGCCCAATTATATTGCGTTTGAATTCGGTCCGACTGAGAGTTTCTGTTCGAGGCTTGCAAGTAAGTTGGGTTTAACTCGAAGCCCGGAATGATACTCGAGAATAAGTTCCCGACTTGTTTTCCTAATAATTCAAAGGCTGATGCCGTAGCAGCTCCTGTGGCATTTCCAGCAGCTAATAATTCTTCTGTTCCAAATCTGCCCAATACCAACAAGAAACTCGCTTGTTTCATTCTTTCGTCGGTGTTGTTAGATAATTTATTTTGTAACGCAGACTTGATTTGACTACTCGCATCAGGTGCTTCCACCAAAAATTCGATATTCGTGTTTTCTAAGTTTCCTGAAATCGCTATTACTAAATCAACGATAGTTGCCTGAGTTGTACTTAATCCTAAATATTCACCAATATTATTAACATATCGACTGTACTTGGCTCTTAAATCCATGGTAGCATTAAATGGATCACCATCAAATCGAATATATCCACCTTTTTCGAGCTCAAAGTCTTTATCAATCACCAAAGCTTCTCGATAATTATAGATACCATCAGAAATAACATATTCACCATCGATGTTTAAGTTTCCTGCTCGATTCATTTGGAGCTTAAAGTTGGAAGCTTTACCACGTGCTTGAATTTTATCATTGGACTGAGCATCTAATACCAAATTAACTGTTGTACCCTCGTCTACGTTCGCGTCTAAGTCAATAGAGAATCCAGAAATCTCTTGATTTGCTTCTTCTGGTTCTACTATATTTCCTTGCTCATCGTAGGAGTAAAATTGTATAAATCTATTGGAATCTACCGTAGCAGTTGCCCCTGTATTAAGGTTAATTGTAGACCCTTTTAAAACATCTACGTCATAACCCGAAAGTTCCATATCAGATGCTGGACCATACATACTGAAGTTTCCTCCAGCATAAACTCTTCCATAAAAAAGTTCGTTGTCCGCGACGGTTGTGTTCATCACCAATAGTCTATCAGCTTCGAAATCCAAGTCCATAAACCAATTAGATAAATCACTAAAAATCAACAATCCATCTACCATTCCTTTGGTTTTAGAGTTTTTTTCTACAAATTCAACATCTGGCAAGGTTAAATAACCACTAGTTCCAGGTTCTTTTTGTAAAATGAAGTCATTTTCTCCTAGCATATTATAGGTAGTCCCTAAATAAACCACCTTAAATCCAATATCATTAGCCGTGATAAATCCAGACAAACTTGGATCGGTTGCATTTCCTTTCAGACTTACATCTCCCGAAAGTGTACCTTTCCAATCACTCAATACCTCATCTAAAAAGACACTAAGTATATTGATATTAAAATCATCTAAATCAGCAATTAAATCCAATTGCGGAGCTTCTCCTTTGTTGTCTATTTCACCTGTTAAATAAAGCGTATTGACATTGTCTTTGTCTAAACTTCCCTCTATATTAAATATTTGTTGCTCTATATCGTAGCTTGCATTGGTAACGAAATTCCCGATCTGATAGCCATTCATGGCAATAGAATCAATTTTTAAATCAGCAACAGGTTTTAATTCATTTTTGGTTTTAATGATATCTACCTTTCCATTGGCAATTCCTTCTATAGAGAAATCACCTAAAAGACTCGGCGGAATAACTTTGGATAAGAGAACATTTTCTAAATCTACATCCACTTTAAAGTCATCTCTACTAATATAATCTCCATTAATCCTTAAAAATTGTTCATCTGATTGAAACAAGATTTCATTGATTAAAAATCTATTTTTATCAAAGTCTAAAATTGCATAATTAGATTCCTTATCATTTTCAGGATTAATATGCCATACCTTGTTATCTACGCTAATGGTGGATGGCGAAAAACCAGTTTTAAGCTCGGTTCCTTCACTAAAAGTTTGATAAAAATTCAAATCAAACTCTCCTTCTCTTTGTTCTCCACCCCAAAAATGGGCATTAGCAATAATGGTATCATTTTTTCTATTTCCATTAACTTTAAAGTCTTGAATTAAGTAATTCTGAATCAATAGACTTTTGGCATCTAAGTTAAAAGCTCGATCATCTAAAGTTGTAACGAACAAGTTCACAGAATCAGCCTTGTAATCTGCATATTGCAGAAAAGGTGATATCATATGAATTTCGAAAAGTTCAGCATCATTATCTGCCCTTCCAGTTATATTGGTGTCTGGCTGTACATATAAATCAGGCACAAAATAAGATACTATGTTATCCTGAACATTGATGTTAAATTCAAATGATTGATTGGGCGTGGTTTTCTTTTGATCATAATTAACCAAAAATTGTCCGATTCCGTTTTGGAAGATACTAAGCAATTCATCTAATAAAAATTCACCATTTAAATCTGCATTCAAATATCCAGGAACATCAACAATTACATTTCGTTGATTACCTTCTAAGGTCGAAATGTGAAAATCTGCTATGGGAATATTTAATTGTAGTGTATCAGAATTAAAAACTAAGTCGTTTACATGCAAATCACCATTGAGGTCGTTTAATTCAGAGAAGCTAGCAATCCCATCGAGTTTACCTTTTAACCATGTGTTTTTTGTATCTGTAACTCCAAAGCGTGTTAAGTTAAAATAATCAACATCCGATTTGAAATCTACTTTTAAATGTTTAGTGGAAAAATCAAAAATACCATCATAGTTCAATTTAGCATTAGGATCATTGATTGCTAAAATACCATCGAATTTTTCATGATTCAGTATTCCGTTTACCGATATATTTTGATAGCGATCTCCCGCAATATCTAAATAGTTTAATTTTCCTTTAGCATTTATTCTTAAGCTCTCTAAATCAAATCCTTTTCCATCAAAACGCAAATCTCCAGCTACTTTACCTAATTCTTCGGTGTCTGTTAGTTTCTTTAAATCAAATCCAGCAGTAATCACATTACCTTTATAACTTGGTTGATTTCCTGCATAATCGTACATTTTTAGTTTCAACTGAGCATTTCCTAGTGCTGAAGTTAAATTTCCATTGGCATATAAATCTTTCTCGTCAATTTGCAGTGCTCCTTTATAGTTTACCACACCAAACCTACCTAAGAAATCTGTGAGGCTTGTAGCTAAATCATCTGGCAAAATTCTCTTTAAGTCTGCATAAGAAGTATTCGCTTCTATATAATTTGTATTAATTGCATAACTTCCATTCATCAACTCACCAACAGAAATATTGGTAGTTTTAATTTTGGTAATCCCATTAGAAAGCGTAAAATTTTGAGCATTCAAATTATTTAAGGGTCCACGCAAATTTCCAGATAATTCGATGATCTCATCTTTGGTCCAATCGGGCATAAAATAGCGCAAATCTTTATATCCTAGTTTGCTTTCATCCTTTAGCTGAATCTCCCAAAACACCTTATTACCAAAATCATCAAACTGTTCTATAGAATCATATTTTAAATGAATATATCCATCTAATTGAGATGATTGTGTTTTGAAATCCAAATTATCTAAGTAAATCCCACGATCATCCATTCTAAAAATAGAGCTTAAGTTTTCAACCTGAAAATCCTCTCCATTCTTCTTGGCATCCATAGAGAACTGTTCGATATTGGCGCTATAGGTAGAACCAGTTACATTCACATCCGTTATAACTGTATTGAAGTTTTCTGAATCCAACCAAACCTGTTCTTTAGGGTCTAGATTATAATTAATAATAGAAAGTTTAGAATCAATAATTTTAATATCTCCTCTAATTTTAAACTCCGAATCCTCCTGCGAATCTTCAATAACAAATTTATCTATAAATCGAATAAAATTAGAAATACTATCACCCTCATAGGTTTTCACTTGTATATGTGCATTCTCTAGGTCGAGCTTCTTAACTCTGATATCGCTAGAATTTCTATAGATTCTCCACAAACTAATATCAGCTGTAAGTTTTGGGATTTTTATAAAATCTAAATCTCTATGATCCTTAGCCTTAACATCATATAAATTAATGTCTCCCCAAAAGTCAATATCCACTCCACCAACTTCAATTGAGGTACCGAATTGCTCATTAAGAGAAGTTAAAACCCTTTCCGTAATATAGCTTTGGACACTTGGTGTCTGTATCGCTATAAAAACTCCGGCTAATAGCAAGACTATTAACAGAATTAAAATATAAAATATGCGTAATATCGTTTTCAAAAAGTGGTATAGTCTTTTAGTTTAATATTCTTTTTACTTTTGCATCTAATGAAATCACCGATCATACTTGGAATCGAATCCTCTTGCGACGACACATCAGCCGCTGTAATTCAGGGTTCAACTATATTGTCTAATGTTATAGCGAGTCAAAAAGTACACCAAAAATATGGTGGAGTTGTGCCAGAATTGGCTTCGCGTGCACATCAGCAGAATATTGTACCAGTCATTCAAACAGCTATTTCGGAGGCTAAAATACGACAAAAAGACTTGGATGCAATAGCATATACTATTGGACCAGGATTATTAGGTTCTCTTTTGGTCGGAAGTAGTTTTGCTAAATCATTATCCATTGCTTTAGATGTGCCTTTAATTGAGGTAAATCATATGCAAGCCCACATTTTTGCTCATTTTATTAAAGATGCAAATGATGAAGCTCCAGAGTTTCCTTTTTTGTGTTTGACTGTAAGTGGTGGGCATACCCAAGTTGTTTTAGTTAAAAGTTATACCGAACTGGAAGTGATTGGCGAAACCAGAGATGATGCAGCTGGTGAAGCTTTCGATAAAATTGGTAAAATTATGGGACTTAAATATCCAGCTGGACCAGAAATTGATCGTCTAGCTAAAGAAGGAAATCCAAATGCATTTAAATTTACTAAGCCTAAGGTAGATGGTTATGATTATAGCTTCAGTGGATTAAAAACTGGAGTTATGAACTTCATAAACCAACAACAGCAAAAGAATCCTAAGTTTATAGAAGAGAACTTAAACGATTTATGTGCATCGATACAACACACAATTACAGATATGTGTATAGAAAAACTCTATGTGGCTGCAGAGGATTTAGGGATTAAAAGTTTAGCACTGGCTGGAGGCGTTTCTGCAAATTCTGAATTGAGAGAAAAGCTTAAATTAAAGACTAAAGAAGGCTACAAAGTCTTTATACCAAAATTTGAATACACAACTGACAACGCAGCTATGATTGCCATTGTGGGGAAAATTAAATATGAAAATAAACAATTTGGAGAAATAACATCCAAATCGCAAGCACGTTTTAAATTATAAATATGATTTTGTTTATCGGACATATAGAAAACAACAAAGCACTCCTATCTCCTACTGAATCTCACCATATGACTCGTGTGTTGAGGATGAAACAAGGCGACAATATTTATGTTACCAATGGTACTGGTGATTTGTTTAAAGGTGAAATTGAAAACTTAGAAAGTAAATCTGCTGTTATTGGAAATTTAGAATCAATTCCTAATATTCAAAAACGCGATTATAAAATTGAAATGGCAGTTGCGCCCACCAAACAAATCGATCGCATTGAATTTTTTTTAGAAAAAGCTATTGAAATTGGTTTAGATGCCTATTATCCGATTATAAGCTTCAATTCTGAGCGAAGAAAAATAAATCATGAAAGATTAAATAAAATTGGAATTGCCGCCATGAAACAATCTTTGAAAGCGGAACAACCTAAAATTGATGATTTAGTTAAGTTCAAAAACTTCTTAAAAACAAATAATGACACCCCTGGCCAGAAATTCATTGCACATTGTCATAAAGACATGGCGCAAAAACCGATTAAGGATGTCATTACTTTAAAAAGTTCTTACCAATTTATGATTGGTCCCGAAGGAGATTTCTCTAAAGAAGAAGTGCAGTTAGCTATAGAACATGGCTACACTCCTATCTCACTTGGTGATCAGCGCATGCGAACAGAAACAGCTGCTTTGAGCTGTGTTATGCTCGCTCACTGGATGCATCAATAAATTTATAGCATAATTACGTTTTCTACTTGAGAAACCTCCTTGTAATAATGGATAACTTGATCTGAATCCAAAACATAAACTACGACCGTAATACTGGTATATTTACCATTTTTTGATTCTTTCATTTGAAATTGTGGACGTGTATGATCAAAAACACGTTGAATTTCAGCGATCTTTTTATTATCTGTAGGAATTATAAATTTGTAAGTATAGTTTGAAGGAAAGCTGGTTACATTATCCAATTCTCTTTTTAGGCTTGCGTAAAATTCTTCCGGTGATCTTTCAGATGAATTTTCATTTGTATTTGTATCTTGATTTGACATAATCTTTATTTCGGAATTCATTTACCAATTTAATGCCAAGTTAAACATCATATTAATGGCTTTGTAAAGGTATATACTGTATTTTTGTTTTAATGGCGACTCAAGCACAAGAAATATTAAAAAAATATTGGGGCTACGATAATTTTATTTCGCCCCAGGATTTGATTATACAAAGTGTATTGGAAGGGCATGATACCTTTGCGCTATTGCCTACTGGTGGAGGAAAATCGATTACTTTTCAAGTTCCTATTTTATTGCAGGAAGGTCTTTGCTTGGTAGTTTCTCCTTTGATTGCTTTAATGAAAGATCAGATTAAAAACTTAAAGTCAAAGGGCATTAAAGCAGAATTAATCTCTTCTGAAATCACCAAAACTGACATTGAAATTATTTTAGACAACTGCCGTTTTGGCGGTGTTAAGTTATTATATGTTTCCCCAGAGAGGATTCAATCCCAAAGATTCCAGGATGTACTTAAAACATTAAAAATATCTTACGTTGCCATTGATGAAGCGCATTGTATCTCTGAATGGGGACATGATTTTAGGCCGTCTTATTTAGCCTTAAAAACAATTAAAGAATTATTGCCTGGTAAACCAATTTTAGCGCTTACAGCAACCGCAACGCCTTATATTGAGAATGAGATTATTTATGAATTAAACCTAGAGAATCCGAATACCTATCGTAGATCATTATATCGCGAAAACCTAGCCTATCGCATCCATGAGTCAGAAGATAAATATCAAGATTTAGTCTATTTACTACATCAATTTCCTGGTGCATCTATTGTGTTTTGCCGTACTAGAAAAGACACATTTGATTTGGCGAGCTTTCTTAAAAAAGAAGGTTTCGATGCCGACTTTTACCATGCTCGTTTAACCACAGAAGACAAAAACCGAAAACAACGTGAGTTTATAGAATCCTCTTCTAAGGTTCTGGTCAGCACCAATGCATTTGGAATGGGAATCGATAAGCCTAATGTGCGCAATGTGTTTCATCTTGATGCTCCAGATGGTATTGAGTCATATATACAAGAGGTCGGACGTGGCGGACGAGATGGCGAGAAAGCACAAGGTATACTCTTGGTGGGCCAAGAAGATAAAAAAAATGCATTTAAAGCTTTTAGATCTGGTCTACCAAAAAAGAATGAGTTCTTGTTAATCATTAATAAACTTTATAATTATTTTCAAGTTGCTCATCATGAGTTTGTGCAAGGACAAAAACCATTCTCTGAAAGAAAGTTTATAGAAAGATTTGATTTGCCTAAGCAAAAAACCAAGAAGGTTTTACAATTTTTGGTTCAGCAGCAGATGATTGACATTAAAAGATCTCAACAACAAAGTTTAATTAAGATTTTAATAAAAAATGTAGAGATAAAAGATGAAGAAAAACCTTCAGAGCGAATTTTAAGCTATTTAGCTCGAAACTTTGGTGGTATATTTTTAGAACCACTCCCCATCGATGAATATAAAATTGCCCAGCGATTAAAGTTTTCGAGCGGTTTCGTGAAGAAAACATTGAAAGAGTTGCATGATGCCAACAAAATATTCTATCGTGATGCCGCTATTGTTAAGCTTTCTTTTTTGGAGCCTAGAGATGATAATTTTATTAAAATAAATCTATATAAAAAGTTTGAAAATCTTCAACGACTAAAATGGCAAAGACTTCAAGCTATGTATTATTTTATAGAAGATGAAGCGATATGCAAAAGTCAGTTGGTTCTTCGTTATTTTGGTGAAAAGAAAACGCCTAAATGCGGCATCTGCAATATTTGCGCACCCATTGCCTCCGATCTAAAAATAAGTGATTCAGATATTCTTGACTTTTTAAGTTCAGGGAATAAAACATCTGCTCAGATGTATAAAAGATTTGCTTATGCTGATAAAAATATATTATTAAACCAACTTCAAAACTTGTTGGACGAAGAAAAGATAAAATTTAAAATTCCAGATATATATTCCATATGAAATCAAATTTACGCATACTGTTCATGGGAACGCCCGATTTTGCAGTACATATATTAGATAGTATTGTCAAAAATGAATTTAAAATAGTGGGTGTTGTTACCGTTCCAGACAAACCTGCCGGACGCGGACAAAGAATTCATGAATCAGCGGTTGCTAAATATGCCAAAAAACATGATTTAAATTTACTTCAACCGCCAAAATTAAAAGCCAATTCCTTTTTGCAGACCTTAGAAGATTTAAAGGTAGACATTGCTGTTGTTGTTGCTTTCAGAGTGCTACCCAAGGAAGTTTGGAAACTCCCAAGATTAGGGACTTTTAATTTACATGCTTCATTGCTTCCAAAATATCGTGGTGCTGCTCCGATTAATTGGGCTATCATTAATGGAGAAACTCAATCGGGTGTTACAACTTTCTTAATCGATGAGAAAATCGATACTGGAAACATCTTATTACAAGAAAAAGTAGATATTCTACCTACCGATAATGCAGGTAATTTACATGATAATCTAATGCACACAGGAGCTGACTTGGTTATTAGAACCATTAAAGGTTTAGGTGATGAAAGTTTGAAGGCAGTTCCTCAGAAAGAATCTTCAAGTCTTAAACCTGCCCCAAAGATTTTTAAAGGAGATTGTAGAATTGATTGGACGAAATCTATAGAAGATATTCAGAATTTAATTCGAGGGATGAGTCCTTACCCAGCATCTTGGACCATAATTTCTACTCAAGGAGATGAGAAAATGCTTAAAATTTATAGTTCTAACATAGAAAAAATCGAACATGATCGAGCGCCTAAATCGGTGTTTAAAGAACAAAACAAATTAGGCGTTGCACATCAAGATGGAATTATATGGTTAGAGGAAGTTCAATTAGAAGGAAAAAGAAGAATGAAATCACTCGATTTCATGAATGGCTATCCATTAGATGAAAGCTCCCAAGTAGTGGATGAATAGGTGGTTTGAACGAAAGAATGCATGATTCAGACGGTTTTATTAACAAAATCGCCTATTTATCAACATTACAGGCGAAAAAAAGTGGCTATTTTCTTGTATATATTCTGTGAAATACTATATTTGTCATACAATCAATAATTTAAACGAAAATATTTATTATGAACAAATCAGATTTAATCGATGCAATGGCAGCTGATGCTGGAATTACTAAAGTACAAGCTAAAGCAGCTTTAGATTCTTTCACGGATAATATTACTAAAACTTTAGCTAAAAAAGATGGTAGAGTTTCTTTAGTTGGATTCGGTTCTTTCTCAACCTCTAAAAGAAGTGCACGTGATGGTATCAACCCTCAAACGAAAGAGAAAATTAAAATTGCAGCTAAAACTGTTGCTAAATTTAAGCCAGGTTCTGAGCTTTCAAAAGCAGTTAACGGAGGTAAGTAATACCTTTACAACTCTAAAATTCAACCGAATCTAAAGATTCGGTTTTTTTATTCCCTTTTTTAAGCTTTTCTAAAAATGATGGCTTTAAACTTTCCACAACCATCATATTACACACTAATAATCAATTACTTAAATCATTATTGACTGCTTATTACATATTATTGTAATATTATATATTATTACATAAAAACGTAATAAAGCTTGTATATTACTTAAAAGTGTAATATATTTATCTTAAATTAAATCAAATGATTGCAGTCATTACCGCCGATATCATTAACTCTACACAGAATCAAGACTGGCAAAAAGCCATTGAGCCCAATTTAGGTCAATTCGGTGCAAGTCCTAAAGATTGGAGCATCTATCGTGGAGATAGTATTCAGCTACGTATAGAGAACCCATCAAATGCACTACTAATTGCTACAAGATTAAAGGCAAGTACTCGCCAATTAAGTAAATTAGATATAAGAATTGCTATCGGTATCGGCGAAGAAACCCTGAAAACTGCAAGCGTAACCCAAAACATGGGATCGGCTTATATCTATTCTGGAAGATTACTAGAAGATTTACCACAAAATTTAGCCATCAAAACAGCATGGGAAGAATTAGATTTAGGCTTAAATGCTGGATTTAATTTATACAATACTCTTTGCGAGCAATGGACAACTGGAATGTCTCAATATATACATACCAAATTATTGTATCCTAACGCAAGCCAAGAAGAATTATCAAAAAAATTAAATACCACACAATCTAATGTAAGCCGCGTATTGAGCCGTGCAAATTATCATGCTCTACAACAATATTTAAATTATTACCATGAACTTATAAACTCCAAATTATGAATTTTTTACTCTTATTACTCATTACTCATTTTCTTGGAGATTTTGTTTTACAACCTACTTCGTGGGTAAAGTCAAAGTTTAAATATGGCATCGCATCATCAGGTTTTTGGAAACATATAGCCACGCATGCTTTGTTGCTTGTATTAATAGGTTTTATGCTTCCTGATTATAGTTTAGCATTGGTCATAGTGCTAGTTAGCCATATTATCATAGATGCTCTTAAAATTAGTTTATTGTCGTATTTAAACTCAGATGCATCCAAAATTTATGGTTTTCTTCTCGATCAAATATTTCACATTATAGCTATTCTAATCGTCGCACTCAACACCAGCCTTAGTTTTAACTGGGAACTACTCCTACAGCCGAGCGTGCTTTTAGTCTTATTAGGCTATATATTCCTAAGCTTGCCAAGTTCCTCCATCATGCGTGTGTTACTAACTCCTTATACCAAAGAAGTAGATAATACAACTACGTCTAAAAAGTCTAGCCATTGGATGTCTTATTTCTTTTATGAAGCTAATGAAAAAGATGAGCAAAAATCGCTTAAGAATGGTGGTAAACATATTGGAATTATCGAAAGATTGCTTGTCTTCACCTTTATAATCATTGGGCAATGGTCGGCTGTTGGGTTTTTAATTACAGCTAAATCAGTTTTTAGATTTGGTGATTTAAATCAAGGAAAGAATCGACAGTTTACAGAATACGTACTCATCGGAACTTTATTAAGCTTCGGATTTGCTATATTCACTGCCTTGATCGTTCAATTTGTTTTGGGATTGATTTAAGGAGCAAGCCGTTCTATGATCCAATCATAATCTTGATTTAAAGAATATCTAATTCTATCATGCAATCTATTGGGTCTACCTTGCCAAAACTCTATACTTTTTGGACGAATTAAGTATCCGCCCCAATTAGCTGGTCTCTCTGGGTATTTACCTTTAAGTTCTATTTCTAAATCCTTTTGCGCTTTTTCTAAATATTCTCTCGTTGGAACCACAGAGCTTTGGGGAGAAACAATAGCACTTATCTGACTCAGCAAGGGTCTTGATTCAAAATAACCATCGGACAGATTAGGTGCAATCTTTTCGGCTTTACCTTTAATTATAATCTGACGTTCCATTCCTGGCCAAAAGAAAGAGAGACAGACATGTGGATTATTATCTATAGCCTTACCTTTTTCACTTTGATAGTTGGTATAAAATATAAAACCTTCGTGCGTATATCTCTTTAATAAAACAACACGCGTTTTAGGAAAACCATCCACTCCAATCGTGCTCACCGACATAGCATTGGCTTCGTCGACAGATTCATTATTCACTGCAGCATCAAACCATTCTCTAAAAACTTCTATAGGATTTTCAGCTAACTCTTCATCATTTAAAGCAAACTTCTCATAAGACTTCCTAAAATCACTTAAGTCTTGTTTCATATCAATATTTTTTTATCTTTATCAAAGATAAAACAAACAAGTGCAAACACAAACCATACAAAAAGGAACAATTTTAATAGCCCGACCTTCTTTATTAACCGATGTTTTTCATCGATCTGTGGTTATTATTACCACGCATTCAGAAGAAAGTGGCTCCGTTGGTTTTGTTTTAAACAAGTCATTAAATATTCCGGTAAATGTATTTCTAAACGAAATCAATAGTGAATCTATGGTCTATTCCGGTGGTCCGGTGGATGAGGAAAATATCTTCTATATTCATAATCGCCCTGACTTAATTAAAAACAGCGAGCCGATAAAAGACAATTTATATTGGGCAGGAGAATTCGATGATGTGAAATACGCGCTAAACAATGGTTATATTAAAGCGAATGAAATTAGGTTTTATGTTGGTTATTCAGGATGGTCCGAAAATCAACTTGAGACTGAAATAAAAAATGGCGCTTGGTCTGTACATAATACCATCAACTTCGATCTCTTCGCTGAATGGGATCACAAACTTTGGAAAGAGCAAATGATTAAGCTAGGCGGCGAAAACCTTCTTTGGTTTAATATGCCAGAAAATCCAATGCTTAATTAATCCAGTGCGATTAGTTGACTTACAATGCTTTCTGTAACATCAGAAACATAGTCTTTTTTACGAAGTTTAGTTACTTTAATGATGCCATAACCATTTTTAGCAATAAAAACCTCGTCGGCTTTATTTAATTTAAAAGGAAATAATCCTTCACCTTCATGAATTTCATCAATTTCTGGAGCTCGAATACATGCTTGCAAAACTCTATCTCTCAAAACATTGTCAAAAGCACCTTGTTCTAAACTCGATGTATAAACCTCATTCCCTTGAATCATAAAAATATTTCCATTCATGGCATGTGCCACCGATTTTTCTTGATTTAATAAGATTAAATCATCTAAGGCATTTTCTATAGCATAAGTTGATAAGATTCTATACCTGGGGTTTAAAAAGTTCAATCTCTGATGGAAATCCCCCGAAACATATGTCTCTCTATATAAATCTATTTCGTAGTCTTCATTGAAAAATAATGTATTGGGCAATTCCTTTATGCTCACCCAAAAGTCGGATTTAGTATCACTTTGAGTTACATTAAAAATAAGTTCGGCATTCTGCAACCCACTATCTTCTTGAATTTTAGTTAATTCTTGATAGAAAAAAGATGGCGTATAATCCAATGGAATTTGCATTCGTGCCATGCGCATTTGAGCCATCAAATGAAAATAATGACGCTCAGCAAATAAAAATGAACCTTCGAATAAACGAATTTTCTCTTGTAAAATTTCACCTGAATTGAACACAGGATGGTCGAAACCGAATATCTGCGTAGTGGCAGAAACGATTTCTCCATTTAAATTAATACGGGAATTCATGCGTTTTTTTAAGATCCAATCGTGTGTTTCAAGTCTTCTAATTGACTTCTCCATAAATCTTTTGCTTCGTCTATATCGTCATCTTCAGCAAAATCAGTAACCACCAAAGATACATCATTGGTAAGCTCATCTACCTGAATACGAATCTCGAAATAATATTTAGTGTCCTCGTCATACTCCCAACGATATCGAACATACTCATCGTATTTAGATCTCACTAAATAGGCAACGTCTTCGTAGCCACCATCCCAAATAAATGTGAACTTCTCACCTCTTGAATTTACGTTCTCTGCAAACCACTCAGAAAGACCTGATGGTGTTGCTATATAATTATATAAAAAACTTGGTGAAGCATTCACCGAAACCTCTATTTCAAACTTCTTCTTAGACATATACTTGTGTGTATGTTATTTAAATTCCCGCAATATATAAATTTAAAGGAAGCATAAAAATTTATCTATAGAAATTTTTAGTGTAATGATACAGCGTTTTTAAAATTCAATAAACTTTCGGTATAAGCCAGACTAAAATCTGTTATTACGTATCAAAAATCCTTATCTTTTAAGTTTTAAAGTTGTGAGATGGTCTGTACAAATCAAAAAACCATATTTCTACGAGACTTTTTAAAATCTATTAAATTCATATTTATTTTGAAATCAGACAATTCGAGTTTTCATTTTGAAAAACCGACATTGAAGTTTTTAAAAAATTTAAGCCATTTAGGATTATTTCATTAATTTTATCCTATGAAAAATGTAATAAGCCTTTCAGCCTCCAATTCATTACTTACAGAATGGGTAAACCAATTAAGATGTGTAAAAATACAAAGTGACCGTCTAAGATTTAGAAGAAATTTAGAACGTATTGGTGAAATTGGTGCTTATGAAATCAGCAAAGGTCTTGATTTTAAAAAGGTTGACATTACAACTCCCCTAGGGATTAAAAGTAGTTCTGAGTTTAATAAACAACCCGTTGTCCTTACTATTCTACGCGCAGGAGTTCCTCTTTTTCAAGGAGTTATGAACTACTTTGATGGTGCTGATAGTGGATTTGTAGGATCTTATAGAAAACATGATCCTGAAGAAGATTTTGTTATTCGTCAGGAGTATATTACTTGTCCTTCCATTGTTGATCGTCCATTAATTATAACCGATCCAATGATTGCTACAGGTGCCTCTTTAGTAGAGGCTCTTAAAGAAATACTAGCCTTAGGAAAACCAAGTTCAGTACATATATTATGCGCGATTGCTGCTAGACCGGGCCTAGAAAAATTGTCTCAATCTTTTCCAAAAGCTCAAATATGGTGTGGAGCTATCGACGACGAATTGAACGACAAAAACTACATCGTCCCAGGATTAGGAGATGCAGGTGATTTGTCTTTTGGATCTAAACTACAGTCTTAATTCTTTTTAAAACTCACTCACAAAGTGTAGCTTCACCGAAGGATATTTTTGCTCGGTCATTTGTATCGTAAAAGCTGAATCTGCCAAGAATACCAATTGATTATATTTGTCACGCGCTAGATATTTTTGTTTAACACGCAAAAAGTCTTGATACTCTGGAGATTTCTCGTCCTTAGTCTCCACCCAACAAGCTTTGTGAATATTAATATTTTCATAGGAAACCTTGGCATTATATTCATGTTCTAGACGGTATTCAATCACTTCATATTGAAGCGCTCCAACCGTTCCGATGATTTTTCGGTTGTTGTACTCCATTGTAAACAACTGTGCAACACCTTCGTCCATTAACTGGTCTAATCCCTTCTCGAATTGCTTGGCTTTCATTGGATCTGAGTTGTTAACATATCTAAAGTGTTCTGGAGAGAAACTTGGAATTCCTTTGAAGCTTAATTCTTCACCTTCTGTTAGGGTATCTCCAATTCTGAAATTACCAGTATCGTGTAAACCAACGATATCGCCCGGATAACTCTCTTGTACAATTTCTTTTTTATCCGCGAAAAAGGCATTTGGTGCACTGAATTTCATCGATTTACCTAAGCGAACATGTAAATAAGGTTTATTTCTTTCGAAAGTTCCAGAAACCACCTTAACGAAGGCTAATCTATTTCTATGATTAGGATCCATATTCGCATGAATCTTAAATACAAATCCTGTAAACGCTTCTTCTTCAGGCTTTACAATTCTTGTTTCACTTTCTTTTGGAAGTGGATTGGGGGCAAAATCAATAAAGGCATTTAGTAGCTCTTGCACTCCAAAATTGTTTAAGGCCGAACCAAAGAAAACCGGCTGCAATTCACTTTTCAAATATTGATCATTATCAAAATCAGGATAAACACCCGTCACCAATTCAATTTCATCTCTTAAGTTCTCCGCATCTTCATCACCCAAAAGTTCCGTTAAGCTTTCGTCGGCTAAATCTTCGATTTCGATACCATCAGAAATCTTTTGTTTGTTTTCGCCAGAGAAAAGTTTAATATTCTTCTCCCAAATATTATAAATTCCTTTGAACCTTTCTCCCATCCCGATCGGCCACGAAAGTGGTGTTACATTCAATTCCAATTTTTGCTCAACTTCATCTAACAAATCAAATGCATCCTTACCCTCGCGATCTAATTTATTGATGAAAACAATCATGGGAATATTTCTCATTCTACAAACCTTCACTAATTTCTCAGTTTGTTCCTCCACCCCTTTGGCAACATCAATTACAACAATCACACTGTCCACCGCTGTCAAGGTTCTAAAGGTATCCTCCGCGAAATCCTTGTGACCAGGCGTATCTAAAATATTAATTTTCTTACCTCTATACTCAAAAGCTAAAACCGAAGTTGCTACGGAAATTCCACGTTGGCGTTCGATCTCCATAAAGTCGGAAGTAGCGGATTTTTTAACTTTGTTGGACTTTACTGCTCCTGCTTCTTGAATCGCACCACCAAATAGTAGTAACTTTTCAGTGAGGGTTGTTTTACCCGCATCAGGATGCGCAATAATTCCAAAAGTTTTTCTTTTATTTATCTCCTTAAGTAAGGTTTTTGACATGGGTAAGATTTTGGGACGGCAAAAGTAGTGATTTTATCAATAAATAATTAAATCAGACCTTTTAGTTTAATTTTTTAAAAATTTTGTATTAAGGTGTCGTAGATGAACACTGAACAATTTTTCCGTTCATAAATTGATGAGCCTTTAAGCCAAAGTCATATAAATAATCGGCCATCTCATGGGGTTGTACCGGCGCTTGAATTCCAGGAAAGGCTGTTTCTAACATTTCTGTTTGAACAGCTCCCAAGGCTACACAATTAATACTTGGTCCTTCTTCGCCAAATTCTTGTGCTAAAACTTCTGATAACGTCACGAGAGTCGCTTTAGATGATCCATAGGCAGATAGTTCTGGGAACTTAACCGATCCCTGCACAGCCCCCATAGTGGTTATATTAACAATATGTGAATCCTTTGTAAATTTTGAATACAAACTCTGAATCAACATGGCTGGTGCTAAAAAATTTACCTTATAACTTGCCAGAAAATCAGATGCTGTAAGTTCATGAAATGGTTTTTTGATTAAAAGACCAGCATTATTATATAATACATCTACCATATCCCAATCATAAATATAATCATGGATATCCTTATAATCTTCTATTGTAGCCAAATCTAAAGGCGCATATCTAAATTGTTCATCGTTGGATATGTTAGCAATCTCTTTCAATAAATCCTCTGATCTAGAAATAACAAATACATTATGTCCCTCCTTCAAACATTTTTCTACTAAGGCTCTTCCGATTCCTCTACTACCTCCTGTGATGATTATATTCTTAACTTTCATTTTGTTTTAAATTTAAAATTTGTTTTCGTAATTCAAACTGAGTATCAATTTCCCTTGAGCTTCCTTTATATAAATTAGCTTCATTAATATACCAAATCTCGTCTGCCATTTCTAGGGCATATAAGATTTCGTGGGTAATTACAATAAATGTCTTTTCTGTTGAATCCACAAGATTTCTTAATAATTGAAAAACATGTGATTTGGATTTAAAATCTAAATGCGCTGTAGGTTCATCAAAAAACACAAAATCTGTATTTTGCAATAAAGCCCGCGCAATCATTACTTTTTGCAATTGTCCATCGCTGATTTCATTGGCATACTTATCTAGCAAAGACTCTATTCCTAACAATTGAATCACATGAGACTTTAATTCCATATCGGGTTGAGAAGCTCCAATTTCTATCAATTCCCTCACCGGAATCATAGGAATAACACCGATTCTTGAAAATACAGCCGACAAGGTTTTCGACCATAACTTCGCATTTATCTCTTGAATATCTTTTCCTCTGTATTTAATTTGACCAGCAAAAGGAGGAATTATCTTAAATAAGGTCTTCATAAAAGTGGATTTCCCACTCCCATTCTCTCCGAGTAAGAAGATTAACTTAGCTTTCTCTAATTCTAGATTGATATCTGTAACTAAAGCTTCCTTAAACCCAATCGATAGATTCTCAATTCTTAGCAAACTCATGATATTTGATTTTTATTGAGAAATACAATACTTAGAACAATGGGTGCACCAAACAAGGCCGTTATAACATTGATGGGTAAGGCTCCACCAGGAAATAGCTCTGCTAGCAATCCAAAACTTGTCATTAAAATGACGCCAACCACCATATTGTAGGCAAATAATTGATGAAAATTGGAAGTTTTAAGATACATTCTACAAATATGTGGAACTGCCAATCCTATAAAAGCAATAGGGCCAACTAAAGCTGTGGCAACCCCTGCCAAAAGTGAGGATGCTATGATCAATTGAATCCTTAATGATCTAAGATTTACCCCCATGGTCTGAGCGTATAATTCCCCGAGCTGCATCCTTATTAAAGAAGGAATATTTCTAACAATAAAAAATACACCAATCAGCACAAACACAGCATAATAAATCAAATGTTTGATACTTAAACCCGTCAACGAACCAAAACCCCATAACACATAGGACTTCAACTCCTTGGCATTAGAAAAATACTGCAATATTTCTATAAAAGCACCCGCAATTGTAGCTATCATAAAACCAACAATAATCATAGCATTGGTAGATGATAATTGCTTTGCAATCGCGATCAATAACAACATGGCCAACAATGCCCCCGCTAAGGCACCTATAATCAACAATCCAGGCTCAAAAATAAAACTCCCAAATCCAAGAGAACTTCCCAAAACAATAACGATCGCAACGCCAAGACCTGCAGAGGAAGTTACTCCTAAAATAGAGGGTCCTGCCAGAGGATTTCTAAAAAACTCCTGCAAAACCCACCCACTTAGTGGTAGTGCAATCCCAGTTAATAAGGCGGTGATAGTTCTAGGCAAACGATGTTGAAAGACTATTTTCTTAAGTGATTCATTCTCTGATAAATTAAAATAATCCATCATCTCATAAGACGAACTTCCGAGCACAAGTGAAAATACCAATACTATCTGCATAAGCAATAGTAGCAGGAAAAATCTTTTATCTTGAGCCAACCAATTCGTCATGGTCAACAAAGATATCAATTTGAAGCTTTATCACAATCTTAGAATTAGGTTCTAAACGAGAATAAGATTAGTTTAGAATATTATCAATTGAATAGTTTAACTTTCATTAACAACCAAGTTAAGTAACTTAATGTCATCGGCTAAGTTTAAAACGTGGAGAACTTTAGTTTAAATGTTGAAAAGTAGTCCTACTTGGGTTGAGCCACCTGCACAAATTGTCTTATTTTTGTAATTCATTGTATATTATGGGTAAAATTATTGCCATTGCAAACCAAAAAGGAGGTGTTGGTAAGACAACCACAGCCATTAATCTATCTGCTGCAGTAGGAATACTGGAGAAAAAGGTATTGTTGATTGATGCTGATCCACAAGCTAATGCATCCTCTGGTTTAGGAATTGATATTGAAACGTTGGAGCATGGTACCTATGAGCTGCTAGAGCATGTACTACCTGCCAAAGATGTTATTTTAAAAACAGATTCGCCTAATTTGGATATTATTCCATCTCATGTTGATTTAGTGGCAGCCGAGATAGAGCTAGTCGATGTTGATAATCGTGAGCACTTATTGAGATTAGCCTTAGAATCCGTGAGGGATAAATATGATTATATTTTTATTGATTGTGCCCCTTCATTAGGTTTGATTACGCTAAACGCACTAACAGCGGCTGATTCTGTAATTATTCCCATTCAATGTGAGTATTTTGCATTAGAGGGATTAGGCAAGTTATTGAACACCATCAAAGGTGTACAACAGCATCACAACACCAAATTAGACATCGAAGGATTGTTGTTGACCATGTTTGATTCGAGATTAAGATTGAGTAATCAAGTGGTAGAAGAAGTTAAAACTCATTTCCCGAATATGGTGTTTGAAACCATTATCAACCGAAATGTACGATTAAGTGAGTCGCCTAGTTATGGTGAATCCATCATTAAATACGATGCAGATAGTAAAGGTGCTGAAAATTACTTACATTTAGCACACGAATTTTTGAAGAATAATAACGATTCGATATAATGGCAAAGGAGAAGAAAAGAGCATTAGGTAGAGGATTATCCGCTTTGTTAAGCGAAAGTGGTGAAAAAGCAAATTCTGTAAAAGACACAGGAGCCAAGGAATTGGTTGGCAATATTATCGACATTCCAATTGAGAGAATTATTCCAAACCCAAATCAGCCTAGAACTTATTTTGATCCAAAAGCACTACAAGAACTGGCTGATTCCATTAGAGAATTAGGTGTAATTCAACCGATTACAGTTAGAAAAGTAGGTGAGAATTTTGAATTAATTTCGGGTGAAAGAAGGTTTAGAGCTTCACAACTTAATGGTTTAGAAAGAATTCCTGCTTTCGTTAGATTGGCCGATGATCGCGAAATGCTAGAAATGGCCTTAGTTGAAAATATTCAACGTGAAGATTTAGATGCGATTGAGATTGCTCTTACGTACCAAAGACTTATTGACGAGGTTGACTTAACCCAAGAAGAAATGAGTCAACGTGTGGGAAAAGACAGAAGTACCGTAACCAATTATTTGCGTTTACTTAAACTCGATCCTATTGTTCAAACGGGGATTAGAGACGGAATGATTTCTATGGGACATGGTAGAGCTTTAATTTCTGTTGACGACATTGACAAACAACTAGAGATTTACGAACAAATTATTCGTAAAAGCTTATCTGTTAGACAAACCGAGCAATTAATCAAGTCGCATAAAAACCCAAGCAAACCAAAAGAAAAAGCGGTTCTACCGAATGAATTTAAGAAATCTCAGAAAGAATGGACCGATAGATTAGACACCAAAGTCGAAATCGTAAGAAGCAATAACGGAAAAGGAAAAGTAATTTTAAACTTTAATTCTGACGCTGATTTTCAAAGAATTAAAGATTTACTGAAATGAGATACTTCACTGTAATATTCCTTTTTATCAGCTTGTTGCTTCAAGCACAAAAAACATCCAATGATTCAGTTCAAATCACTGGAGATATTGCAGTTGAGAACAACGAATTAATTATTAAGAATCCGGTGAGGGCTTCATTATACTCTGCTGTCTTACCAGGAATGGGACAGATTTACAATGAGAAGTACTGGAAAGCTCCTATAGTTTGGGGATTGATTGGCACTAGCGTTGGGGTAACAATACACTACAATAGTAGATACCATCATTATCGCGATGCCTTTTTGGCTGAATTAGAAGGCCAAGAACATCCTTATGTTGGTATTTTTGATAAAGATCGATTGGGGGCTATTCAAGATGATATGCGCAGAAATAGAGATTATGCCATTGCACTGACCGTGGTTGCTTATGCACTAAATGTCTTGGACGCTACCGTTGATGCACATTTATATGAAATCAGACGCGACCGTGATTTAAGCATCGATCCTACCGCATTTATAGATCCAGGTACGGGTCAAACCAATTTTGGATTGGCTATAACATTAAACCTAAAGTAGATTATGAGAATTGCACTGATTGGATACGGAAAAATGGGTAAAACCATTGAAGGTCTCGCTGAAAAAGCAGGACATAGCATTGTTTTAAAAACGAATGAAGCTCCTACGCATTCTATGCTAATAGATGCTAGACCAGATGTTGCTATTGAATTTACAAAACCTGAAGCTGCATATAAAAATATTAATATTCTTCTTAGAAGTAATATCCCTACTGTCTGTGGAACAACAGGATGGACGGATAAACTTCCAGAAATTCAGGATAAAATAGATCGATATAACGCGAGCTTTTTATACGCTTCTAACTTCTCCTTAGGGGTTAATTTGTTCTTTGCCATTGCGCAGCAGACAGCTAGAATGATGAAAGATCATAATTTATATGATGTTTCGATTGAAGAAACTCATCACACCGAAAAATTAGATGCACCTAGTGGTACAGCTATTACTTTAGCGGAGAAAATAATGCTTGAAAGCAATTATCAACATTGGGAATTAAATGGTGAAAGAAAAGAAAGATGTATTCCAATACACGCATTCAGAATTGATGATGTTCCCGGTAAACACGTAATTAAATATGAATCTTACCATGATTCAATCGAATTAAAACATACTGCCTTTTCTAGAGAAGGATTTGCTTTAGGTGCTTTGAAAGCCGCTGAGTTTATTCATGACAAAAAAGGCGTCTTTTCAATGAAGGATGTTTTGGGAATGTAACAAACATCTAAAATTCACTACCAATAATAAAAATTAGAATATATGTGGTTAAGTACTTGGTCTGATTGGTTAATTTTCTTTTTAATCGTTCAAGTCATACATTTTGCCGGAACTTGGCAACTATACATAAAAGCAGGAAGAAAAGCTTGGGAAGCTGCTATCCCAGTTTATAATGCCATTGTGATGCTCGACATCATGAAAAGACCTAAATGGTGGGTGATTTTACTATTCTTACCTATCATCTCTCCTATTATGATAATGGTGATGTGGGTAGATTTCATTCGAAGCTATGGTAAGAGAGGAATCGGCGATGCAATTTTAGTAATCGTTACCCTTGGATTCTATATCTATTATCTAAATTACGTTGAAAAACCAGATTATACGGGTCCAGAAGAAAGAAAAGAAACACTTATTTCTGCTTTATTATTCGCGGTAGTTTTAGCTACAATTGTACACACCTACTTTGTGCAACCCATGATTATCCCTACAGGATCTATGGAAAATACTATGAAAATTGGTGATGCACTCTTTGTAAGCAAGAATGTGTATGGAACAAGGCTACCAAATACACCTGTTTCAGTACCGTTTTCTGATTTATTCTCAAGAAATTTATTCGTTGAAAAACTTCAACTACCATATACAAGAATTCCAGGATGGGATAAAGTAAAGAAAAACGATATCGTCGTATTTAATTTCCCTACCGATTCAATTTATAAACCTATCGACCGCAAAGACAACTACGTTAAGCGATGTGTTGGTGAACCAGGAGATGTAATCGAAATGCGTGAAGGAGTGTTATTTGTTAATAACGAAAAATTCGAACCAAAGAAAGACGCCTTATTACAACATTCAGCTTCGGTACAATATAGTACTCAATTAAGTCCAAAATTCCTAGTTGAAACTTATGGTTTGGTAGAAACAGATTATCGTGTTTCAGCTTTTGAAGGTGGATATCAATATGATTTCTTTGGTGTAACCGATGATATGTTCAATCAGTTAAAAGCTCTTCCCAATGCAATTCAATCCACTTGGATAGTTCAACCAGCTGATGCGCCAAGTCCTAATATTTTCCCTAAAGGCGAAAAATGGAACGTGGATAATTATGGACCATTAACGATTCCAGCTAAAGGAATGACTGTGAATGTAAAAGACATTGAGAATTTAGTCAAGTACATTGATGTTATTAAAAAATATGAAGGCAAAAATCTAGAGTTAAGAGATGGCGTTTTACAATTAGATGGAAAGGAAGTTGCTGACTATACTTTTGAGCAAGACTACTATTTTATGATAGGTGATAATCGTCATAACTCTTTAGATTCTAGATTCTTTGGGTTTACACCAGAAAATCACATTATTGGTAAACCTATCTTTTTATGGGCTAACTTAAACCAAGCCTTTGGTTTTGAGCCTAAGAGCGGATGGCAATGGGATCGATGGTTTACTATTCCTAATAACGGCAAGCCTAACAAAACTAGCTACTTGTGGATTGGTGGAATTTTGTTAGCACTATTCTTTGGATGGGAATTCATTTTCAAGAAAAAGAAAGACTAAATCATTCATCAATAAATTTAATATATAAAAACTATGAGTTCAGTTTTTACTGCATATTACTTCCCGCCTATTGAGTTTATGGCGGACTTTATAAAGCAAGAGTCGCCTCTGATCGATGGTTTTGAAAACATGCAAAAACAGTCTTATAGAAATCGTTGTTGGATACTCAGCGCCAATGGTAAACAAATGCTGAATATTCCAACGCAAAAAAATAACGCTTCAAGAAAAATCAAGGATATTAAAATTTCTTATGCCGAAGATTGGCCCAAAGAACATTTTAAATCCTTGGAAGCAGCTTATCGTAGATCGCCTTATTTTGAGTTCTACGAACATTATTTTGCAGACATATTAGAATCTCGTCCTACTTATTTATTTGATCTTAATTGTATAATAATGGAACGACTTTTGACAATACTGCAGGTTGACAAGGAGTTGAGTACCACAGATACTTACTCAACAGACTATAAACAAGATTTTAGAGATGCTTATAATGCAAAATCAACTTCGTTTAAGAATCCAGCTTATCCTCAAGTTTTTGAAGAAAAAATTGAATTTGTACCCAATTTAAGCATCCTAGATTTAATCTGTAACGAAGGACCACAGTCCAAAATTTATTTAAACAATTTAATTTAAGATATGAAGAAAATTACATTATCACTCGCCATGGTAGGTGCCTTCTTCTTTGCGCAAGCACAAGAAGTAGATAAACCTAGTGACGAGGAATTAGCAAAAAGAAATTGGTTCCACGCCAACTTTGCGACCGATAGTATTTATGGTACAGCAAGTACAGCAGCTTATGAATATGCAGCAAGCAAAGGCCTAAAAGCAAGCCCTGTGATTGTAGCTGTTATTGACAGTGGTGTTGAAATTACCCACGATGATTTGAAAAACGTACTTTGGACTAACAAGGATGAAATTCCAGGAAACGGAATTGACGACGATAAAAACGGATACATAGACGATGTACATGGATGGAACTTTATCGGAGGCGCTGATGGTTCACATGTGAACGAAGATCAATTAGAAGTAACTCGTTTGGTAAAAAAAGGAATGGATATGTTTGAATCTCCAGACGAATTCACCAACGAAACTAATAAGAAGAAGTACCCTAAGAAATACGAGGAGTACAAAATGATGAAAATCGAAGTTGAAGAAGCCTTAGCTAAGGCTAAAGCAACGGTTGCTAACTACGAAATGCAAATCGAAGGCATGTTGAACATGTTCCAAGCTTTTGCAGACGAGTACGGAGCCGACAAAACAATTACGGTAAACGACCTTAAGAGTTTTAACTCTAGCAACGAGCAAGTAATGGCTCTAAAAAACAGCTTTATGATGGCAGCTGGAACAGAAAAAGCAGGAGAAGTTTTCGGACAAACTCCTGCTCAAATGTTAGCGGACCTACAAGATCAATTAAAAGATGATAAAGCTTTAAAATACTATAAAGGCCAAATGAATCACCACTATAATGTTGATTTTGATTCAAGACATATTGTAGGTGACAACTACGAGGACAAAACAGAAAAATACTACGGTAATGCAGACGTTGATGGGCCAGATTCATTCCACGGATCACACGTTGCAGGTATCATTGGTGCTGAAAATGGAAACGGAATTGGTATTGATGGTGTTGCTAGAAACGTTAAGATTATGGCAGTTAGATCTGTTCCAGATGGTGATGAAAGAGATAAAGATATCGCTAACTCAATTAGATATGCCGTAGACAACGGTGCAAAAATCTTAAATATGAGTTTTGGTAAAGCATACTCTCCAGAAAAGGAATTGGTTTGGGATGCCATTAAATATGCAACAGACAAAGGTGTTTTAATGGTACATGCTGCTGGAAACGACAACAAGGATATCGATGTTGAGTCTAACTTCCCTACCAACTACAGAGATGGTAAAGAGTGGAGTAACTCTTGGTTAACTGTTGGAGCAAGCTCTAGATACAATGATAAAATCAAAGCTAGTTTCTCTAACTTCGGTGAACAACAAGTGGATATTTTCGGACCTGGTGTAGAAATCTACTCTACTGTTCCTAAGAACACATATGATTGGGCACAAGGTACCAGTATGGCTGCCCCTGCAGTAGCTGGTGTTGCTGCTCTTGTTTGGAGTTACTACCCAAGACTAACTGCTTCTGAGTTACGTACCATTTTGATTGAATCAGGAAATGCGCACCCAGCGCTAGAAGGAATGTCTATTAATGCCAAAGTAGTTGATGCTTTAAAAGCATTAAAAATGGCAGAGACCTATGCTAAAAAATAATTTATTTAATTATCATAAATTTTTAAAAAACCGGAAATGATTTTTCCGGTTTTTTTCCGTTATAAAATTATTTAAATTTACAAGGAAATCCAGAGGATGAAAATCACTTTTGACACTTTAAGAGAACAATTAGATTTCAACCAGATTCCTGGTTGGAAAGCTCAATATGAAATGGCCCCACCCGATCGTCAGAATTTGGTAGACAATGGTAGGTTTGATTTAAAAAAACCTCGTATTGCCGCTGTACTCATTCTTATATACAAAGAAAATGGAGTTTTAAAATTTCCGGTAATTCACAGAAACACATACAAAGGTGTTCACTCCAATCAGATTGGTTTCCCAGGTGGAAAAGTAGAAAAAGAAGATGCGAATTTAGCTCAAACCGCCATTAGAGAATCTTATGAGGAAATTAATGCCGAGCCCAATGGTATCGAAATCTTAGGAGAGTTAACCGAATTATTTATCCCGCCCAGCAACTTTTTGGTATATCCTTATGTTGGACTCTACCATCAAGAACCTGATTTTGTCCCTTGTGACTATGAGGTAAGAAAAATCATACCCATTGATTTTTATAATTTTTTGACCAATCCTCAGAAAATAAATCTAGTATTAGACCACCATGGAGCTAACTATCAAGTACCTGCATTTAGCTTAAAACATGATATAAATATTTGGGGAGCCACAGCAATGATGCTGAATGAATTCTACCAATTTAGTAGAAATTCCCTACATTTGTAAGCTTACCAATACAAAAGAATTTTGGCAAAAAGGAAGACAATTTTTTATGATGCATTCGGGCATTGGTATTTTATCAAGCGTTATTTGATATTTATTTTTGGTGTTATATCCTATCGCAGATATAATGGATTTAATAAACTTAACATTTCAGGAACAGAACATTTAAAAGATCTTCCTAAAACAAATGTATTATTTGTTTCAAACCATCAAACCTATTTTGCGGATGTTTTTGCCATGTACCATGTTTTCTGTAGCGTACAAAATGGTTTCGAAAACTCTATTAATAATCCCGTGTATTTGTTAAATCCTGTCGTCGACATGTATTATGTGGCCGCCAAAGAAACGATGAACAAAGGTTTCTTGACCAAGATTTTTGCTTACACAGGAGCGATAACCGTTAAAAGGACTTGGAGAGCTAATGGTAAAAATGTTCAACGTCGCGTCGATTTAGGCGAGATCGATAATATCAAAAAAGCTTTAGATCACGGTTGGGTCATTACTTTCCCTCAAGGCACAACCAAGGCTTTTGCGCCAGGTAGAAAAGGTACAGCACATCTTATTTTAGAAACGAAACCTATCGTAATTCCGGTAGTTATTGATGGTTTCAGAAGATCCTTTGATAAGAAAGGCTTGGTTATTAAAAAAACGGGCGTAGAACAAAGTATGCGCTTTAAAGCACCTTTAGAAATCGATTACGAAAACGAAAATAAAAATGATTTAATTGTAAAAATCATGGATGCTATAGAACAATCAGAGAAGTTCCTGAAAGTGGCTCCATTAACCAAAGAACAAGAGGATAAAGAAGGAGAAGCAAATAAGAAAAAACCTAGAACTTTCTATTAAGGAGTTCCAAAATATGTCAGCTGGACCTTCTACTTTAATTTTATTATATGAGAAAACATCTGTTTAGCGCCCTATGTTCAATCACCCTAGCTGCTTGTGTTTTGGCACAAGAAAATGACTCCATACGATATCCAAACTTCAAATTTGGAGGTGTTTTGAAAAGCAAATATGAATGGGCAACAGACGTTAACACATCTCGATTTGTCATTCGTAACTCTCGATTAGAAATTGAAGGTGACATTAAACCCAAATTACACTATAAAGCCAAAGTTGAGCTTAGTGATGAGGGTGAATTCAAAATCTTAGATGCTTATGGAGCTTATGACGCCACTGAAAATTTAAGTTTAAAAGTAGGACAATTTAGTTTACCCTTGTTCAATAGCTACATCACCGACCCCGGTACAATGATGTTTGCCAATAGAGCATTTTTAGGAAAATACTTTGTAAGCTCTCGCGATATAGGCTTAATGGCCACCTATAAAGCAGATCAACTCCCCATTCCTACAAAATTAGAGCTGGCGGTTTTTAATGGTAACTCAGCGAATACTTCTAAATGGTCTAGCAAACAATCTTATGCAGGACGTCTTACTTTAGGTAAAATGAAAGGTTTGCGCTCAACGTTTAAAGTTTATGATAACTATCGTTTGACCGATGTTCCAGATGAATTTCAACATTACTTGATGTATGGTGCCGACCTTAGATATGGTAAGGAACTTTGGAAGGTGGAGTCAGAAGTTATGATGAGAGAAGATAAAACCAATGATTACGACTTACTTTCTGCATACATTCAAGGTGGTTATGCTTTTGCCTTAGATGAAAATAATATCGTGAAACATATTATTCCTGCAGCTCGCTATGATTTTATGGACCAAAATAATAACCAAGGTAATTTTGATGTTCAAAGATTGAGTTTAGGGATTGGATTAGGTTTAAGTAAATTGCCTTTCCACTCTATTCTACGTGTAGATTACGAATGGTATTTTACCAACAATCAATTGATATTCTTCCAAGAAAATGAACAGATGGATTCGGACAAACTGAGTGTTGAAGTAGTTTTCATGTTCTAACCAATTCCTTTTCAGCTTATTAATTAATTCGATTATCTAATTCTTAATAAGCCTAATTTTAACTTATCAGATAATGAATTTATTGACTAAAGCTTAATAAAATGATGTAATATATAATGATTCTCATAATAATAACCTCTAAAATTTATTATTATGAGAATCTTTTACTTATTATTTTTTATTTCTATCAGTTTATTGAATGCGCAAGTAGGTATTAATACCGAAACGCCAAATGCAACTTTAGATATTGAAGGTGCGCCTACAGAAGTTACAAGCATGGATGGTTTAATCGCTCCAAGAATTACGGGCGTTCAACTTCAGAATAAAACTTAAACAAGCGAACAAAAAGGTGTAATTATTTATGTAACTCAATCCGTTACGAATCATGTGAGTGACAAACCGCAGACATTTAGTGTAACTAATGATGGTTATTATTTTTTTGACGGCACAAAATGGATAGGTATGCAAAAGGTACTTAAATTAACCAAGGAACAAGCAAATGAATTAGATTATTCAACGATTTCAAAGGGTGATCTAGTTTTTGTATCTCAGGTAGCACCTGAACCGGTTAACCCTGTACCTCAAGTTGCTTCAATTAATTCTGTAGGCTATTACTATTATGATAATGATCAATGGAATAATCAAAGCATCGACACGACTTTGGGGGAAAGTGTTTATTCAGTTTCAGCAGAAAGTGGATTTACATTGATTAATCTAGATGGTTTAAACGATTTTGCTCCCATCGACTTAAGCAATCTATCTCCAAACATCGGTAGTAATAATATCGATAGTAATACAGGATATTATGTTGCTCCATCAACCGGGTATTATCATGTAACCTATGAAATCCAGACTGAAGCTGGTATTGATTTAAGTATTCTAGGAAATAAAAGAATCTGGCTTGTTAAAAACATTGGAACCGCTGAACAATCAACGGTTGAAAGGAAAATATTTGACGCAGTTAGAGTTGTAGCAGACTTCTTTTTTTTTCAACTTAATTTAGCATCAGTTCCCGTTACATCAACCACGTTAACCACTATTGTGCAAATGGATAAAGGTGAAACTCTAGGATTTGCAGTAGACAAATCCCTTTTACAAGTTGGTTTATTAACTCAACAACAGCTTAAAATCAATGTTCACAAAATTGCAAATTAATCGCAAATCTTATACAAACCAAGATGATCGTAATATTTTAGGCAAACCGAGCAACTCATTGTTCGGTTTTTTTTATGCTAGTTTTTATGAAGTTTTAAACATATAATCATTTTTAAGACTATTTATATAATTTTAACGCATACTACATTCTTAAAATTGATAATATCTTAATCTATTGGCACTAAAGTTGAACTTATTGATTCAAAGAAAATTAAATGAACTTACAAGATAATTCAATAGATAAAAATCAAATTTTAACTTGGTACATGGATGATGTTTTAAATGATAAAAAACCCAAAAATGTTTATTCATTTAGCCAAGCACATCAATTAGAAGAAGCTGAGTTTTATAATTATTTCAGCAATTTAGAAGCCATTGAAAACTACTTCTACGAAGCTCTTTTCGAGGCGACTCTAGAAACTTTACAGTCTTCAGAAGATTATGAGCTTTATCCTGCCAAAGACAAAATTCTAAGTTTTTATTATACATTTTTCGAAAATTTAAAAATGAATAGAAGCTTTGTGCAACATAGTATCGGAAATCAAACCCTTAAAGATTTAGGGAAATTAAAAGGATTGAGAAAAGCTTTCCTACAATACGCCAATCACTTAGAAATCGAACAAATTGATTTCAAGCAAAAAGATATTAATAAAGCATCTGAAAAAGTGATGGCGGAGTCAGCTTGGCTACATCTACTTGGAACGTTGAAATTTTGGCTAAATGACAAATCTACCAATTTTGAGAAAACCGATGTATTTATTGAGAAGTCAGTCAACGCTGGCTTTGAGTTAATCAATGTTAGCGCCTTTAAAAATGTTGCAGATTTTGGGAAGTTTATTTTCAAGGAACTTAATCCTATTAAATAAGCTAAGTTTCCCATTAAAAATCAAACTATGAAAACCATTAATAGTATTCCTAAATCCAAATTATCTCGCGCGACCAAACTGGTAACAACTGGCGCAAAAGTCGGCAAGAATTATTTGAATTATTATAAAAACAAAATCACCCAAAACGAAGAAGATGCAAGATTTAAGTTGAATGAATCTAATGCAGAAGATATCTACGACGGACTTTCTAACTTGAAAGGTTCTGCTCTTAAGGTGGCGCAAATGCTGAGCATGGAAAAAAGCATTTTACCCCAGCAATATGTAGATAAATTCTCCTTGGCTCAATTTTCTGTTCCTCCCCTTTCGGCGCCTTTGGTCAACAAAACATTCAAGACTTATTTTGGTAAATCACCTCAAGAAATCTATGATGAATTCAATCCTGAATCGGTAAATGCCGCAAGTATTGGACAAGTACATAAAGCCAAAAAGGATGGAAAAGAGTTGGCTGTCAAAATTCAGTATCCCGGTGTTGCCGATAGCGTTTCGTCTGATTTAGCTTTGGTGAAACCGATTGCTATTCGCATGTTTAATTTACAAGGAAAGGATTCAGATCGCTACTTTAAAGAAGTAGAAAACAAGCTTTTAGAAGAAACCAATTATATTCTAGAAGTTGAACAAAGCATGGAAGTTTCAGAGAAGTGTTCTCACATCGAACATTTGAAATTCCCTACTTATTATCCAGAACTGAGTAGTGATAGAATTATCACCATGGATTGGATGCATGGCGAACATTTATCTGAATTTGCCGCTAAAAATACTGATCCAGCCTTAGCCAATCAGATCGGTCAAGCCTTGTGGAATTTCTATATGCACCAGATTCACAATATGCGAAAAGTTCATGCCGATCCACATCCAGGGAACTTCTTAATTTCTAAAGACGGGGATTTAATTGCTTTGGATTTCGGTTGTATGAAACAGATTCCATCAGATTTTTACACACCTTATTTTGAATTAATTAAACCAAAAAGCATCAACAATCCAAACATCTTTCAAGATAAAATGTTTGAATTAGAAATTCTAAGGAAAGATGATTCAGCTGTAGAATTAGAGTTTTTCAGTCAATTATTTTATGAAATGATTTCGTTATTTTCTAAACCTTTTAGAGAAGAAAACTTTGATTTTGCCGATGAAGAATTCTTCCAACAAATATATGCTCTTGGCGAGAAATATGGAAAAAGTAGAGAAATCAAAAAATTCAATGGCAATAGAGGTTCAGAACATTTTATTTATATGAACAGAACCTTCTTTGGCTTATATAATTTGTTACATGACATCAAAGCTAACCATGTAAATATTAAAACTTATTTACCAGCGGAGCTGAATTAAATCAACCATATTAAAACCTAAGGCAAAAGCAAAAGGCTTCTTTTTATGAAAAAAATACTTCTTACAGGATCAACAGGGTACATCGGAAAACGAATGATTAGCGTAATTACTTCACAAGGTTACAAAGTGGTTTGCTGTACGCGTGACGCTGACAGATTCGATTATCCAGATGGAATTTCCAAAGATCAAATTGAAGTAATTGAAGCTGACTTTTTAGATAAATCCACTCTCGGGACAGTCCCAAAAGACATTGATGGTGCATATTATTTAATGCATTCAATGAGCAGTAGCAATGATTATGAAGAAATGGAACGCACCTGTGCAGAGAATTTTGTGGAGGTCGTAAATGAAACCAATTGTGAGCATACGATTTATTTAACGGGTTTGGCCAATCAGGATAAATTGTCTAAGCACTTGGAATCTCGATTAATGGTTGAGAAAATACTATCTGATGCTAAATTTAATTTCACAGCCTTACGTGCTGGAATCATCATTGGATCTGGTAGTGCCTCTTTTGAAATCATTCGAGATTTGGTTGAAAAGCTTCCAATCATGGTAACGCCTAAATGGTTAAACACCAAATGTCAACCTTTAGGGATTGCCAATGTTTTAGATTTTCTCATTAAATCATTATTTAATAAAGCAACCTACAATCAAAATTTCGATGTGGGTTGTGATGATATTTTATCCTACAGAGAAATGTTGATGGAATATGGCGACGTGAGAGGTTTGAACAGAAAGATTATTACTCTTCCTGTGATGACACCGAAATTGTCTTCTTATTGGTTATACTTTGTCACCTCAACTTCCTATAAGTTAGCTTCATCTTTGGTAGATAGCATGAAGATAGAAGTGGTATGTAGACCCGAAAGCTTGAGTAAAATTAAGGAAATCACAGGTGTTCAACCGATATCCTACCGTGAGTCGCTAGAGAGAACACTTTCTAAAATTCAGGCGCAAGAAATTGTTTCGAGTTGGAAAGATAGCTTTATCAGCAGCAGAAATGACACTAACTTAAAACAGTTTATGGAAGTTCCCAAAGATGGCTGTTTTATGGATTTAAGAAAGCATACTTATTATTCATATGAGGAATGTTTAGAACGCGTTTTCAGCATTGGAGGTGACCAAGGTTGGTACGGACAAAGACTTTGGAAGATTAGAGGATTTTTTGACCAAATGGCGGGTGGTCCTGGTCTAAGACGAGGACGACGACATCCTACTCAATTACATGATGGAGATGCAGTTGATTTTTGGCGAGTATTATATGCTAATAAAGAAGAAGGAAAATTGATTTTATTTGCTGAAATGAAACTTCCTGGCGAGGCATGGCTGATGTTTAAATTATATAAAGGAAAACTATGGCAGAAAGCCGTATTCAGACCCAAAGGAATTTGGGGAAGAATGTATTGGTATGCTGTTCTACCCTTTCATGGATATATCTTTAAAGGAATGGCGAAAAAATTAGCGACAGGGAAATAACTTTGTTACTCCCAAACAGCTTAAAAGTTAATTTTAAAATTATAAAAAGGCTTTTTTATTAGGAATTCAACCATAATCTTATTCTGAAAATTAAACTTAAAATAATAAGATACCTTTCTTCTAATTACTATCTACTTTTTACTATCACCAAAATACTAAATATCAACTAACAACTAAATAATTTCTATTATCTCAATTTCTTTTCCTCTAAAAACGAACCTATCTCCTACTCTTTTTCCAGAGAGTAATTGTCCGATGGGTGAACCTAAAGACAAGGCATAGTAATCCGCATCATCAAGGCTAATTTTTCCGATGCCTGAAGAAATAAAGTAATTGTTTTGAGATGTTAAAACTACCGAGCCTAAACCAACAATCTGCGATTGGTTTGTAGGGTCTATTTTAAGAAATATCTCTTTTTCTGCTTCGATATTGGCTAATTGATTCCCTAGCTGCTCACGTTCTAGTTGAATCATCGCGCGACCAGTTTCGTGTTTATCTCCAGCAGAACTTTTGGTTTCGGAAGATAAACTCTCTTGGAGTTGCTGCAGACCTTTCTCGCTGATAGCCAATCGTCGGTTGATATCTGCTAAGCAATAGTTGTATAATTCTAGTTTTAGGTTCATTCGTAGAAATAAGTAGCTAAAGATATAAAGATTATTTTTTTATAAATAAAAGTTATTCTTTTGCTTTAGGTACTTCTCCATTAATCCATTCTTGAATTTGCGCATGCGCTCCCGGTAGCATTTCCATTTCCTTGGAGGTCATATCTACTACAGCTAAAGCGATTATTTGAAAAGTAGACTCATTCGATTTATCTTGTATTTGATTTGATACATATCCCAGTACTCTTAATTTCTTACCTATTTTTTCTAGTTTACTATCTAACAAAGAAGCTACCCACAAAAATTTGTCATTACCTAATTTAATTTGATATAATGCTTTGTTACTAGATTCACTCATCTTGCTCACTACACCTTCAAAAGCGATAATCTCTCCATTTTTCTCTTGTAGATCATCTACGTCTTGTGCTATAAAATTGACAGGACATGATAGTATAGACTGATCTGCTGCACTATTCATATTCGAAATTAATTCTGTTTCAATGAGCTTTCTAATTTTCTGGCAATTTGTATTCAAGTTGGGAATAATTTGTGCATTTATTTTTTTTAAAGCTCCATCTCTCAGCAGTATTTTTTGTTCTTCCGGCGTAACTAAACTGAATATCTGATTGTATTCTTTGTCATAACAACGATTAAATTCATTTCTTATTTCAGAGCTATGTTTCATATCATTCTTCACGCATTCACAAATCGCATCAGACAATTTGGTTGAAATACTTTCGATATTTTGACTATAACCTAGCACACTGAACATCAATAGAATTAGAGAGTGGTAAATTTTCATAGAAAGAATTTGTTATAATATATAAATATAAAGTTTTTCTATGGTTGGTGAAAATCGATGAATGATAATATTTAAGTTGATAACCCAGGCGCGTGCCTAGCCCCGATTGCAGTGGAAACCCCACAGTTTTATTGAGGCTAAAAACAACGAACGGATGCGAGCGACCAGAGGAAGCTCCGCAGACGGAGATTGTTTTTCCGCAATAAAACGAGGAGTTGCAACGAAAAGCGGGTTTATGCTCCTCATAAAACTAAATCTTTTTGAAACTTAAGATGCATGAAATTGCTTGACACTCTTGCGGATTTATTGGAATCGAAATAAGTTGAGTTGCTTGTAATTTCGAGATTTGTGGCGTATCTTCCAACTTTTAAATTACACATATTTATGTCAGACGATAAAAAGATAATTTTCTCAATGACCGGGATTACTAAGACGTATCAAAATGCTCAGACTCCGGTGCTTAAAAATATTTATTTAAGTTTTTTCTATGGTGCTAAAATCGGAATTTTAGGACTGAATGGTAGTGGAAAATCTACCTTGTTGAGAATTATTGCAGGGGAAGAGAAGAACTTTCAGGGGGACATCTCTTTTCAGCCAGGTTATTCGGTGGGTTACTTAGAGCAAGAGCCGAAATTGGATGAGTCTAAAACGGTGCTTGAAGTTGTGAAGGAAGGAGTTCAGGAAATTGTAGACGTGTTGGACGAGTACAACAAAATCAACGATATGTTTGGTTTGCCAGAGGTGTATGAGAATCCTGAAAAGATGGAGGAACTGATGAACAAGCAGGCGAAGTTACAGGATCAAATCGATGCGTCGAATGCATGGGAACTGGACACGAAACTAGAAATTGCTATGGATGCTTTGCGTACGCCTGAGCCAGATAAACCGATCAGCGTTTTGTCGGGGGGTGAGCGCAGACGTGTTGCCTTGTGTCGTCTTTTATTGAGAGAGCCGGATATCTTGTTATTGGACGAGCCTACCAACCACTTGGATGCCGAGAGCGTTCACTGGTTAGAGCATCATTTGTCGCAGTATAAAGGAACTGTGATTGCGGTTACCCACGATAGGTATTTCTTGGATAATGTGGCAGGTTGGATTTTGGAGTTGGATCGTGGCGAGGGTATTCCATGGAAAGGGAACTACTCCTCTTGGTTGGATCAGAAGTCTAAACGTTTGGCATTGGAGCAAAAAACAGCAAGTAAACGTCAGAAAACGCTTGAGCGAGAGTTGGAATGGGTTCGTATGGCGCCGAAAGGTAAACAGGCGAAACAAAAAGCTCGTTTGGCAAATTATGATAAATTAGTGAATCAGGATCAGAAACAACTAGACGAAAAATTAGAGATTTATATTCCGAATGGACCTCGTTTAGGAACGAATGTGATTGAGGCCAAGGATGTTTCTAAGGCCTTTGGTGATAAATTATTGTATGACAACTTAAACTTTAAACTTCCTCAAGCTGGAATTGTGGGTATTATTGGACCGAATGGTGCTGGTAAAACCACTATTTTCAAAATGATTATGGGAGAAGAAACGCCTGATAAAGGTACGTTTGAGGTTGGTGAAACAGCTAAGTTGGCTTATGTAGACCAAACGCACAGTAATATTGACCCTGATAAATCTATTTGGGAGAACTTTAGCGATGGTCAGGAATTGATTATGATGGGTGGAAGACAAGTTAATTCTCGTGCTTATTTGAGTAGATTTAACTTCAGTGGTAGTGAACAAAACAAGAAAGTTTCTATGCTTTCGGGTGGAGAAAGAAACAGACTTCACTTGGCGATGACCTTGAAAGAAGAAGGTAACGTATTGCTTTTGGATGAGCCTACAAACGACTTGGACATCAATACTTTGAGAGCGCTGGAAGAAGGTTTAGAAAACTTTGCGGGTTGTGCGGTGATTATTAGTCACGACCGTTGGTTCTTAGACAGAGTTTGTACGCACATTTTGGCTTTTGAAGGTAATTCTGAGGTGTACTATTTTGAGGGTAGCTTTAGTGATTACGAAGAGAATAAGAAGAAACGTTTGGGCGGAGATTTAATTCCTCAGCGTATTAAGTATAAGAAACTTATTAGATAGTTAGGAGTTTAGAATTTAGGGTTCGCGGTTCTCAGTTCGCCGTTCTCAGTTCGCCGTTCTCGGCCTTCGAAAAGTTAGTTAGTTGATTGTCATAAATCTCGACAAACTTAAATGACGCTTAAGCTTTAATACTCTTATTTATTAAATAAAATAAAGAAACCCTGCTGTTTGGCAGGGTTTCTTTGTTTTATAAATGCTTGGGATAAGTTAGAATAGTCCTTCTGTACTTAGGTATCTTTCTCCGGTATCGTAATTTAATCCTACGACTACTTTATCACCAATTTCAGGTAATTTTTCTGCAATGGCAGCCAAGGTAGCACCCGAAGAGATTCCTCCTAAAATACCTTCTTGTTTAGCTGCTTTTCTTGTAAAGTCAAACGCTTCTTCTTTACTGATTTGAATAGCTCCATCTAATAAATCAGTTTTAAGATTTTTTGGGATAAAACCAGCTCCAATTCCTTGAATGGCATGTCCGCCAGGCTCTCCTCCACTGATTACTGGTGAATCCGTTGGCTCTACAGCGAAAACCTTAAGCTGTGGAAATTTTTCCTTTAAAACTTTAGCAATAGCTGAAATATGTCCACCTGTTCCAACTCCAGTAATTAAATAATCGATTCCATTCGGGAAATCTTCTAATAATTCTTGGGCTGTATTTTCTAAGTGAGCAGTTATATTGGATGGATTATCGAACTGTGAAGGCATCCAAGCTTTTGAATCGTTTTGGGTTAACTCTGTTGCTTTTTCTATGGCTGCTTTCATTCCACCTTCTTTAGGTGTTAAAACAAACTCAGCACCATAAGAAGCCATAAGTTTACGTCTCTCGATCGACATAGATTCCGGCATTACTAGAATAAGTTTATAACCTTTAACTGCAGCAACCATAGAAAGCCCTACTCCCGTATTACCACTGGTTGGCTCTATAATTACGCTACCTTCAGTTAGTTTACCTGCTTTTTCGGCATCTTCTACCATTTGTAGAGCGATACGATCTTTAAGACTACCGCCCGGATTGCTTTTTTCTAATTTGATGAAAACATTTGAATTATCTCCAAATAGTTTTTGAATTTTTACCACGGGTGTTTTTCCTATGGTTTCTAGTATATTATTGTATATCATATGACAAAATTTATAGGTTGATTATCTGTATTAATTTTTTTGACTTGGGTTTCTGACTTGGTATAAACCAATGAATAAGGCTCTACGGATCTGGTTAAAAATACGTTACCTCCTATCACAGAATGATTTCCTACGATGGTGTCTCCGCCTAATATGGTTGCATTGGCATAGATTACTACACCATCCTCAATGGTCGGATGTCGCTTGGTGTCCTGCAAAGTTTTATCAACTTGCATGGCACCTAAAGTCACTCCTTGGTAGATATTGACATGCTTACCAATCTTACAAGTCTCACCAATCACCACGCCTGTACCATGATCAATAAGAACAGGAACGCCAATTTCTGCTCCAGGATGAATATCGATGCCGGTTTTGCTGTGCGCATATTCGGTTAACATTCTTGGAACATATTTAATTTTTAAAGCTATATGAATTAAGTTTGCTACGCGATAAATACAAATGGCATAAAATCCTGGATAGGTATGTATTACCTCTCCCATGCAATCCGCCGCCGGATCATTATTATATAGTTCTTCGGCATCTTGACTCAAATCCTGATGCAACTGAGATAAATTAGAATAAAATAGGTCTGTCAATTTCTTGGCTTGCTCATCTTCTACTTTAGCTTCAATCAGCAAGTTTCTAAAATCTGCACGACTTTCTTTTAAACTTTGAATAATCTCACGCTCAGCTGGTTCTTTTAGCGGAAATAAAATATTTAATAACTTATCTACCCAAGAACTTAGATTTTCCCTTTTGGGCACATGTTCATATTCATCTTTGTAGTTGGAACGAATATTAGCCGCTATTTCTTGAAACATATGGATTTGTTGAGCCTTATTTGTAACAAATTAAGTACCAAAATGTTAAAATTAGGTGTAAAATCATGAGATAAAATTTCTTGAAGGCACATCAATTATTTCTATATGACTTGATTCTGACCTTTAAAAATCATCAAACAAAGCTGATAGATAAGGATTACAACATGATTTAAAGACTTATAATCAGTCGACTTTTCGTAAACTATCAATGTTACGTTTGTAGACATAAACCTAATGCTTCTATCTTGAACTTAATGAAAATTTAATATGAAAATAAATCAAGCTACTCTTATCAGCTTGTCAGCTAAAAAGTATTTTTATCTGGATTGTCCATGGAAGATTAGAAAAACTCAAAAGTTGAATAACCATATCCCAACTATGAAATCAATTAACCTTTAAAATCATAGTTAGAGAATACTTCTGTGTTTAATATATTTTTAGGCTAAACTTTCTTCTTCTTTTTTCATAATCAATGTACGATGTGGGAACGGAGTTTCTATACCTTCTTTATCAAATCGTTTTTTAATACTTTCCAAAAGGTCACATTTCATCACAAAACCATCGCTATAGTTTCTGGCCCATGTCCACGCCTTAATGGAAATCGATGAATCATCTAAACTCACCACCCTAACCTTTACTACATCTTCTTTGTTTACTTTTTCTATATGAGATCTATTGTCTAGGATAAGCGGATGATTCTCGCACTCTTCTTGGATGATGCTTTTCGCTAAATCAATATCACTATCATAAGAAATTCCAATCACAATCCATTCACAGCCTATACTGCCGTTTAAATCAAAATTGATTAATTTTTCTTTATTAATGATGGCATTGGGGATGACAATCATGCGATTTTGATAGTTTTTAATCACGGTATGTCTTAACGTTATATCCGTCACCGTACAAATCATGGTTTCATCGATTTTAATGATATCGTTCACCTTAAATGGCTTAAAAACAATAATAAATAAACCAACAAAAAGTTGTGCAAAACTGATGAAAATTGCTACAAAAACAAGGGAAAGTCTACGCTTTTATCTAAACCTAATTTTA
>JBLWWH010000006.1:0-153353 GCA_048268105.1 Weeksellaceae bacterium
ATATGCTAGGCAACTACCATAAGATCAAACATAAATACCTTCAATTATATCTAAATGAATTTGTATATAAGCTTAACAGACGATATTTTGGTGAGAAACTATTTGATAGAGTGATAGTTGCAGCAATATCAAGCCGATAGGCGCGATTGCGGACAATCAAATTTATTTTTGTTGCTGAATCAATAAAAAAAAATAAAATAAGGGAAAACCATGAATTTTATGGAAATATTGAATCAAATTTTTAAATTAATTGGGTGCAAAGATAGAGGAGTTCTTAATTTTAAGTTGCTTTGAATTCCGGTTTAATCCGGAGCAACTTTGAAGGGTTGCCATGTACGATGCCGTTATCAGGAACATTTTTTCTTACCACACTTCCTGCCGTGATGGAAACATTTCTTCCAATTTTCACATTGGGGTAAATGATAACTCCAGTGCCCACAAAGGTGAAATCTCCCACCTCGACATGACCTGCAATGTTCACCGATGGACAAATCTCACAGAATCTACCAATGCTTGAGTCATGACCAATAATAGTTTTAGCATTGATGAAACTACCTCTTCCAATGCTCACCGAATTTGAAATGGCACAATGATAAGCAATGATGGCACCTTCCTCTATGCGGACATCAAAGTCCCCCAGAGCTGAATTGGGAGAAATCACTGTATAAGGAACAGCGCCTAAGGCAATGAATTTTTGGTATAATTTGTATCGAATATGAGGAAAGCCAACGCCTAAGGTGAACCGATTATCGGTCGCTTCAAAATATTGTTTTGCCTTGTCAAGACTTCGCAAAATGGGGAATTGGTTATATAACAAATCGGGCTCATCTACATTGATGTCATCAAAGAACACCAAATTTTTCAATTCATTGTTCAATAATAACATGTTTAATACTTCCTTAGCAAGACCTTTAGCGCCAACTACCAACATATGATTGAGTTTTAAAGCAAATATACTAATTTCTCTTTGATGATATAGCATATAAATTAATTATAAGAGGTAGTCGTTTGAGCTAAGAATCATTCATCTAGCCCTTATGATTTCTTTTAATATAAGGAATATTCGTTTCTCAAAAATGGCAATCAATATAAAATAGATTGAAAAGCCTATACTTAAGCCTATTACTAATTGAAGGCTGTCTGGAAGATAACTAAATAATTTACTCAAGAAAAAAAGGATTCCAGCAACTATGAAGTTAATCAATAATATAGGAAGGATAAGTTTTACTTGTTGCCAAGTGCTAAATTGAATTAACTTACCACTATAATAGGAATTAATTATAAAGGCTATGATACTATTGAATAGAATACTAAAGAGTAAACCTTGCATACTCCACAAGAAAATAAAGCCTATACTAAGAGCGAGAACAACTTTTTTTAGGATTTGAATTCTGAGTATAGCTTCAGATTGACCTTTAATTTTAAGCAGATTTATATTATAACTATTTAATGGATAAGTAATGCCCGCAAGACATAAAATTTTAAAATAAGGCACGGCGGGTAACCATTTTTCTGTCAAAATTAATCGGAATAAAGCTTCGCCTAAAATACCCAAAAAAAGTAGGACGGGGGTTAAACAAAATACAACCAAAAGAAGCAACTTGGCATACATTTCCTTTAGTTTGGAATTGTTGTGTTTTATTTTCGCGAAAATGGGATAAGTAACTTTATTGAGTATACTAGAAATATTGGACACCGGCATGCGTTGCATGGCATAGGCGCGGTTAAAATGTCCTAGATGCGCAGGAGAAAAATATTTCCCTAAAATAATGGTATATATCTCATTAAAAGCTGTTTCTAATACTTCTGATAAGCTTAGGTGTAAGCCAAATTTGAAATGATGTTTTAGTTTATCAATTTTAAATATAAATTGAGGTTTCCAATCTGAGAGAAACCAAAGAAAAATAGAACGAATCCCAGCGTCCAAAACATAGTAGGCAACAAGTGCATATAAACCAAATCCAGTATAGGCCATATAAATTGCAATGCATCCAGCTATCACAATAGAGGGTAGGCTCGCAAAGAATTGTGTCTTGAAATCAAGTTGCTTGATCATTTGTGTTTCCTGAACGAGGCTAAGAGCATGTATGATAATTAAAATGCCTTGCCAGCGAATTAAATTGTGCAAGATGGGTTGGTCGTAAAAACCAGCTACATAGGGAGCCCCAAAGTATAGGATGGTGTATAGTAAAACACTCATCCCTAAATTAAAAAAGAAGATAGTGGAATAATCGCTTTGGTTTTCTTGATCTTCCCTAATGAGAGATTGGGTTAAGCCAGAATCAATTAAGGTGATGTTAATATTGATAAAAACCATAATCATGGCTATATAACCAAATTGTTCTGGGAGTAATAAGCGAGCTAGTAAAATAGAAAAAACAAAACCAAATCCCTGTCTGCCAAATTGCTGTATGGCAGACCAAAAAATACTATGAACAGTTCTTTTCTTTAAGGACATCTATTTATCAAGATTTCTATTGGAATGAACTTCAAAATCTTCTGGAATTTGAAGTTGGTGAAAGGCTGCTAACTTATACCATTTTTTAGGGTCTTCTAATGATAAATGCAGGAAAGCGTCTGTTTTGTCTTTAAAAAAATCAATGATTTCTTGATTTCTTTTCTCATAAAAGCGAACATAATAATCTCGATGATCGGCTAAAATGAAATTAGGATTCTCCAAGACATCATTGTTTTCATAATTCTTGGCGTGAAATCGCTTATCTCCTAAGATTCCCTTTCCTGAATGTGCTACCAATGAGTCGAACCATTTATCATTATTTCTAGTGAACAAAACGTATTTCGCACGTGGAAAGTTTTGATATAATACCTTATAGAAATCCTTAGCCCAAAAAGGGGCATCTTCGAAAACCTGATTATTTCTAAAAACAGGATCATTAAAAATCTTATCATATTCACCTAAATACCATTGCCGATTCCTAGCTCTAAATTGCGCTAAATCAGATCTTACTACAGGGAATCCCTGTTGTACAAAAAAATCCCCAAAAGATGTTGTACCAGTCTTCTGGAGAGAAAGACAAAATATTCTCTCCTTAGCTTTCCATTGAAGCTTTTTGGGGTAACTATGAAGGCTATGGTAGAGATAAACTAACTTTCTTTTAAGAGACATAATTTTGAAAAATAATAATCTTAAATTTACAAAATTAAATGTTAATAAAAATACTTTTATGTTAAAGCTATTATTAGTTTTTTAAGTTCAATAGGATATTTATAATACGCTCAGATGCTTTACCATCCCAAAGCTCAATACCTTGAGATGGTTTCCATTGATTTGTAAGAATTTTTTGCATATAAAGCTTTAGCTTTTCTAAGTCTTTACCCACTAAAACATTAGTTCCAAACTCTATGGTTTCTGGACGCTCTGTATTCTCTCTTAAAGTCATGCAAGGAATGTTCAAGATGCTTGCTTCTTCCGTAATACCACCTGAATCTGTTAGCACACCCAATGCATTTTCGACAAGGTAGTTGAATTCCAAGTAACCTAGAGGGGAGGTGATAATCAAATTTTTAGGAATTGCATCTAAGTTTAAATGCTTTTGAGTTCTGGGATGTATCGGAAATATAATCTGAGTATGTAGGGCTTGTTCACAAATAAATTTTAACTTATCATTGAATTCTTCGGTTTCATCCACATTGGATGGTCGATGTAATGTAAGTATTAAATACTTACCCTTTTTTAACTTATGCTCATCATAAAGATCAGGGCGTTTAAACCTGGTTCGGAACGTGAGTAGGGTGTCAATCATCACATTACCAACGAAGAAGATTTGTTTATTAGACTTTCCTATTTTCTGGAGATTTTCGTTGGCTATCCGAGAGGTGGTGAAAAAATAATCACTTAAACTATCCGTAACAATCCTATTAACTTCTTCGGGCATAGACATATCCCACGAACGAATACCAGCTTCAACATGTGCTACAGGAGTTTTCATTTTCTTAGCCGTAATGCTACAGGCCATCGTTGAGGTAACATCGCCAACGACTAAAACTAAATCCGTAGGATTTTCTTTCAGTTCTTTTTCAAAAGCTACTAAAATTTGAGCTGTCTGTTCGGCTTGAGAACCACCACCACAATTCAAGTTAATATCAGGAGGAGGTATTTCTAAATCTCTAAAAAATTGACCACTCATAGCATCATCGTAATGCTGGCCGGTATGCACCAAACGATAGTTGATATCGGCGCCTAAGTTTTTTTGCTTATTGATTTCAGCAATTAAAGGGGCAATTTTAATAAAATTAGGACGTGCGCCAGCTATCAGGGTGATGATCATATCTATGTTAAACTATTTAATAGTTGAATCAGACTATTTTTATTTCTTTTTAAACTCCAAATGTCAACAATTTTTTGCTGATTCTCTTTTATTTTATCTTCCGAAATTTTAAACTCTAATAAACTAGGATTTTCTTTTAATTCCTCAATACTATAGATATGAAAGTTCTGTTGCTTAAAATAGAGATAATTTAATCCTTCTTGGTAAAGGAATACGTTAATACCAAGATATAGCGCCGTAATAATAGTCCCAATCGCTTGTTGACGTTGACTACCAATGATGAGGTTTTTGCAGGAAACTAAGACTTTATCAAATTCTTGGGAAGGAAGAGTTTTATCGAGTGCTTCCACACCATTACCTAGTTCAGTTATTGCTTCTTTTTCAATAAAACGAGCATATTCTGGATCCCCATAATTTAGAGGAATGACAAGTTCTCGATCTTGTAAAATAGATTTTAAATCATGAATAATATCTAAATGGTTATTGGTGGGGGTAGCACTATTACCAATCATGGTTTTGTTTCCCTTACTTTTTAAGGATGAATAATAGTTTGTAACAGTCTCGTCTATATACCCATAGTTCCAATCAAAGTATTGGGGTTTGAAAGAAGGATAATTATTTTTTAGTAATTCATATTCATGAAAATTAGTAGGCGCAAAGTATTGTATCTGATTAACCGCTTTAAGCTTAGATTTCCTTTTGATCTTTTTGAGCTGTTTTATCAATGTCTCAAAACTTGGATGAGCAAAAATGCCTTTGAGATGTTTACAAGTTTTAGGTAAAAACAGATCAAAATTTTTGTAAGTATCTAGTAACCAATAATAATCTCCACCCCAGCCAATCCATAGAATAGGTTTCTTAATTTTTCCAGATTCCAATATGGAATATAATTTTGGATGAAGAAAATGAATACAGATTAAGTCATAAGAGTTAATGTCTTGAAAATATTCTGTGGAGTTTAAATCAATACCAGCTAAATTTTTAACTTGGAAATCAACATATTCCAAATCACTATCTCTTGGAATGATCCAATAATCATTAGTAGCATCTGGAATAGCATCGAATATTTTTTTACCTGGGCATATAAACCTATCATCATTGCCGATGTGTAAAATTCTTTTCAAATTGAGTAGTTTAGGTTAGTAGTTCAAATATAGTAATTTAGATTAGATTAGGAGAAAAGTTTTGCCATGGCGAAGTAGAAAAGGGGAGTGTAGGTGGTTGGTAATTGGTGTAGGGCATATTGTGTCGGGTTTTTCTGTCACATTGAGTGTTTTTCTCTTTAGAGAAAAATGTATCGAAACCTCGACAGAAAGGAGGTTATCCTACTTTTCTATTTTTTTCTTCATTCTCTTTTCTCTTGTCTTAGTCTTCGATACAATTTTGCTGCGCAAAATCACTCAGACTGACAAGAGGCATTTCTGTTTTCTGTCACATTGAGTGTTTTTCTCTTTAGAGAAAAATGTATCGAAATGTCGACGGAAAGGAGGTGAATCTACTTTTTCAATTTATTTCTTTATTCTCTTGTCTAAGTCTTCGATACAATTTTGCTGCACAAAATCACTAAGCCTGACAAGAGGCATTTCTGTTTTCTGTCACATTGAGTGTTTTTCTCTTTAGAGAAAAATGTATCGAAACCTCGACAGAAAGGAGGTTAATGTACTTTTCTATTTTTTTCTTCATTCTCTTGTCTAAGTCTTCGATACAATTTTGCTGCGCAAAATCACTCAGACTGACAAGAGACATTACGTTTTTCTGTCACATTGAGTGTTTTTCTCATTAGAGAAAAATGTATCGAAATGTCGACAGAAGTAAGCTAAGACGATCTTCGCACTTCTCTTGTCTTAGTCTTCGATACAATTTTGTTTCACAAAATCACTCAGCAAGAGATACTCCGGATTAAGTTTGGAGTGACGCTTAGTGCTATATTAGTTAAGGATTTAATGTGTAGGGGCTAGAGACTCACTGCTCTGCAGCATGTAAAATAATTCAAAATTCAACATTCAACACTCAATATTCTTTCCTTTCTCTTTCTTCTTCTAAGAACTCATTTAACCGACCTACCCACTATATCTCTCATTGTAATAATCCATATAATCACCGCTGGTCACATTGTTCAACCATTCTTCGTTGTTTAGGTACCAATCGATGGTCGCAGAAAGTCCTTCAGGGAATGTAACCGATGGTTTCCATCCTAGTTCTCTGGTGATTTTACTTGAGTCAATGGCATAGCGTAAGTCATGTCCTGGTCTATCTTTTACAAAGGTGATGAGCTGCTCTGAAGTTCCAGGCTCATTACCTAGTTTTTCATCCATCTGTTTACACAACTCCTTTACTAAGTCTATATTTTTCCACTCATTATATCCACCAATATTATAAGTTTCGTGATTCACGCCTTCATGATAAACCTTGTCAATAGCAATGGCATGGTCGATGACATATAACCAATCTCTCGTAAACTTACCGTCACCATAAATAGGAAGAGGCTTTTTGTTTAAAATATTATTGATGCAAAGCGGAATTAACTTCTCTGGAAAGTGATTAGGTCCGTAATTATTTGAGCAATTTGAAATTACATAAGGTAATCCATAAGTCTCACCATAAGCTCTTACAAAATGGTCAGACGATGCCTTAGAAGCTGAATAGGGTGAGTTAGGATCATAGGAAGTTTCTTCGGTAAATAAGCCTGTTTCTCCTAATGTACCATAAACTTCATCGGTAGAAACGTGGTAGAAACGTTTACCTTCCCATTTATCTTGCCATAAGGTTTTGAATTCATTCAATAAATTCATGGTACCAAGAATATTCGTTTTCGCAAAGGCAAGTGGATCAGTAATAGATCGATCTACGTGAGATTCTGCAGCTAAATGAATTACTCCGTCAAATTTATATTTTTCAAAAAGCTTTTGGATAAAGTCGGCATCTGTAATATCTCCGTGAACGAATTCATAATTATCAGCGGATTCGACATCCTTTAAGTTTTCTAGGTTGCCAGCATAGGTGAGTGCATCTAGATTAACGATTTTATATTGAGGATAATGATTTACGAATCTTCTTACGACGTGAGAACCAATAAAACCTGCTCCTCCGGTGATTAAAATAGTTTTTGACATAGATTATTCTTTAGCTTTCCAAATATCGTAAAATTGGTTTGATATAACCAATTTAAATCGATTTCTTGATAAAAATTCTCGTTTGCTTTGTTCGTCAGTTTCCGAAAAAATATTCTCTTTCGTATCTAAAAATAAAGGTTTTTGTTTTAAGTCTGACATTTGATCAAACAAATCTGGAAATGAGATTAAGTTGTTTCCTACTAACCAGAACTCTTTAACAGCTGGGGCAGCATCACTTAAATAATATAGCATAGGTTGGTGACCATATATAAACAAATTCTGATTTTGATCCTTATGAAGTTGAATATCTCTTACAATAGTTTCAATTTTAACGGCTTGAGCTTGTGTGGTTTTAAGTCCCTTGTATTGAGGCAAGTTTATTGGATAAGTAGCCTCTAATCTTATATTTGAATTACCACCTAGCCCATAGATAAAGACCAAATGCACCAATGTAGAAAGCATTAAGGTATATAAGCTGGGTATAAATCCGAATAAATTTAAGTTTTTGGGTAAGTTACTTGTTAAATGTAGCATTGATAAGGGAAATGCTAAGACAAATAGTAAGCTTATTTTTAGGAAAATACCTGTATTAGAACCAGCGATTTGAATTAACATTAAAAATAATAATAGTAATCCTATGAAGGCTGTTTTTTTAGACGCTTTATAGGCTATAAACGGAATAATAATTAAAGCGGGGGTTATATATTTAACGGAGTTATTATAATTAAATACAAATGGATAAAAGCTTAGAATACATAGAAATAAAAAAAATAGACTACTAAATAAGATGGTTTTATTCCATTTTTGAGATGCAAACTTAAAACTAAAGAATAAAATACAGGTTGCTATAAAGTAGAGCAGAAAATAGATTGTATCTAAGAAATATCTATTTAGTACGAAAAATATATCATATGATTCATTATTATCAGCAAATAGGTTGGTTAGATTTAAAAAATTATTCAAAAAGATTTTATACCATCCTAGGTTTTTTAATACTAGGAAGAAAAATAATGTCCCTATACCAAAACTAAGCATATAAAGACAAAGAATTTGAAAGTATTTCCTTATAGGTAGATGAATCAATTTTAATAGATGAGCAATTAAAAGAAAAGCAGGAAACACTACAAGAATAAATATATTAGGAAAACGAGCCAACATCATAGCTGCACTGATTAATCCTAAAACGGCTATATTGGAGGTGGTTAGACTCTTTTCTCCTTTTCGAATTAGGAATATAAAGAGTATTAGAAAGAAACTTGTTAACAAATCATAGTTAAAAACAATTGGAAAAGCTCTTAAACAAAAAATGACAGCCGGTAGGATGAAAAAAGGAATAAATTTATTCTTTGGAAATAAATCTTTTAATATCCGCCAGGATAAATAAATATTGATAAAATAAACTGAGACGGCTAATAATTTTATTCCTAAAATGCCAAGAGAAGGAAATGCCTTTAACCAAAGTCCACCTATCCATTCCGTGAGAAAAATCAAGGAATCCGTTACTCCCAAGTTTAACCTTTCGAAGAAGAAATGATAAACACTCAGGTTATACCCTGTATCTGTTAAGTCTCCATCTTGCCAAATAAAAATAAAAGGAAATAAAAAGATAAAAACCCAAATAATAAGTCTTGAGTTGGAATGACTTAAAATTTGGGTTAATGTTTTCATTGGGGGTCTGAATAGTACCCAAAGTTAACAAAATAGTTTATAACCTAGCATTAACCTTATCTTTTGGTAAGAAATTTTTAACGTCATAGACAACACCATTTTCATTAAGTAAAGCATCTATATCTATATTTTTGAACTCTGCATGCGCAACGGCTAAGATTATAGCATCGAACTTTTGTTGAGGTATTTCTTGAGTGGTTTCTAAATTATACTCATGTGTAATTTCCTCTGGATTAGCCCATGGATCATGAATCGTTACATTAACTCCAAATTCTTTTAGGTTATGAACAACATCTACCACTTTCGTATTACGAACATCTGGACAGTTTTCTTTGAAAGTTATACCAAGGACTAATACATTAGAGCCTTTTACTTTGCAATCATTTTGTAACATTTTCTTCACTACTTCACTAGCAATATATTGCCCCATAGAGTCATTCAATCTTCGTCCTGCTAAAATGATTTCTGGGTGATAACCAAATTCTTGGGCTTTTTGAGCTAAATAATATGGATCCACCCCAATGCAATGACCACCCACTAAACCTGGTTTAAAAGGAAGGAAATTCCATTTCGTACCCGCTGCTGTTAGTACGTCGTGGGTATCAATTTCCATTAAGTTGAAAATCTTTGCTAATTCATTAACGAAAGCGATATTGATATCTCGTTGAGAATTCTCAATTACTTTAGCAGCCTCGGCAACTTTTATAGTGGGCGCAAGGTGTGTTCCAGCAGTAATTACAGATTTATAGATGTCATCAACCACTTTACCTATCTCAGGGGTAGAACCTGAAGTAACTTTTAAGATTTTCTCTACGGTATGTTCCTTATCACCTGGGTTAATTCTTTCAGGAGAATAGCCTGCAAAAAAATCTTCGTTAAATTTCAGTCCTGATACTTTTTCTAATACAGGTATACAATCCTCTTCGGTGGCTCCTGGGTAAACGGTAGATTCATATACTACAATATCACCTTTTTTCAAAACCTTACCTACTGTTTCACTTGCTTTAATTAGAGGAGTCAAAATCGGACGGTTGTTTTTATCTACAGGTGTTGGCACGGTTATTACATAAAAATTAGAATCTGATATGTCATCTATATTGGCTGTGCAAAACAAACCTTTCTCGTCATAAGTAGGATTATTTTTAATTAAAGCAGATTGTAATAATTCATCAGACACTTCTAAGGTATCGTCATGACCTTGATTTAATTTATCGACTCTTGCTTGGTGGATATCAAAACCAACAACTGGGAATTTTTCGGCAAATAATCTAGCCAAGGGTAAACCTACATATCCTAGTCCAATAACAGCTATTTTTTTGTTCATACGATTAATTTCTTGAGTTTATATTTTTAAATTTTCCCAATACCAAGCAACGGCTTCCTTCAAGCCATCTTTGAAAACATGGGTGGGTTGATAGTTTAAATTTTCTTGGGCTTTTTGAATAGAAGCAAGTGAGTGTGGCACATCACCTTTTCTATTAGGGCCATGTTTGATCTCTACTTCAGCTATTTTTGGATCATATTTAGCTAAGAATGAACGCAAGATCTCAGCCATTTCTTTAATAGTAATTCGATCACCAACAGCCGTATTATAAACTTGATTTAAAGCATTTTCATTTTCTGTTTCTATGGCTCTTAAATTCATTTGAACTACATTGTCTATGTAGGTGAAATCTCTAGAATAGGTACCATCTCCATTGATGATAGGAGATTCATGTTTCATAAACTGTAACACAAATTTTGGAATCACTGCGGCATAAGCGCCATTGGGGTCTTGTCTACGACCAAATACATTAAAGTATCTTAATCCTATTGTATCTAAGCCATATACCTTTTGAAAAACATCGGCATAAACCTCATTCACTAATTTGGTAACTGCATAAGGTGACAAAGGTTTACCAATGTTTTCTTCTACTTTAGGTAAAGCTTTTGAATCACCGTAAGTAGATGAGCTTGCCGCATATACAAATCTTTTAACTTTATTATCTTTAGCGGCTACTAACATATTTAAAAAACCACTTACATTCACATCGTTACTTGTAATAGGATCGTTGATGGATCTAGGCACAGAGCCTAAAGCTGCTTGATGTAGTATAAAATCTACACCTTTACATATTTCTTGGCAAGTTTCTATATCTCTAATATCACCTTCTGTGAAATTAAATTTGTCATGTGATAAAAAAGGCTCTATATTTTTTTTATGTCCCGTAGCGAAGTTATCAAGAGCCTTGACTTGGTATCCTTCATTTAATAATACCTCTACTAAGTTAGATCCAATAAACCCTGCTGCTCCTGTTACTAATACGGTTGTATTTGTTCTATTCATTATTTAAGGTTTATTCCAAAACTAGATAAGAATCTTTTTAAAGGTGATCTTCGTCTATTCACGCTTCCATAACCATAACCATAACCATAGTTATACTTATAACCATAAGCATAACCTGAATGTGCCGTAGATATATCGTTCAAAGCAAAGACTAGGTTTTTCAACCTGCCTTCTTCAATAGCGTCCATAGGTACTTTAATAACATCCTTGGGTGTGAACTCAGATCTAGTAACATACACCGTAAGATCTGCTGTACTACTTATATGATAGGTATCTGAAACTAATACCAGAGGTGCACTATCAATCACTACATAATCGTAGATGTTTGAAAGCTCATCAATCAATTCATCAAATTTTGGACTCATTAATAATTCAGTTGGATTAGGTGGGATTCTCCCGGAAAATATAATATGTGTTTGTCCATCTGACTTAGAAACATTAATGATTTCTTCTAAAGATACATCATCACTATATAAATATTCTGTTAACCCAATTGCATTTTTGCTGGTTCGATCATAACGATGTAATTGAGGGTTTCTAATATCTGCCCCAACGATTATGGCTGACTTACCTTTTAATTGACCTAAAATATGTGCATAGTTCATCGAGACAAAGGTTTTCCCCTCACCCTTAATGCTTGAAGTAACCAATATAACTTTACCTCCTTTCTTATCAGATAACCTCCTAGACAGGACGAATTCTATATTCGTACGCATGATTCGGAAGGCCTCTGACATCACACTAAGATCACTTCCGACTAATTTAAATTCCTCCTCCATAGAAATTTTAGGAAGTTCTGCCACAACGGGCTCACCCTTAACCAATTCTTCTAGGTCTCCTCGTGTTTCTATTTTATTCTTAAGTAATTCTTTGGTGTAGATGACAGCTAAAGGAAGCAATAAACCTAGCGCAAAAGCCCCGAAATAATATCTAGACTTAACAGGACTAACCGGTCCTATACTTGAAGGAGGATCGATGATTTTAGCTTTTTCGGAGGTAATAGCTTTCGAAATCGCAGCTTCTTCGCGCTTCTGAAGCAACAATAAATAAAGATTTTCTTTAATATGTTGTTGTCTTTCAATTTCTCTACTTATTCTTTCTAATCGTGGTACCGAGCTTTTCATACTCGATGCCTGACCTAATTGACTAGCAATATCATTTCGCATTCTTTGTAATGAAGAAGTCTTTTTACTAATATTTGATAAGATAGCTGATTTAGTGCTCTCGATATTAGCAGTGAGATTTATTACATCAGGATGTTGGTCCGTAGCTCCTGTAGCTAATAAGTTATTTCTTTCGGCAACGAGTTGATTATAATTACTCACCGCTTGATTTGTTCCACCAGAGGATTCACTAACATCAGCTGGTAAGATTTCATCGATGCCTTGGGATTGAACATGATTTTTATAGGATTGTGCTAGACTTAGCTGAGTTTCGATTGAAATTAAATTACTTTCTAATCCAGGTTTCATACTAATACTTTGGCCAGCTTCAGCTTCTAGGTTTGCAAGTGAATTTCTTTCTTTAAAATCTTCCTTTGTGCCTTCAACTCCTCCAAGTTCCTCATTAATTTGAGCAATTCTCTCTTCAATAAATTCTTCTGTCTTTTCGAACTCTAGGTTTTTATCTGCAATAGCATCTCTGTTATATACTACGATCAGATGGTTTAAAATCGCTTCAGCTTTGTCTGTATTGGCTGAGTTCATATACATGTTCAAAACCGTAGAATAATTTCCGCTAGTTTCTATGTTCAAAGAATTTTGCAAAAACTTAGCAGTTCTTTTGGGATCCGAAATACTTACTTTAAATTGATCTTTTTCGGCTTTATTACCTTTAGGGTTTTTAAAAAAAACAAAAGTGTTTTTATTTAATAGAAATGGTTTATTGACTTGGGTATCAATTACTTGGCCACTCGAGGTAGTCACCTGAATTTTAGGATGATTATAAGCTACCTGAAAATTTTGATAAATAGGTTGTAGTGTATCTACAGGGTAGGACTTTAAAAGAATAGGTAATTCACGACCAAATGCTTCCACTTCAATAACTCTTCCTTTTCTTGTGTAGGTGTTTTCTAATCCAAGATCATCTACGACGGACTTCATAAGACGAATGGATTTTAGAATTTGAATTTCGTTATCTATTCCACCATTTAAATTTCCCGTAAGGGCAATGTCGCTAAAGAGCATATTAGTTCCCGGATTTTGTTTTGCATCCTTGACCAAAACTTTAACATTGGTTTGATAAATCGGGGTTAAGTATCTTGTATATAGCCAAGCTAGAAACAAAAAGAATAGTATGCTTAATAGAAATAGGGGCCACCTCCTTACATAAGCCGCTATGTTTCTTCTAAGTTTTTCGGTTCTCTGATGAGAGGATTCTTCTATAAATGGATTATGAATGTCTTTATTCATGGAATTTATTTGAAAAGTGCATAAATGGTTAATACAAATCCCAAAACTGTTAATCCGTCTCTAATGGGACGAGAGTTAAACTCGATAGCTTTAGATTTAGTTGGCATAGCATAGACGATGTCATTTTGTCTAAGATAATAATATTCAGAATTGATAGTATTTGCATCCAATAAATTAATAAATTTCTTTTGTCTAATTCCATCAACTGTTCTAATAATCATTACGGAATCACGTATAGCATATAAGTTCATGTCACCTGATCTTGCTATTGCCTCCATTAAATTAAGTTTTTCTGAAGTAGATTGGACAACACCTGGATTATTAAATTCACCAAGCATGGTTACTCTAAAATTAAGAAACCTAACATTAACTATGGGGTCTTTCACGTACTGTGAAATCTTGTCTTGTAAAAAAACTGACAACTCTTGTCTTGTCTTACCTATCACTTTAATTGAACCTAACATAGGCATGTCAATCTCACCATTACTACTAACGACGTAAGCCACAGGGCTATTTTCGGATACCCCTTGTGATGCATTTGTTATTGTACCTAAATTAAAGGGTTCTGCTAACTTTGGATTAAAAGTATTTACATTAATACTTAACGCATCACCTGTTTGAATTTTAGGATCCTCGTAAATCTCAGGAGTTTCATTAATAACCTGATCTAGATTTTGAAAATACCAAACATCTTTTTGTGTTCTACAGGATGATATTAAGGATATTAATAGTATAAATAATATGAATCTATTCATAAGTTGTGTACTAGGTTGGGGCAAAATTAAGTAATTTTTTCAGGATTAGCATCAAGGCATTCAAATTCAGAATTCTGACTTTTATATTCTGGAACTAAATCCTTAATCATTTGTACTAGTTCATTTTTGGTTTTCTTAACCGTGGCGCGTGCAATTTCTTTGGTTTGTTTTTCCATGACAACATAAGGCATGGTGGTATCTTTAGCACGCATAATCTTTTCGTGATGAGTAGCTAAAGTCTTAGATTGATCACTGAGCAACTCCTCGTAGAGCTTTTCACCAGGTCGTAAACCAGTGATCTTTATTTCTATATCAACATCCGGTTCTAATCCACTTAATTTAATCATTTTCTTTGCTAAATCTAATATTTTAACAGGCTCTCCCATGTCAAATACAAAAATCTCTCCACCTTGACCCATGGTTCCTGCTTGTAATACCAATTCACAAGCTTCGGGGATGGTCATGAAATAACGCGTGATGTCAGGATGGGTCAAAGTTAAAGGTCCTCCTGCTTCAATCTGTTTTCTAAATAAAGGAATTACAGATCCATTAGAGCCTAATACATTTCCAAATCTTGTAGTGATAAATTTGGTGGTATTATTCTCTTTTTCTTGTAATGATTGAACATATAATTCTGCAACACGTTTAGAAGCTCCCATAACATTGGTAGGGTTAACTGCCTTATCCGTGGAAATCATAACGAAACGATTGATCCTATATTCATTAGATAAATCTGCTAGAATTCTAGTCCCCATAATGTTGACATAGATAGCTTCATGTGGGTTTTCTTCTACAATAGGCACATGCTTATAGGCTGCTGCATGATATACCATAGAAAAGTTGTACTTCTTAAATAAAGGTTCAATTCTATACCTATTACTCACATTGGCTAGATGGAAAATGAATTTAATCTCTGGATGTTTTTTCTCCATTTCTAGCTTTATGTCGTTTAGTGGTGTTTCAGCTTGATCCACTACTACCACTAGAGCAGGCTTAAATTGAGCTACTTTTCTTACAATCTCACTTCCAATAGATCCTGCGCCTCCAGTAACCAAAACATTCTTGCCTAAATGCCTTTTGCTAATAGCATCATTTTCAATCGTGATTTGTTCTCTATACAACAAGTCTTCAATTTCTAAGGAATGAATATTCTTCTTCTCGATACCCTTGGTCTCCTCGAAAGTTTGAAAAGGAATATGATATAATTTAATCTTCTTTTGAATAAGTTGATTGATTAAATCTTGGTTTTCATCCGCGCGCATGTCTTTATCTGGAAAAACGATACCGTCGATTCTATGATTCATGAAGTCACTTTGAATGATCTTATTAATGGAATAAATCTTTTTACCTAGAATTCGACTATTACTTGGTGTTCTTTGCGATGAAATAAAACCAATCACATTAAATCCATTGCTTATGGTTTCATTTAAAACATTACCGATAGCCACAGCGCTATCGTCTGTGCCATAGACCATAACTTCTTTTAAAGCCTTATCATCTTTAAATTTTAAGAACATTAAGAAAGCAAGCTTTACATAAAATCTAAATAAGGATAGCATCAAAAAGGCTAAGAGAATGAAAAAGAAGAGAGGTGGATCAAATACCAATTTCTTTTCAGGAATCATATCCTGACCTATAAAGTAATAATAAGCATAATTAATGAACAGAATCGTGATTAAGGCACTGAAGGTTGCCAGCGATATTTTAATAATATCACGTATACTCGAATGTCTAACAATTCCCGAAGAAACTTTAAAAACATATAAATAAAATACCACAACACCTACTAATAAGCTGAAAGTAAGGTAGGTGTTGAAAGATCCAAACTCCTTAATTCCCCAAATATTCATGAGGAAATAGGTAACCAATAAAGAAAATATTACCGTCCCTATATCAATTGATAAGATAGCCCATCTTGGTAGGTGATCGATAGCGTGTAGCTTCTCAGCTAGCTTGGCTAGTATTCCAGAATCTTTTACTTTAAAATTCATCATCTATACCAATTCTTTAAAGGCTCGTTCTAATCTATTTAACTCTTCTTCTGTTAAGTTAGAACCAGAGGGTAAACATAAACCTTTATTAAATAATTCTTCTGAAACCTTAGCTCCGTAATAAGGTGCATCCGCAAAGATAGGTTGTAAATGCATAGGCTTCCATAAAGGACGGGTTTCAATATTATATTTATCATTCAAAGAAGTTCTAAAAGCTTCTCTTTTCTCATAAGCATTATCAGCCTCAAACGTCAATGCACTCAACCAAAAGTTAGAATGATAATCCTTACTTGGTTCTTGCATAACTTTAATTTCTGCATGATCTTGAAAAAGATCAGTATAAAACTTCTGATGCTTTCTTCTTTGATTCACACGATCGGATAAAACTTCCATTTGTCCACAACCGATACCAGCAGAAACATTACTCAATCTATAATTATATCCCACATGACTATGTTGGTAATGTGGAGCATTGTCTCTAGCCTGAGTTGCTAAAAAGACAGCCTTATCTTTTAATTCTTTAGTCTTTGTAACCAAAGCACCCCCACCCGAAGTCGTAATGATTTTATTTCCATTAAAACTTAAAATAGAAATATCGCCTAAAGTACCACATTTCTGTCCTTTAAAGGTACTACCTAAAGCTTCGGCGCTATCCTCCACAATTGGAATTTCGTATTTATCAGCAATGCTTTTCAGAGCATCATGTTGATAAGGCATACCATATAAGTGTACCGCAACAATTGCTTTTGGCTTTTTACCTTTTTGAATTCTATCCTTTATAGCTTCTTCTAAGGCATTCGGATCTATGTTCCAAGTGGTTTCCTCACTATCCACAAACACGGGAGTAGCACCTAAATATTTAATAGGATTTGCTGAAGCACTAAAGGTCATACTTTGACAAATTACTTCGTCGTCTCTTTCTACACCTAATAAAATTAGAGCTAAATGCAAAGCTGCAGTTCCGGAGCTTAAAGCGGCAACTTGAATATCTTGATCTAAATAGGACTGAATCTTTTCTTCGAATAGCGTAACATTCGGACCTAAAGGTGCAATCCAATTTTCATCGAATGCATCTTGAATATATTTTTGCTCTGTTCCGCCCATATGTGGCGACGAAAGCCATATTTTTGAATTCATAGAGTTATGGTTTTAATTATTTTAGCTGGCGAGCCAACTACGGTAGCGCCGTCGGGCACATCTTTGATCACAACACTGCCCGCTCCGACGGTGGCAAATTTACCAATTATTATGCCTTGAATTACACTAGCACCAATACCAATATGTGATCCTTCTCCAACTTTAACATTTCCAGCCAAGGAGGCATTAGGAGAAATATGTACAAAGTTCTCTAAAACACAATCGTGATCGATACTACATGATGTATTTAAAATACAGTGTTTTCCTATCTGTGTATCTGCATTTATGCTGACATTGGACATAACAACACTGCCTTCTTCTATTTCAACACTTGGCGATATAACACTAGACTTGTGAATAGCTTTTGCAAATTGTTGATGCATATGAGAAAGCTTTTTTCGAATTAGATTGTTGCCAATTCCAATTATCATCTCATGCTTGCCGAAATTCGCTTGATGCGGCTTAAGAAGTGGGCAGCCATAGAAGCTGTCGCCTTTGTCGGCATCATCTACATAGATAATTTCTTCTGAAATTCCTTGAGACTTCAGAATGTCATATATGACTTTACCATGTCCGCTAGCTCCGTAAATTATCATGATGAACCTCTAAATTTATCCATGGTTACCGATGTATCTGAGCTAATTCCCTCGGACACAAAAACCTTTTTCATTGTTAAAAATAATATTTTAATGTCTAATAAAAAAGTAATATTTTCTACATACCATACATCAAATTCAAATTTTTGTTCCCATGAGATTGCATTACGCCCATTTACTTGTGCCCAACCTGTAATACCAGGTCTAACTTCATGACGACGTCTTTGTGTTGTGTTATATAGTGCTAGGTATTCGGGTAGGAGGGGACGAGGTCCAATTAAACTCATGTCTCCTTTGATTACATTAATCAATTGAGGAATCTCGTCTAAAGAAGTTTTTCTAACAAATTGACCTACTTTAGTTAATCTCTCTGCGTCTGGTAACAAGTTTCCTTCCGCATCTCTTCTATCATTCATGGTTTTGAACTTGATGATATCAAAGAGTCTTTCGTCTTTTCCTGGGCGAGTTTGAAAGAAAAATGGTTTGCCTTGGTTGGCTATACCAAGGAATAGAGTGATGAGAATAAAAATAGGAGATAAGACAAGGAAGCCCAACAAGGCTGCACAAAAATCTAGTAATCTCTTAAAAAAGGATTGATATAATTTCAATGCTTAGGTTTTTGGTAGGTTTGAAGCCATAAAAGTAAGAAAAAATACTTTCTACTTAAATAGCAGGTTGTTTAGTTACTCAATATATCATAAAAAAAGCTATCTGAAAAGATAGCTTTTTTTAAACTCTTTAAGAAGAAAGAATTAATCTTCTGCATTTTCCTCAGCTGCATTTTCTGCACCTTCAGCTGCTTCTCCTTCTTCTCCTTCAACTTCTTCGTCTTCATCTTCGTCATCAAGATCAACGATAGCTGTACGAGCGGTTTTAATCATACAAACAACTTGGTTGTCTGGGTGGATTAAATCATATTCGTCCGTTCTTAAATCCTTGATATATTTCTTGTGACCAATACGCATAGAAGTAATGTCGATTACGATTTCGTCTGGTAAGTTAGATGGTAAAGCTCTTACTCTTAATTTTCTAACATTCTGACGTAAAACACCACCGGCAACTACACCACGAGCACGTCCAACTAAATTAACTGGAATATTCATAGTAATTTTCACGTCTTCTGTATATCTGTAGAAGTCTGCGTGTAAGATTTTGTCAGTTACTGGGTGAAACTGAATGTCTTTTAAAATACATGAGATGGCGTCGCCTCCGTCTAGCTCCAATACTACCGTGTGTGCTTCCGAGGTGTAAACCAAATCTTTGAACGAACGTTCGTCCGTAGAAAAATGAATTGGTTCAGCGCCACCGTAAACAACACAAGGAACTTGATCAGCATTACGTAAAGCCTTGGTATTGTTCTTGCCCACGCTTTCTCTTTTTTGTCCTTGAATCGTTAATGATTTCATTTATATAATATTTAATAATGTTTAATTTAAATTAAGATTGAAATTCAATCTTTCACTTCTATCTGCTTAGATTACAAACTTGTTACTGATAGATTCTTTGCTATGTACCAAGTGCATTACTTCAGCGAAAAGTGGGGCGCAAGATACAACTTTTATTTTAGAAATGTCATTTCTTTTAAGTGGAATTGAATCAGTTATGATTAATTCTTCTAAGGCAGAATTTTGAATTCTTTCGTATGCATTTCCTGATAATACCGCATGCGTCGCCATAGCTCTTACGCTTTTAGCTCCTTTTTGCATCATTAAATCGGCTGCTTGTGTAATAGTTCCGGCAGTGTCTACCATATCATCTACTAGAATAACATCTCTATCTTTTACATCACCGATCAACATCATGCGAGCCACTTTATTGGCCTCTTTTCTTTCTTTGTAACAGATAACGATATCTGTTTTGAAATGCTTAGCATAGGCATTGGCGCGTTTTGCTCCACCCATATCTGGAGATGCCATGGTAATATTTTCTAAATTCAAACCATTAATATGATCTACAAAAATGGTTGAAGCAAATAAATGGTCTACGGGAATTTCAAAGAAACCTTGAATTTGATCTGCGTGTAAGTCCATCGTCATAATCCTTGTTGCTCCTGCCGCAGTTAATAAGTTAGCGACCAACTTAGCTCCAATAGGAACTCTGGGATTGTCTTTACGATCTTGTCTTGCATAACCATAGTAGGGTATAACAGCTGTAATATTCTTAGCCGAGGCTCTTTTAGCGGCATCACACATCAACAGCATTTCCATTAGATTGATGTCGGGTGTGAAGGTAGATCCGATTAAAAATACACGAGCACCTCTCACAGATTGTTCAAAAGAAGGCTGGTATTCCCCATCACTGAACTCTTGAAACTCGATTTTCCCCAAACGTTGTCCGTAATGGGAAGCAATATTCTCTGCTAAAACTTTACTTTGGCGCGTAGAAAATAATAATGCTGTTTGTTCCATTTTTTTGGTTTGTGCAAAAGTAAAGGAATATTTATAAAACATAAATTTTTAACCTACTTAATTTTAAGAATTATTTATTCTCAAAAAAAGCATAGTTTTTAAAATCTATATACCTTAATATATGTTGTGGCTAGAATGCTAAATTTTAATTTTAATTCTGATTAATTGCACAATTAATAGTATTTTAGCGACCAAATTTTTGGTATGGCATTGATTTCACCTTCGGTATTAGCTGCTGATTTTTTGCATTTGGCAAAGGATATAGATTTAGTTAATCAAAGTCAGGCAGACTGGTTTCACTTGGATATTATGGATGGCGTTTTTGTTCCAAATATATCTTATGGTATGCCGGTCATGAAATCGATTCAATCTTTAGCTCAAAAACCATTAGATGTACATTTAATGATTGTTGATCCAGAGAGATACTTTGAGGAGTTTCAAAAGCTGGGCGCTGATTATCTAACGATTCATGCGGAGGCAAGTACGCACTTGCATCGTTCGATTCAGGTGATCAAAAGCTTAGGGATGAAAGCGGGAGTGGCACTGAATCCTCACACACCAGTTTCTGCTGTGGAAGAGGTGATACAGGATATTGATTTATTATTAATCATGTCGGTAAATCCTGGATTTGGCGGACAAAAATTTATTGAAAACACTTACGCTAAAATAGAAAGAGCGAAGAATTTAATAATTCAAAAAAATGCTTCAACTTTAATTGAAATTGATGGTGGTGTTAATGTGGAAAATGCAAGTAAATTAATCGCTTGTGGAGCAGATGCATTGGTGGCAGGTAGCGCTGTTTTTGCTAATGAAAATCCTACACAGGTGATCTCAGATTTAAAAAATGCACATTAATTCACTCCAATTATAAAAAATATTATATCTTTATTTCTTTAATAAATTGATTTTATGAAAAAATTCAACCAGCTATTACTTTTATTTCTTTTGATAAGCGCTGGAGTACATGCACAAGAGGTTAACGAAGACGAGATTCAAGTTCAGCCCATTAGTAACCACTATGATTGGCAAATAGGCATTAGTATGTTTGCAACCGATCATACCTCCGCAAGAGGATTTGGTGATGGTTTTTTTGATTTCGATGACTATAGTGTTGTTCCCTTCCCAGCGAAACTTACAATTGTTAAAGGTTTGAACAGATCCTTTGATATGGATGTCTCGGCCAATTTAGGTCAAATTGATAATAAGCGTTTAAACGTAGAAAATGAGTTTATGATAAACGGAACTTTAGGTTTGCGTTACCGTTTAGCGAATGGATACATTTTAAATCCAACCTCATGGTTTGATCCATATTTACGTGTGGGTGCTGGTATTCATCACTTAGACTATCAAGATATGGAGTTTACAAATGTTGTAGACCAACAAGGTCATCCTATTAGTAATGGAGCGATTGCTGGAAGCGATCACTTTGCTATGACAGGAGGATTAGGTATCAACTTTTGGTTCGCCGAGAAGTTTGGTGCTAATATTATGAGTGAATACTACCACATGAGAGGAAAAGAAGGTGATAACATCGACTTTTTCCAACATTCAGCAGGTTTGGTATTTAGATTTGGAAAATTAGACCGCGATGGTGACGGAATACCTGATAAGGAAGACGAATGTCCTGATACGCCAGGTTTAGCTAAATTTAATGGTTGTCCTGATACAGATGCTGATGGTTTACCAGATCACGAAGATGAATGTCCATTAGAGCCAGGTCCAATCGAGAACAATGGTTGTCCTTATAAAGATAGAGATGGCGATGGTATCCTAGACGATGTAGATGAGTGTCCAGATACACCAGGTTTAATTGAGTACGACGGTTGTCCTCCTCCGATTAGAGTAATCGAAGAGCCAGAACCAGAAGCCCCTAAGCAAATTGTATTCGAAGATGTATTGTTCGAGTTTGATAGCTTCACGATTAAGATGAGCGAGTATGGTTCTATTGAAGAGGCAGCGGCTGAGATTAAAGCTACGGATGGATTCTACTATGTAGATGGTCATACCGACGTGAGAGGTGCTGATGCTTATAACGACAAGTTATCTCAGAGACGTGCACAAGCTGTAGCGGATGCCTTAATTAAAGAGGGTGTTGATGCTAGTAAACTTCAGGTACGCGGAATGGGTGAAAGATTCCCAATCTGTAATGAGGATACCGAAGAGTGTCACGAGATCAACAGACGAGTAGAAATTCTACGTAAGAATTAGAATTTATAATTATATTTGTAAAAGGCTTCGGTGTAAAACCCGAAGCCTTTTGTTTTTAAAAAAGATTTAAATAAAATGACAGAAATAGAAAAGTGGGATAAGATCTTGGAATTTTTTAAGGTTAACTTCACCGACGGAGAAACGATAGATTTAGACGGTATTTTATTTTTAATTGGGGTTCAAGAATTAGGAAAAGGTCAAGCGAGGTTCAAAAAAGACGAAAAGGTGAACTTAATGCACATCGCCGTTTGTCGTCTTCTCGAGCCTTATGGCTACTATAGGTTTGATGGGAAGGATGCTGATGGTTGGCCTCAGTTTGAGTTGATCTCTGAATTGCCGGAGCTTAAATCAAACGAACAAGCATTGCTAATGAAAAAAGCTATCATACTTTATTTCGATGAACAAGGATTGATTTAAATAGCGTTAGACTATATTAAATTCATAGGATTCTATCATAAAACCTAAGCATGGGCTTAGGTTTTATCGTTTTTGGACCTTTTATGGTTGTAATACTTTATTTTAATTCAGCCTTCACCTTGGTAACAACTATTTGGTCAATGGGTAGATTAACATGTTGGGTAGAAAGTTTATTAAGTGGAATCCACATTAATTCTTGAATAGACTGATCCAATCTAACGAGATTTTCTATATTATCAACCTTAGTCTTATAATATATGGTAAGCAATTGTTCATTGGCTCTAAATTTAGAAACCAAAAATTCTTCTTGGGTGTAGAAATGATTTGCTTCAGTCAGGTCAAGGTTTAATTCTTCTTTTAACTCTCTTTTTAGGCCGTCGATTAAGCTTTCACCGAATTCTAATCCACCACCTGGAAATTTATATAAAATTTCTCCCGCGTAGGGTTCTTTAAGTATTAAAATAGCGTCTTGATGTATAATTAGTGCATACACCCTTATATTGAATCTATCTATTTTTTCCATGCATTAATCATTTCTCGTTTACCAGGAGGTCCAGCTAATTTTTCGACCCTAAAACCACAGGCTTTTAAAGCGCGTTTGGTAGGGCCATTACAAGCATAAGTTGTGAATAAGCCACCTATCTTGAGGCTCGTATAAATCTTCTCAAAAATCTCTTCCGACCATAGTTCTGGTTGAACCCTCATTCCGAAAACGTCAAAAAACACAACATCATAGGTCTCTTCTTTGAGTCTTACCTCTTTAAAGCCGATCTCCTGCTTAAATAATTCAAAAAAATCAGTCAAATTTACTTTTTCTTCCCATTTTGATTGATGCATTTTTAAGAAAAAATCGTATATTGGGTCGGCTTGAAGATTAGAATATTTTTGTGCTATAACTTGATGAAAATCCATGGCTTCAACTTCTGTGGTGGAAACCGGAAATTTCTCAAGACTGGTATAGTTTATAGATTTGGAATGGTCGCGAGACCAGATAAAAGAAAGTAAGGCATTTAAACCAGTGCCGAAACCATATTCAAGGACATTAATCACGTTGGAATCATTGAACTTTTCCAATCCATTTGTTATGAAAACATGCTCTGCTTCCCTCAAAGCTCCGTGCTTAGAATGATAGCTTTCATTCCATTCTGGAATGTATAGAGTATTGCTTCCGTCTTGGGTTATTTTGATTTCTCGTTTTAACATATTTCGTTAAAAATCAGTGGATGTGTTAATTTTTGTTTTATTAATTCCATAAATATAATTAAATTTGAGCAGCTATAAATATAAGAATTTTAAAAATATAACGATGTATATAGAAAAAGTGAAAAGCTCTCGACTAACGCCTGAAAGTTTAGAAATCAAAACTTTTGGTAACACCTTTGCGGATCACATGTTGGTTTGCGAATATAAAGATGGCGTTTGGGGCGAGGCTAAAATTATTCCATTTCAAGAAATGAGTTTCTCTCCTGCTATGCAAGCAATCCACTACGGACAAGCTTGTTTTGAAGGAATGAAAGCTTATAAAGATGAGAATGATGACGTATTTATGTTCCGCCCAGAAAAAAACTTCGAAAGAATCAACAATTCTGCGATTCGTTTGAATATGCCTCCTGTTCCTAAAGATGTTTTCATGGATGGTTTAAAAGCTCTTTTAGATATAGATAGAGATTGGGTTCCGCCAACTTATGGTATGGCTTTATACCTTAGACCATTTATTTTTGCTACTGAGCCAATGATTACCGCTAGATCTTCAGAAGAATTTATGTTCTGTGTGATTACTGCGGTTGCTCCTGATTACTATGCTAAACCATTACGCGTTAAGATTGCAGATAAATATTCTAGATCTGCGAACGGAGGTGTGGGGTATGCCAAAGCAGCTGGTAACTATGCAGCTTCTTTTTATCCTACGAAATTAGCAAGAGAAGAAGGCTTCGACCAAGTAATTTGGACAGACGCAAGTACGCATGAATATATTGAGGAGGCTGGTACTATGAATGTATTTGTTAGAATTAACGATACATTGATTACTGCGCCAATTTCAGAAAGAATCCTAAACGGGGTAACTCGTAATAGTCTTATCAATATTGCTAAACATAATGGTTGGAAAGTTGAAGAAAGACCTATTAAAGTAAGCGAAATGAAAGCAGCACATAAAGATGGAAGCTTGAAAGAAGTATTCGGGTGTGGTACAGCGGTTGTATTAAATACATTCTCTGCTATTGGTTATCCAGACGAAACACTAGACTTAGCTGATATGCCAACGGAAGAGTCTTGGGGTAAACAATTGAAAAAACAGTTGATGGACATCCAAAACAACAAATCTGAAGATCCATTTGGTTGGAGAATGAAAGTAGAAAAAAATTTAGTTAACACATTATAATAATTATGAAAGAAGTTTATATAGTATCAGCTGTTAGAACTCCAATCGGTAGTTTTTTAGGTGGTTTATCAACTGTTCCTGCTACCAAATTAGGTTCGATAGCTATTAAAGGTGCTTTAGATAAAATTGGTTTATCGGCAGATAAAGTAGAAGAAGTTTACATGGGTAACGTTCTTCAAGCTGGTGAAGGTCAGGCACCTGCACGTCAAGCAGCTTTAGGAGCAGGACTTCCAAACGATGTTCCATGTACTACGATTAACAAAGTTTGTGCATCTGGATTAAAAGCAGTTATGCAAGCAGCTCAAGCGATTAAAGCAGGAGATGCAGATGTGATTGTAGCTGGAGGAATGGAAAATATGTCGATGACTCCTTTCTATTCAATGACCGCTAGAACAGGTAATAAATTCGGAAATACACAATTAATCGATGGTATCGTTAATGATGGTTTAACTGATGCATATGATAAAAATGTAATGGGAGTATGTGCAGATTTATGTGCAACTGAGTATGACTTCTCGAGAGAAGAACAAGACAATTTTGCAATTGAATCCTATAACAGATCAACCAAAGCTTGGGCAGAAGGTAGATTCGATGAGGAAATCGTTCCGGTTGAAGTACCACAGAGAAGAGGAGAACCTATTATTGTGAAAGAAGATGAGGAGTTCAAAAATATTAAATTAGACAGAGTGCCAAGTTTACGCCCAGCTTTTACGAAAGACGGAACTGTAACTGCGGCCAACGCATCTACGTTAAATGATGGAGCTTCTGCAGTTGTTTTAATGTCTAAAGAAAAAGCAGAAGAATTAAGTTTAAAGCCTTTAGCTAAAATTGTTGGATATGCAGATGCAGCTCACGAGCCAGAATGGTTTACAACGGCTCCAGCCAAAGCACTTCCTAAGGCAGTTGCTAAAGCAGGCCTAAAGATGACAGACGTTGATTACTTTGAGTTAAACGAAGCATTTGCAGTAGTAGGATTGGCGAATATTAAATTATTAGACCTAGATCCAGCTAAAGTTAACGTGAATGGAGGAGCGGTTTCATTAGGACATCCACTCGGAAATTCAGGATCTAGGATTTTGGTAACTTTAATTAATGTATTGAAGCAAAATGCGGGTAAATACGGAGGTATCGGAATTTGTAATGGTGGAGGTGGAGCCTCTTCTATGGTTATTGAGAATATGTAATCCACATTCAAATTTGATTCAGTATCTTTTTAAAAATTATAAAGCGTTCAGAAATGAACGCTTTTTTTCTACTTCAATTCCTTATATTTAGCATTATTTTCGATTCAGAAACTATGAACTTATATAAAATCTTATTATTAATTCAGCAAGAGAAAGAAGATTCTGACTTGGGAAAGAATGTTGAAAAAGTTTCTGAAGGATTTAAGACTTCGTGGGAGAAAATGTGGGATAGAATATTCAGTTGGAAAGATTCTTTGATTGAATATCTCCCAGAAATAATTTTATCCTTGGTGGTTTTTACGCTCTGTTATATTTTGAGCATTTATACCAAACGATGGGTAAAGAAAATTCTCAACAAAGTCATTAAGCGCGCATCGATTCGATCTTTGGTAGCTAATGTAGTGTCCATCCTAATTATTCTAACCGGGGTTGTGATTGCCATTAGCTTGTTGAACATGAGCAACTTGTTGAAAGGTATTTTAGCTGCCGGTGGTATTGCTGGTTTGGCAGTGGCACTTGCCTTTCAGGGAGCTTTGGCCAATACATTTTCGGGGGTCTTTATTTCCTTAAATGATATTATGAATGTGGGCGATTATGTGGAAACCAATGGATATGCCGGAACGATTGAAGAAATAACGCTTCGTAATACCCGAATTAGAGAGGTAGATAATAATATCGTGGTGATTCCAAATAAGATGATCATTGAGAGCCCATTTAAAAATTATGGATTAACGCCAAGAACTAGAACCAAAATTACCTGTGGAGTGCATTATGATAGTGATATGCGGATTGTTAAGAAATTAGCAACCGATGCGATAACTAAACACTTCTTACAGTTAGATTATGAGCAGGTTGAATTTCATTGGCTTGAATTTGATGATAGCTCCATTAACTTTCAAATAAGGTTTTGGATTGCCTCCGAATCTTACCTGAATGTTTTAGAAGCGAGATCTGAAGCCATGATGGTCATCAAAGAGGTGTTCGATGAAAACTCTATTGGTATACCATTCCCAATTCGCACCTTGGAATGGGCGAATCCAAAAGATACTTTAAGCTAAATTATAGGTTGATTTAAGTATAAAAGAAACTAAAGTTTACATTACCATATTTCTTATGTTCAGAGAATTTAGGATGTTCTTCGAAGCTAATGCCTTTTGGATGTTCTAAAATAAACATTCCATCTTCTTCGATATAGTCATTCTCAAAAACCAGAGATACGATTTTATTATAATCTTCTTCTTCCAAATCATAAGGTGGATCAGCAAAGACTACATCATATTTATCGTGTAAACTACGTGTTAGGAATTGAAAAACATCATGTTTGAATACTTCAATTTCCTTGGCTTCAATTTTTTCGATGCTTTGATTGATAAAGTCAACGCAAATTGGGTTTTGCTCAACAGCATCCACTTTAATAGCACCACGAGAAGCGAATTCCAAGCTTATGCTACCAATACCCGCAAACAGATCTAAGACCTTGATTTCATCTAGATATAGCTGGTGATTCAAAATATTGAATAAAGCTTCTTTTGCAAAATCGGTGGTGGGTCTTGTTGGTAGGTTGTTGGGCGCGATAAAGCGTCTTCCTTTCCATTTTCCTGATATAATTCTCATGATAAATTTTGTAGTTCGGTGTAATAAGATAATTCGGTGGTGTTGGATATTCCTGGCATAACATGACGAATAAAATTCATCATCATTTTTAAACTTGCATCCTCCAAATCTCCACCAAAATAATAGACTTCAAGTTCGTTGGGGTCGAGTTCGAGCTGTTTGAAACTATTCAGAATATAATATACTAAATCTTCTTTGGTTTCAATTTCAAAGATATTATAAAAATATAATCCTTTATTTTTAAAAGCTAAAAGTTCTAGTTGATTCGTGTGAATATTTAAAAATATTTGAGCCTTATCATCCTTTAATTCAAAACTATTGATGAAAAGAGCCGAAGCACTCTCTATTTTAGCACCTTTAAACTTTCTATCTATAATTTCTTTTAATTCTTGTGGATAAGCATAAATTAATTCTGCATTATAATTCGAAAGCTTGGTAGTTTCAATACTATCCCCTTCATAAATTTCAGTATTAAATTCTAGCCATTTTTGAGCGTCTTGATCTTTCTCGAAATAGCTACGAGGAATAATATTGAATTGATCACCTAAATAAGCCAAATGAACCTGATCGTAATTTTGATTTAAATACAATTGTTGATCTAACTTCTGATTCAGCAGGTCATAATAAGTATTCTCTTGAGAAGCTTTAAATCGGACTTTCTCGGTATGAATCAGCTCAGCGTCTTTTGCTACACAAAAAGAAAATCCATCCCTCAAGAAAAGGATGGATAGTTTTTTAATTGCCATAATAGGATTATTTGTTTAAACCAGATCGTTTATCCTTAATAATTCTATCAACTTCAGATGACCAGTTTCCTTCTAGTGTTGGACGTCTGTCGCTACCCACTTGAATTTCATCGGCCTTAACTGCTGAAGTTTCGTCGTTCATTTCACGGTTGATGTAATCATCTCCAAGACCTGCCAATACAGCTCTTTTGCTTACCGATGCTTTGAACAAGTGATCTCTTTGAACATTGGTGCTATCAGTTCCAACCACTCTATCAACATAAGATGCATACATTTCGATTGGAATATTTTTTCCTTCAATTGGAACAAAACCAAAATTCTCTAGAGATCGATTTCCAAGAACTGAATCTTTAACGCTGGTCTGAGATACAATGGTGTCAATAACTGTGAAATTCTTCATCACGTCAATTCTTTTTCTTGCATCATAAACATAGCCAGAAGAATCTGTACGGTTAATCATATAGATTTTACCATCGCTCAAGTATTGCTTAAGCGAGTCTAGATTGTCTGTATACTCACCTTTAAATACTCTATATAAACGTTGAGCATTCGCAACATCTTGTAGTTGTTCCGCTGCAATAGCGTAACGCTCAAGCCTTTGTTGATTGAAATTCACCAATCCATCAACTGATCGGTAGATCATAAAAGATAAGAAAAGAGCTAAAACTAATAGAGCTATTTTTATAATGTTCTTCATAGTACCTAAATTATTCACCAAATATAAATTAAATTTAAAAGAAACTTAAAATATTCTTTTAAAAAACTTTAATTTGCCTTCTTTAATTGTCTAATGTAAACAAATATAATCAAATGAAAGTAGTCGCTGTTATTCCTGCACGTTTAGGTGCTACACGTTTTCCCGGCAAGTTATTGGAGAAGCTTGGCCAACACTCGGTGATTGCTACTACTTATTTGGCGGTGAAAAAATCTAATTTGTTTAATGAAGTGATTGTGGCAGCAGATCATCTAAAGATAATACAGGACATTGAAGGTGTTGGTGGTAAGGCGGTAATGACTTCGCCCCATCATGCGAGCGGAAGTGATAGAATTGCGGAAGTGATTCAAGATATGGACGTAGATGTGGTTGTAAATGTTCAAGGGGATGAGCCTTTTACAGCTACCGAAGCTCTAACATCCTTGATAAATGTTTTTAAAAAAGATGTAGACAAAAAGGTGGATGTAGTCACACTCATGGAGAAATTAGCGTCTGAAGAAGATGTTCAAAATCCTAACAACGTTAAAGTGGTTGTGGCGAATAATATGGATGCGCTCTATTTTTCGCGCTCTGTTATTCCCTTTATTAGAGAAGAAAATACGTCGATAGAATATTATAAACATGTGGGTATTTATGCCTATCGCAAAAAGGCATTGCTTGATTTTACACGACTTGAACCAGGAACCTTAGAAAAGGCAGAGAAACTAGAGCAGTTACGTTATTTAGAAAATGGCTATCGCATAAAAGTTGTGGAGACAGCTTATAAAACAATTGGCATAGACACGCCAGAGGATCTAGAAGAAGCACGTGATTATCTTGCAAACTTGGAACAATAGTTGGATATTGACAAGCTTAATTTATATTTGAAGATGAATAAAATTTTCGCGTTATTTCTATGCATCAGTCTTGGGTTTTTAAACGCCCAAACTGCTGAGGAAATTATTGACAAGCATTTAGAAGTTACAGGTGGAATAGACACTTGGAACCATTTAAATAGTATTATTATAGAAGGGCAGGTTTCGATCGATGTTAGCGATGTGGTGCAAATTAAAATAGAGCACGCAAGACCTTATTTCAAAAGAGTGAGTTATATTGTAGATGGCAAAGAAATGCTGAGTGAAGGTTTTGATGGAGAACAAGCCTATACTTACAATGAACTCGGCGGGAATTATAAGAAGTTAGCTAATTATCAGAAAGATGCTTTTGAAACTGATATATTAAATTATAAAAAGAAAGGTTTCAAACTGAGTTTAGAGGCGAATGAAAAATTAAACTCAAAGGATGTGTTTAAGGTTAAACTAACCAAGAACACCGTAGAGAATTATTATTGGTTCGATACTAAAAGCTTTCAGTTGTTGAAGGAGCAAAATGAATTAGAAACTGTATATTATTCAGATTTTAAGAAAGTTGGTAATTATACTTTTGCGCATAGAATGGAGGCTACGCCAGTGGGTGGAAAGGAATATGTTGTGATTTTTAATAAGATTATTCCCAATGCGGCAATACCTGCAGAAAGGTTTATATTTAAATAGTTTTGGATAAAAAAGTATTGCTCGATACCGTTAGTACTCCCATGCCTTTTGGTAAATATAAAGGCAAAATGATTTCGGATTTACCGATTTCTTATTTGGAATGGTTTCAGCGCAAAGGATTTCCTCCCGGAAAATTAGGCATGTTGATGTCTACGGTTTTTGAGATTAAAACCAACGGACTCGACGAGATACTCTATAAAATAAAACAAATAGCTTCTAGCACAGGCCGAAACTGATTTTAAAATCCGTAATTTTGTCAAAAATTCGTGTCCATGGCTTATGCCCATCACGATTTCAAAGCTATATTTAAACACTACAATCATGGAAAGCAATCGACTGAGTAAAGTAAATCAACTGATACAACAAGATATGGCCGATATCTTCAGACAATTGACTAGTAAAATTAGTCGTAATATGTTGATTACAGTTACTGAGGTTAGAACAACTTCAGATTTATCTATTTCTAAAGTTTATTTAAGTATTTTCCCAACCAACAATACCGATAAGGTAATGGACTTTGTGAAGGAAAATCACACTTATATTAGAGGTGAATTAGGAAATCGTATTGGCAAACAAATGCGAATCGTTCCTGAGTTGCAATTCTTTGTAGATGTTACCTTAGATAAAGCCGATGAAATTGACAGAGCTTTGAAAGGTAAAGGAGATAATCCAACATTATAATTAGTTGATCTTAAATCATCAATGAATTTATTTCCCTTTAAACTTGCACGAAAGTATGTCTTCTCTGGTAAAAATGCCATTGAAGTAAATGTGATATCTTGGATTGCATTTTTAGCCTTGGGATTTGTCACCGCATGCTTGTTTATTATCATGTCGGTTTTTACGGGATTAGAGAGCGTAAACCTACAATTTTACTCCAATATAAACCCTGAAATTGCCATTTCACCCGTCAAAGGAAAATCCATTCAATCTTCTGCAGAATTTGAAGCAAAATTAAATGAAATATTGGCTTTCGATGAGGTGGAAACGATTAGTAAAGTCATAGAAGAAAGGGCTTTTATTCGTTATAATAACAAGAATCATATAGTGACTCTAAAAGGAATCGACGAGAATTTCAATCAAATTTTTCGTTTAGATACCATGGTGAGGATTGGAGATCCTTTAGGTAGAGAATACCTAGACGAGATTGTTATTGGGACAGAAGTTTCATCTCGATTATCTTTATTTACGGATCCTGATTTACCAGTGCAACTCTATGTTCCCAAACCAGGAAAGGGATTAATCAGTAATGAAGAAGATGCTGTAAACAAAGTCATGGCATTTTCGTCGGGTATATTTTTCATTAATGATAAGTTTGCCAACTATGTTTTTTCTAATTTAGAACTTGCTCAAGCTTTGTTAAACTATAATGAAGCTCAGTTCTCTGGAATAGAAATTAAGGCGAACGCAGGTGATTTAAATAAACTTAAACGTAAGATTCAAAACATTGTCGGCGACGACTACCAGGTTAAAACGCGTCAGGAAATCGATGCTGCTTTCTTGAAAATGATGAATACAGAAAACTTAATTATTTACTTGATTTGTTTTTTAATATTAATCATTGCTAGTTTTAATTTAGCTGGATCTATCGCTATTTTGATTTTAGACAAAGCACCGGAATCTAGAACTTTACATAGCATGGGATTCAATAATACGTCTTTGCGCAAAACCTATTTCTACACCGGAATGCTTATTACTTTATATGCGCTTATTTTTGGATTGCTGGTAGGGAGTTTCTTTGCGTGGATGCAACATGAGTTTAGCCTTGTGATGGTGAGTTTTAACGTTCCGTTCCCCGTTAAGTTTACCATTCAAAATTATCTTATTAGCATCATCAGCGTAATGGGAATCGGTTTATTGGTGTCTTGGTTTGTGAGCAGAAATGCCAAAATCAAGGATCAAACACATTAATTAGTATTAAATTTTACTTATCCAATTCTTGCTAAGAAGATTATTGGATAAGATTTAATTTCAACAAAATATTATCTAACTTTGAATTTATGTCATTACCCAAAAAATTACTTTCAGATGTTACAGGAGAGCTCTTTGAAAACTGTTCGGTATGCGAAAAAAAACTAGATAATCAACTCTACTTTGTAGAAAAAGCATACCACAGAAACCTAGGAGATAGCCATCACACAGCTATATTCGAATATGCTATATGTGAGTCTTGTAAACGCGATATGATGAAAAAAGTCTCACAAGAATCTATGCTGAAAATGCAGGATTTTATGCGGCAACATCAGGAAGAAATGGAGGAGATGATGCAAGTAGAGAATGATTTAGAGCATTGTTCTTTTACTCAACAACCCATTGAGGAGTTGGATGAATATCATGTGATTGGAGTTATAAAAGATGGTGAAACACAGATTTCGCCGATGGTATTTGGGCCAAAGATCTTGGAATCCTATCAAGAATTATTATCTGAAGAGACGAAGGATTTTTTCGATGATTTTAATAATAATTTTATTGATATTCCACCTGAATTAAAGAAGATTTTTGATAAAGATATTAAACCTGTATTGTTTTAAATTACTATGGAGTCAGGCATACTTATTAATAGCTTAAAAGCTTGGAATAACTACACGAAAGAGAATAAAGATCTCACGGATTTAGTGATTCAAGGAATTAATTTTAAGAATGAAAATATAGATTGGGGCCAGTTTAAGTACGAAAATACTACTTTTTTGAGCTGTGCATTTAATCGAAATCAAGCTACAGAAGTAATTTCATATGGTGCGATTGTTTATCCAAAGTTTAAAAATCTCCCTTATAATCCCAATCGAAACGCTCTCTATACATATCAGGAGCTATTAGAAGGTTATAATTTTGAAAATGATGCTTCTGTAGATTTAAAAATCTATCAGCGCTTTGTTAAAAATAAATACAATCCGCCACTTTTTGAAGCCATGGCTCAGCGTTTACACGATTTTAATATAGATGAAAGTTTGCGAAGACTCATGGGCTTTGACAAAAAGGGTATGACCGAAAAGAAAGCCGTGGGCTTTATGGGAGGACATGCTACAAGACGGGGCTCCGAATACTATGTAAAAGTTGCAAAGGCTGCAAAATTGTTAGCTGAGAAAGATTATTATATCATGACGGGTGGTGGACCTGGAATTATGGAAGCTGCTAATTTGGGTGCCTATATGGCCAATCGAACGGACAAAGATTTAGCTACTGCCATTGAAATTTTGAGTGATTTAGATTTTGATAATCAAATCGAAATCCCAAGAGATTATTTAGCCAAAAACTATGTGAATAATGCTTTGAAAGTCTTAGAGATGTTCCCGGATGGAAAGGAAAATCTGGCTATTCCAACTTGGTTTTATGGACATGAACCAAGTAATGTTTTTGCATCGCACATCGCAAAATATTTTTCGAACTCAATTAGAGAAGATACTTTGCTAGCCATGGCGCTATACGGTGTTGTTTATGCACCAGGTAGTGCAGGAACTACGCAAGAAATCTTCCAAGAGGCAGCACAAAATCACTACGGAACTTTTGGTTATTACAGTCCTATGGTTTTCTTGAGCAAAAAGCGATATGTGGAGGATACTTCTTTGTATTCTGTGTTGCATCAGCTTGCTGTTGACCAGCCTTACAAAGAATTACTTTATTTAACAGATGATCCACAACTCGTAGCTGATTTTATTCAAAGTCATCCTCCAATTCCGGTTTAAGAAAGTGTTATAGAATGATTTGTGGTTTGTAATAAATATTCAATTCGGGTTTTAAGTGTATTATTATGTTGAGTTTAATAATTTAAGCTATATTATAATATGTTTTCCTTAAATTTGAGTAAACTCAATATTTATGCGAAGCCTGAAACTATGGTTTTTGAAACTTTATATCTGGCTAGATTTTGTTTGGACCGAGATAAACAGAAATGCCTGGAGTATTTGTGCTGTTTTTCTCATGTATCTGCTTCTGTGGAAGTTCGATCAAGCGCAGGATTTATTATTGTCTATTAATCAGCATATTGATCCATTTCGTATTGTTTTAGCTGTCCCTTTACTTTTCGCTTCTATTTTTGTATTAGCCTATCTCATTTGGAATATTCCCGTTTATCTTGCGGATAAGAACTATAAGAGCTTAAATTTTAGAGAATTAATGGATTCTACTTTAGAACTCCATAAGCGCTTAATTCAGGAATTCGATAAAATACAAATTACCGATCGCGAAAAACTAAGGTTTCATATCTAGAAACATTTCTCGGCTATTCTCGCGATGTTTCTAATGTTATTGGTTGCCATTACTTCGAATAATGGTGATATTATTCAAGGAACATTTTATTTTGACGCTTGCAACCTAATGTCAACGCCTAGCTTAATACATTTAACGGGTGGTGGATTTAGAACTCGTTATGTAGATGATATGTCAAGCAGGTAAGGATGAATTCTTAAAAGCATTAGCTTTAATTAATTTAAGAAAAGGCACACATTCAATTGTGTGCTTTTTCTATTTCTGATGATCGTATCAAGTTAAATACGTAATTTATCGTATTTTATCTACGATAAACTAGTTTTATATTTGTTTTAACAATAAAACTACGCTTATGAAAACTTTTAAAACTCACTCAGCAATTTTTCTATTATCGATTTTGTCAATTATTATGTTCTCTTGTAGCAGCGACGATGATGGCGGTGATACTTCTGGAGATGCTGACTTTATTACGGCAAAGGTGGCAGACATTGATTGGTCCACAGATTCGAATTATGCTGATTTAGTAGCAGCTCAAATCTCAAATGATATGCTCCTTGTTCAAGGTTCTACCAATGACGGAGAAGCTATGACCCTACAGGTTTATAATTATACAGGTATCGGAACTTACCGCATTGGAACTAATGCCACAGATGCTAGCATGCTTATGCATTATAGAGTAAGCAGCAATACGGGATGGGTAAATAGTTATATAACCCAGCTTAGTGGTGCTGTGCCCGAGGGAGAAGTAGTTATTACTAAGGATGATGGAGTAGTGGTAGAAGGTACATTCAAATTCGATGGCTTTAACCAAGAAGCTTCTCCGAGTATATTAAGCATCACTGACGGTAATTTCAGGGCTCATTTAGACTAAAACCTAATTAAATAGAATGTGAATAAACTAACTCAACTATTCTAACAACCTAAACCCTGATAATAAGCGTATAACTAGTTTGTGCGCTTTTGTCATTTTAGTACATTTATATAAATTCAAACTTATGATGCAAAAGATTACAACTAGATTTTGTTTATTGATATCACTTTTGACATCATTTGCAGTAGGTCAAAATATAGATAGTATAAGGACTAGCATAGCCTCGCAAAATGGAGATGCTAAAGCAATGTCTTATTTGAATTTGGCAGATGCCTACTATTATAATCGAGATGCAACTTCTGCCTATGATGCTGCTGCCAAGGTGATAGATTACACGAATGATTCTCTCCTTTTGGGTAAAGCCTATTATAAGATGGGCATTTCTAATTTCATGGAAAATCGAACTTTTCTTCAAATCAAAAACTTAAATATTGCCTCAAAATATCTTATTGGTTTAAATGATTCATTGGCAGCCAATGCGATGTTTTATGCTCACCGTGGATATCAAAAAAATGGAATGTATCCGGAGGCTTTGGCAAAAGGATTTGAAGAACTAGAATTTAGACAAAATCGTTTAAAGGATAATCTATTTGTAACGAGGGCTATTCAAGAGATTGGTTATACCTATGATAGAATGAATGATTATAAGAAGGCCATTGAGTGGCATAAAAAATCGATTATTTCTGCCAAAAAGATGAATGATGAATTGAGCATCGGGAGAGGTTATGGACTTATTGGTATTGCATACGATGAACTTAATGTTTTTGATAGCGCACTGTATTACAACAAAATGGCTGTTGAAAGTTTTAAAAAGAATAAAGAATATGGCTATTTAAGCACGTGGTACTCCAATATTGGGAATACATATACTAAATTAAATGACCTGAATAATGCAGAGAAATATACCTTATTATCCCTAGAAGTTGGTGATAAGAAAGAACCTAATCCGATCACATTAATCAATTTGAGCAAAATATTGATGGATAAAAAGCAATTTCAACAGGCTAAAATCATTTTAGATAGTGCTATGAAAGAAACCTATAAAACAGGTGAAAAAAGATTTTTGTCTGAAGGCTATTTTAGATATCATGAATTAAGTCTATATAAAAATGATTTTAAAAATGCTTTAGCCTATTACATAAAATATAAAGAAAATGAGGATGAAATGTTTTCTGAATCCAAAGCAAGACACATCAACGAAATGTCTATTCAATATGAAACTGCAGAAAAGGAAAAAGAAATACTAATCCATCGTGCCGATATAGCTGAAAAAGAATTAAAATTACAGCGAAGAGGATATACCGTAATAGGTTTAATTGGATTAACTTTAGTTATAGGTATCTTAGGATATTTATTCTGGAACCAACAAAAATTAAAAACGAATCAATTACACAAGGAAAATGAATTGAAATCAGCCTTAGCTCGAATCGAAACACAAAATAAGTTGCAGGAACAACGTTTACGAATCTCTAGAGATTTACATGATAACATAGGCTCGCAGCTCACCTTTGTTATTTCTTCCTTAGATAATCTAGATTATGCTTATAATATTGATAATGAGCCGCTTTTGAATAAGTTAGATCAAATTAGTGATTTTACCCGCGAAACAATTAATGAATTGAGAGATACGATTTGGGCCATGAATCAAAGTGAAATTAGCTTTGCTGATTTGCAATCGCGTATCACAAATTTTATAGAAAAAGCGAATCTTAGTTTAAATAATACCAGTTTTCTGTTTGAGATTGATAAAAACTTAAGTCTAGATCAAAACTTCAATTCGGTAGAAGGCATGAATATTTATCGAATAATTCAAGAAGCAGTTAATAATGCCATTAAATATTCCCATGCAAGTAAAATAGAGGTTTTAATAACTAAAAAAATAGATAAAATAAATTTTAGCATTAGAGATAATGGTGTTGGTTTTGATCAGAAAAATGCTAAAGTCAGCAATGGAATACTTTCTATGCACAAGAGAGCTAAAGATTTATGTGCTAACCTACATATTCACTCTACCCTAAATAAAGGAACCGAAATTAATCTTGAACTCTAGTGTTTTCAAGCAATCACCTATAAAACTCAACCCATGAAAACTCGTATATCAATCGTCGACGACAATACATTTCTCATCTTGGCCATAAAAGAAAAATTGTCTTTTTTCCCTGATCTAGATTTCAGGTTCTCTGCTCTCAATGGTCAAGAAATAGTAGATAAACTTGAGGAGAATCATGCTGTGGATTTAATTTTAATGGATATAGAAATGCCCATTATGAACGGGATTCAAGCAACTGCTGAAATTAAAATGCGTTATCCTCATATAAAAATAGTTATGCTAACTGTTTTTGATAATGACGAAAATATTTTTAATGCCATCAAAGCTGGGGCCGATGGCTATTTGCTGAAAGAAACGAAACCCGATGAGCTACATCAAGGGATTGTAGATACCATGAATGGCGGAGCAGCGATGAATCCATCCATTGCCATTAAAACATTAAGACTTCTACGAAATCCCATTGTAAATATAGATTCTGAAGATAAAGAGAAAATCAAACTCACGGATAGAGAAACCGAAGTTTTGGAGCAATTGTCCAAAGGATTAAGTTATTCTATCATTGCAGATAATTTATTTATTTCTTCGGGAACGGTGCGCAAGCACATCGAAAATATCTACAAAAAGCTGCAGGTACATAATAAGATTGAAGCCATCATTAAAGCGCGAGATAATAATTTAATAGACTAAATATTAATCCTCTAGCAAATCTGGTCGACGCTCTTGGGTTCGTTTTAGTGCTTGACTTTCACGCCATTCATCTATTTTCTTAAAATCGCCGCTCAATAGGATTTTTGGAACCTCCATCCCTTCCCAAACTGCTGGACGGGTATAAACGGGTGGTGCTAATAGATTGTCTTGAAAAGAATCTTCTAAAGCAGAAGTCTCATCATTTAAAACTCCCGGAAGTAGGCGAATAACTGCGTCAGCTACAATAGCAGCAGCTAACTCTCCACCACTTAAAACAAAATCACCCACAGAAATCTCGAGACTGATATATTTGTCCCGAATTCTTTGGTCAACACCTTTATAATGTCCACAAAGCATTAAAATATTGCCTTTTAAAGATAGCTGATTTGCGATTTTCTGATTAAAAGTCTTTCCATCTGGTGTCAGATAAATAATTTCATCATAGGTACGGTCTTTCATCAATTCCTCAAAACACCTTTGAATAGGTTCTGGCGTCATCACCATTCCTGCGCCACCACCATATTGATAATCATCCACTGATTTGTAATTATCTGTAGTCCAATCACGTAAATTATGAAGATGCACCTCTACCAAGCCTTTTTCTTGTGCACGTTTTAAAATAGATGCGGCAAATGGACTTTCTAATAGCTCAGGCAAAACAGTGACAATATCAATTCTCATAATTTAAAATTTAGTAATTCTGATTTCAAGATAACAACAAAATTAAAGGGAATCTACTTGATTTATAGATTCCCTTATTAATAATTTTAAAAAAAATATCCAATTATCCGAAAATACTTGGAAATTTAGCTGGATTACTTTCGTTCATAAGGTTATAAACTTGTTCAACAATATCATCTAATGATGGTTTAGAGAAGTAGTCTCCATCCGTAGCATAAGCCGTTCTATGGTCATTGGCTGTAATAGTTAGTGGTTTGCTATCCAAAAGACGATAACCATCCATGTCTTCTAAGATGTTTTTAAGCATATAGGCAGAGGCTCCACCAGGAACGTCCTCGTCTATAATAACCAAACGATTTGTTTTTTCTAAACTTTTCTTAATTCGTTGAGAATTGTCAAAAGGAATTAAGGATTGAGCATCAATAACTTCAGCACTGATTCCTAAACTTTCTAATTCTTTAGCCGCCTCGTCAACAATTCTCCATGTTGAACCATAAGTTAATAAGGTAAGATCTTTCCCTTCTTTGGTGATTTCTACTTCGCCAATAGGTGTTGTAAACTCACCTAAGTTACTTGGCATTTTTTCTTTTAGTCGATATCCATTCAAGCTTTCTACCACAATCGCAGGTGTCTCTGTTTTTAATAATGAATTATAAAAGCCTGCTGCTTTGGTTAAATCTCTAGGAACCAATACATACATTCCGCGAACTAAATTCAAGATTCCTCCCATAGGAGAACCAGCATGCCAAATCCCTTCTAATCTATGACCACGCGTTCTAACAATTACAGGAGCTTTCTGGCGGCCTTTGGTACGATATAATACCGTTGCCAAATCATCACTCATTCCTTGTAGACAATACAAAACATAATCTAAATACTGAATTTCAGCAATAGGTCTCAAACCGCGCATCGCCAATCCAATACCCTGACCAAGAATAGTAGCTTCACGTATTCCAGTATCGCTTACTTTACTTTCGCCGTAAATTTGCTGTAAACCTTCTAATCCTTGGTTTACGTCGCCAATGTTTCCACTGTCTTCACCGAAAACTAATACTTTAGGATTATTTTTGAAAATTTCTTTGAAGTTATCTCTTAAAACAACGCGGCCATCCACTAATTCAGAATCCTCGCTAAGCTCTGGAGCAATAGCTGCAGGTAATTGTTCTGCAGTTTCAAAATATAAATGAGATGAATAATTTTCTCTTTGTTTTGCAATCGCGTGATTCAACCAATTAATCAAAGCCGTGCGTGCACTCGTATTTTCATTAATACTTAATCTTAATGATTTTCTAACCGTATGGAAAACATCTCTTTTATAAGTGCTTAATTTGGTAGATAAGGCATTAATTTCCTCTAAAATTTCATTTTTATTGGCAGAAGACTCCGCTAGGTTTTTTAATAAAGGAACTGCAGCATTTTTAAGATCATCGATCTGAGAGGTATATACTTCCCATGCTGATTTTTGACCTGCCTTAGCTTCTTTTTTAGTTTGTTTATCGATTTCACTAAGCTCTTCTTCTGTGGCAATATTTAAAACTTGATCACCTTCGCTCACTTCGAAATCCAAGATCCATTTGCGAAAAGACTCGATATTGTCCATCTTGTTCTCCCAGTCTAAGCGTTCTTTCGATTTATATCTTTCGTGTGAACCAGAAGTTGAGTGACCTTGGGGTTGCGTACATTCTCTCACGTGAATAACTACAGGAATATGCTCCTCTCTAGCTAATCTTTCAGCTTTTTGATAAGACTCTACCAAGTGTGGATAGTCGTGTGCATAGGTTGTGATGATTTCATAACCTCGCTCGTTATCCGTTCTCTGAAAGCCCTTTAGCATTTCAGATAAATTCTTTTTAGTTCGTTGATAATTGTGTCCAACAGAAATCCCATATTCATCGTCCCAAATAGAGATAATCATAGGGATTTGTAAAACACCTGCCGCATTAATCGATTCCCAGAAATGACCTTCAGACGTAGAGGCATCACCAATAGTACCAAATGCGATTTCGTTTCCTTGGATAGAAAAATTGTTAGACTCGTCTGCTTCTGGATGATTTCTATAGTATTTAGACGCTTGTGCCAAACCAACTAATCTAGGCATTTGACCCGCTGTTGGAGATATGTCAGCACTTGAATTTTTTTGTTCCGTCAACTTTTTCCAAGAACCATCTTTGTTCAAAGAGTGCGTAGCAAAGTGTGAGGTCATCTGTCTTCCCGACGAAGATTTCTCTACTGTTTCATCGGTTACAGCATATAATTGAGCAAAAAACCCTTCGATACTTAGTTGCTCAATGGCCATCATAAAAGTTTGGTCACGATAATACCCCGAACGGAAGTCTCCATTTTTAAAAACTTTAGCCATGGCGATTTGTGGAAGTTCTTTTCCATCACCAAAAATTCCAAATTTAGCTTTACCGGTTAATACTTCACGTCTTCCTAAAAGACTGGTTTCACGGCTTAAGCGAGCTAAATAATAATCATGAAGTATTTCTTCTTTAAAAGTATCAAAAGAAATTTCCTGGTTCAAAATATTCTCGTTGTGCATATGTGTATTGTTTCGAATATCACAAAAATACAAAGATTATTTTGGATTTACTTATTGGATTTTAATCTTATGGCTAGCTATGTTAGGATTTTGATATTAAAGCTAGTATTTAAGCCTAATGAAGGCTAAAATTATTTGTTTTTAAAGCTTGTGTACTTTTATTCTATAGAATCTAAATCTTGATTCACTTCCTTGGTGTAAAGCTCGTTCAAGGCTGTATCTTGGGAGTTTTTGTAGAAGAAATAGGCAATCAACGAACTCAAGATTATGGCGACAACTAATGTTAAGTAATTTGGCTCGAAAATAGTTTCTTCTAAACTTTCTGTCTTTAGGGTTATAACAAAAGCGATAAAATTGTTTAGCGCATGAAGAAATATGACCAGCCATAGAGATTGTGTTCTCCAATAGATAAATCCAAGAGCTAGTCCAATCATTCCAGCGCCTAGAAACTGCCAAGGATTCAGGTGAGCAATACCGAATAATAAGGAACTTATTATAATCGCTACCCATGGGGAAATTTTTGCATTGAGCATGCCTCTAAGTATGAGTCCTCTAAAAATTAGCTCTTCTAGTATAGGAGCTAAAATAACCACCATTATAAAAGCAGCTACTTTATATTCAAAAATCATGGCAAAACTTGATTCAAAAGTCTTGTATAAGTCTTCGAGCAATGGATATCCTTCGGTAGGGACGAGCATTGCTAAATATTCTGCTATGGGCATAATAGAAAAATAGAAAGCAATAGCTAAGACGATATGTTTTAGCTGTATTTTGGAGTGGAAGAAGTTTTTTAATTCTTGAATTCTCAGCTTTTTTATGGTCATAATGCTCAGGACCGCCAAACCAAAACCTAAAAGAAATGATAAAGGAAGCAATACATGTGAAAGTTCTTTCATAAAAAATGTAGGAGCAGAGATGAGGCCGCCTACAACTTGCCCAATCAGAAGGGTTAAGCAAAAGTATAAAATAGCTTCACCCACACTAACCTTATAATTGAAGTAGGTAGTTAATCCAGGACGCGATTGATTTGATTCCATATTTAATCGTGATGATATGATTTGCCTTGCAATATAGTAAAAGCTCTATAGACTTGTTCAACAAAGAATAATCTTACCATCTGATGCGTAAAGGTCATTTTAGATAAGGAGATTTTTGCATTGCTGCGCTGATACATTTTCTCTGAAAAACCATAAGGTCCACCTACCACAAATACCAAGTGATTGGCCATAGAAATAAACTGATTGTTCAGGAATTTCGCAAATTGCGTCGAGGTATAGCTTTTTCCTTTTTCATCTAACAAAACAACATAATCAGATGGATTAATCTTATCTAAGAAGGCATCTTCTTCTAGAAGTTTTTGTTGTTCTGGGCTCAAGTTCTTTCTTCCTTTTATATCAGGAAGTTCTACACGTTTAAAATTATAATGCGGAGGAAGGCGTTTCTCATATTTTTGCATCAACTGAATAATTTGAGATTCGTCTGTTAACCCCATGCAGAGCAATGAAATTTGCATATATTTGTTTTTGGAGGATAAATGTATGAGTTTTCAAGATAATTTTGATAATCTAAAAATTGTTCGCCGAACAAAAGTCTTTCTCAAAAGTATTCAAATTCCCACTCTAGAAGGTTTGAATTTATATACCTTAATGCAGATTTACATTTCGGGACTATTGCGCGGCGCCATAACTACTCGTGCAGCTGCTATTTCTTGGAGTTTATTTTTAAGTTTATTTCCTTTTCTACTATTCGTTTATTCATGGATTCCATATTTGCCTAACTTCGATGTAATCGAACAGAGTATTTATGAATTCTTGGTGGATAGAATATTTCCACAAAACGAAGCCGATCAAATCGAAAATTATGTATCGGTGATTGCACGCCGAAACACAAGTAGTTTCTTTACGATTACGATTGCTATTATATTCGCGACCAATGGTATTAACTCGCTGATGACAGGGTTTAATAATACAACGCGAAGAATTGCGGGAGTGAGGGAAAGAAATACGATCAAACAATACTTGATTGCCCTTGTCTTTACGATTGCCGTAACTGCATTTCTGCTGGTCTATATGTGGTTTTTAATTTACTTTTTAACACCAAGCACAGAAATATTAACCTCTATGATTGAGTCTGAGTGGGTGGTCTCGGGGGTGAAACGTGTTATTTTCTTTGTAGCTGGTTTTTTATTCTTTCTTACGGCTATTTCGTTTCTCTACTTTTATGGAATTAAATTCGATGGAAGATTTAGAAGAATGATACCAGGAGCGTTTTTAACAACTTTACTTTTCTTTGGATTAACCGTTGGATTTAGCTTTTACATCGAAAATTTCAATAATTACAACCTGCTCTATGGTTCGATTAGTACCTTGTTGATCGTTATGTTATTCCTCTATGCTTCTGTTCTCATAATCCTACTAGGTTTTGAGCTCAATATGACTTTGCTTTACGCTAAGGATCGTCAAGAAGTTTTGATTAAGAAAATAAAAAGCGAAAGCGATTTACCCTATGATGTAATGGAAGAGGAGTTGTATTGATGAATCCTAAAGCGGATGTCCACATCTGTGGCAAAACTCTGCGTTAGGCAAATGAGTTTCCTCACTACAGTATTGGCAAACTCGAACTTCTAAATCCTCACTATTTTTATGACGCGCAATTTCAGCACTAATGATTCCCGTCGGAACCGCAATAATCGAGTAACCCATAATCATAATAGCTGATGCTAAAAACTGACCTAAGGGAGTAATAGGTGTAATATCGCCATAACCCACAGTGGTCAAGGTAACAATTGCCCAATATATACTCACTGGTATATTCTCAAAGGATGAAGAAGGATTACCACCTTCGATGAGGTAGATCAAAGTACCAATAACACATACTGTGAGCAATAAAAAGAATAAAAAATAGGAGATTTTAGGCCAACTTCTTCTTAATGAATAGGCCAACGTATTTCTTTCATTTAAGAATCTTACGAGTTTAAAAATCCTAAAGATTCTCAATAAACGCATTACACGAAGTACCATGAAGAAATGAGTTCCTGTAATAAAGAATTCTAAATATGTAGGTAGAATGGCCAATAAATCTATAACACCATAGAAACTTGTGGCGTATCTAATAGGTTTTTTCACCGAATATAATCTCGCTGCATATTCAATGGAAAATAATATGGTTAATATCCATTCTATATAATAAAAATACTTGTAGTAAAGAATATTATAAGCATCCACGCTCTCTAACATCAACACGGCAATACTTATTACAATAAGAATGAGTAATGAAACATCAAAGGTTTTACCCCAAAAGGTATTAGCCTCAAAGATTATCTCGTGAGTTTTTCCTTTTAGGCTTTTGGGGTCGAAGTTTTTTTCGTCACGCGTTGGCATAAAGCAAATGTAATCAAAAATTATTTCAATAAAATGATTTGATCTAAAACCTCATAAGTAGAGATATAAAACTGAAATAAAACATTCTTAAAAATAAAAATCACGCTGGTGCCTTATATTTTTAAATTTGGCTTTGAATTTGCTATATATCTCAGTTATAAATAAAATCCTATCTTTGACAGTGTGGTTATTTTAGATAATGCCATGGGTAATTCAATGTAATGATGCTTAAGTCATGAGTTGTTACGGATTATTCAGAAACTCTATTAGTATAATGTAGATTGAAAACTAGAGCTTAAATATTGAAAATAAATTAAAATAAATATTATGAAAAAAACTCTTTTATTAGCAGGTGCTTCGGTGTTTTTGCTAACGAGCTGTGTAAGTAAGAAAAAGTACGATGACCTACAAGCCCAATTTGATGGTGTATATCAATCAAAACAATCATTGAGCAATGAGCTAACAAAATGTAACAGTGATGTGGCTTCTCTGCAAGCGCAGTTGGATGGTGTTAAAAACTTGAGCCAATCAGATAAAGAAAGTGTTAAGGTTCTTGAGAATGCTTTAGACAAATGTTTGAATGCACAATCTAGTGGTAGTATGAATATTACTAAACTGATTGAGCAAATTGATTCGTCTAATAAGTATATTAAGCAATTGATTAGCTCTAAAAACAAAAGTGACTCACTTAACTTAGTGTTAACCAATAATTTAACGAAATCTCTATCGAGAGAAGAATTAAAAGATATTGATGTTCAAGTTCAGAAAGGAGTTGTTTTCATTTCTTTATCAGACAACATGTTATATAGATCTGGTAGCTACGAAATTAGCCCAGCGGCTAACGACGTACTTTCTAAGATTGCAAAAATCATCAAGGATTATCCTACTTATGACGTAATGGTTGAAGGTAACACGGATAATGTGCCAATTTCTAGAGAAAACATTAGAAATAACTGGGATTTAAGTGCTTTACGTGCAAGTTCAGTTGTTCAGTCTTTACAAACTAAGCATGGTGTAGATCCTAAGAGAATGACCGCCGGAGGACGTGGTGAGTACAACACTGTTGCTACCAATGCTACGCCTGCAGGTAGAAATAAGAACAGAAGAACAGAAATTATTATTCTTCCAAACTTAGATCAGTTCATGGAATTAATTGGACAAGCTCCTACGGAGTAATTGATCTGAATCAATAAAATTATAAATCCTGTTATCAATAGATAGCAGGATTTTTTTATGCTTTATACTTTTATTTTAAAGTGGCTTTTTAAACTTGTAGAATAAAAATTGCAGGTCTTTTGTGTAAATCGATCTGCTTAGACTTCCATTGTTGAATCGTGCCAGAATATATCATTTCTGTGTCCAACGTAATATCACAGGCTACACAAAGTCTTGTATTTTTAGATAAGGTCTGTTTTATGTCTTCTAAGAACTTATTGTTACGATAAGGCGTTTCCATGAAGATCTCGGCAGAACCTTCCTTTTGGCTCTTATTCTCAAGTCGAGAAAGGGCTTGTCTTCTTTCGCGTTTATCAATAGGTAGATAACCATGAAAGCTAAAGGATTGGCCATTAAATCCCGAGGCTGCTAAGGCTAGAAAAATAGATGACGGACCAATCAATGGAATCACCGGAATTTTGCTTTGATGCGCCGCCCAAACCAATCGCGCACCTGGATCCGCGATGCCCGGTATTCCCGCTTCAGAAATAATCCCAACTGAATTACCCTCTTTTATTGGATCCAATAATCTAGGTATTTCTTGATCGCTGGTATGTTTGTTCAAGATTTCAATCTTTAATTCAGATTGAACCTTATCTGGTAAAATAGTTTTAATAAATCTTCTAGCTGATTTTTCATTTTCAACTACAAAATGATTTAGCTCTCGTATGATATCTAAATTATAAGTAGGCAAAACACGCTCCGGTGAACTTTCGCCTAAAAGTGAAGGGATTACATAAACCTTAGCCGTTTTCATTTAGAAATTTTCATAAGGATACGATCCGTAGCTTCATCTAGCATTTGATAAACTTTCTCAAAACCATCGTCTCCACCATAGTATGGATCTGGAACTTGTTCGTTTCGACCTTGATTCACTTCATTTAAAATCATGATCACTTTGTCTTCGTCCTCTTGTGTTCGCGCTAGTCTAACGACATTTTGGTAGTTGCTAGCATCCATAACATAGATGAGGTCGAAATTATCGAAATCTTCAACTGTAAATTGTCTTCCTCTTAATTGAGAAATATCTAAATCATGTTGGGCAGCTACTTCAATCGAGCGAGGATCTGGTGCCTTTCCAACGTGCCAATCACTTGTACCAGCTGAATCAACCAATATATCGTCACCTACTTTAGAGGCTAAAATGCCTTCGGCTAAGGGTGAACGACAGATATTTCCTAAGCAAACCATTAATATTCTCATTACTCTGCAGAAATTTTTCTTCTTAAATCATCAACATAACCCTTGAAAACTTTATCTGTTTCAGATAGGTTCTTTACGGTCTTACAAGCGTGTAACACAGTTGCGTGGTCGCGTTTCCCAATTTGAGTTCCAATACTTGCTAACGAAGCATTGGTGTACTGCTTTGCAAAGAACATGGCCAATTGTCTTGCTTGTACAATATCTCTTTTTCTAGTTTTAGATTGAACTTTCTCTAATGGAATCTTGAAATAATCACAAACCACTTTTTGAATATAATCAATTGAAATTTCTTTGCGTTGCGTTTGGATTAAGGTAACCAAAGCTCGTTCGGCCAATTCCAAGGTGATTTCTTTTTTGTTCAATAAAGATTGCGCCATCAAAGAGTTGAGAGCACCCTCTAATTCACGAAAGTTAGTTTTAATGTTTTTAGCAATATATTCAATTACTTCCTCTGGAATTTCCATTCCATCTTTTTCTAATTTATGCTTAAGAATGTTATATCTCAAATCATAGTCAGGTGCTTGCAAGTCAGCAGATAATCCCCACTTGAAACGTGAAATCAATCGCTGTTCCATGTCTTGAATATCCACAGGTGGTTTATCAGAGGTTAAGATTAACTGATTCCCTCTCTGGTGTAAATCATTGAATATATGGAAGAACACTTCTTGAGTTCCTTTTTTACCTGACAAAAATTGAACATCATCAATAATTAAAACATCAATCATTTGATAGAAGTGAATAAAATCATTTCTATTGTTTGAACGAGAAGCCTCGGCATATTGCTGAATGAACTTCTGCATGTCCACGTATAAAACTGTTTTTTCCGGATGTTTTTCTTTAACCTCAAGTCCAATAGCGTGCGCTAAGTGAGTTTTACCTAAACCTACACCACCATAAATAAACAACGGATTAAAGGATGTCCCTCCCGGTCTTTTGGCGATAGCTTTACCTGCAGATCTAGCCAGTCTGTTTGTTTCACCTTCTATAAAATTATCGAAATTAAAATGAATATTTAATTGCGAATCAATTTTGATTTTTTGTAAACCTGGAATGATGAATGGGTTCTTAACCTTAGAGCTTTCTAGATGAAGAGGAGCATTTAATTCTTGAGGTTTTAATTTTTCTTTATTCGAACTTGGTATCTTTACGGTGTAAGGATCTTTTTTTGAAATATTCTGATCCATTACGATACTATAAACTAACTTAGCATCGCCTCCTAATTCTTTTTGTAAGGAAACTTTTAATAATTTTATGTAGTGTTCCTCTAGCCATTCGTAGAAGAATTTGCTGGGAACTTGAATGGTTAGGATTGATTTATCAAGTTTAATGGCCTTTATCGGCTCAAACCAAGTGGTATAGGCTTGAGGAGAGATATTATCCTGAATGAACTCTAAGCAATTGCTCCATACAGAAGCTGCTGTTTTGGACATAGCTATTTTTAGTTAAATTTGTTAGTCGAAAAAGGCTCACTAATAATTGAGCCCTGTGGTACAAAAATGTGAAAAAACTTTGAACAAAAAAAGTCACTTACCTATTGCAGAATTGAAAACATTTTCGTATCTATTAAAGAATACATTAAGCATGATTGAGGCAACTACTTTTATTAGAGTGAGATATGGCGAAACCGACCAAATGGGCTTTGTCTATTACGGCAACTACGCGCAATTCTTTGAAATTGGTCGTGTAGAACTCTTTAGGCAAATTGGTGTAACATACAAGTCATTGGAGGACAATGGAGTAATGATGCCTGTAATAAATATGCAGAGTTTTTACCATCATCCAGCACGTTATGATGATCACTTGAAAATCGTGACTTCTATCCCAAAAATTCCCGATGGCGTGAGGATAAAATTCGAATATAAAATTTTTAATGAATCAGATTTATTACTTCATGAAGGAAATACGGAATTGGTATTTGTTGATATGTTAAAAAATAGACCATGTCGAATTCCAGAAAATTTACATGAAAAATTACTCGATTATGATAATTTAAAGCAAAGCTAAAATGAATATTTGTATTCCTATTTTTTAAAATGCATGCATCTGCTTTTAGGAAACTTTTTTTAAGAAGTAATTTGTCTCATCTGATGTTTAGGATAAGGAAATTAGAGTTCTAACTTTAAAAAAAAAAATATTCTAAATCCAAAATTAAGTTTTATGTCGCTTTAATTTTGTAGTATTCGATACTAAATATACGCCTACAAAAATCATTAATGCCGATACGATTTTAACTAAATTCAAAGAATCTGCTCCTAAAATTATTGCTGTTAAAACTGCGAATACCGGTTGTGCATAAATATATATGCCGACGGTAGAAGACGGAAGCACGTTTAAGCTTACGGTTGTGAAGTAGTAGGTTAAACAACTAACAAATATTAAAATAAAGGCTATCGATAACCAAATTCTGGTGTCCATTTCCGACCATCTAGCATCTATTACTTCATTAAACCCAAAGGGTAAAACCATGAATAAGCCAATGCTAAATACCCATTTCATGAAAAGCATATTATCGTACTTTTCGATAAGTTTTTTAGAAATAACAAGATAAATAGCGTAGGATAAGGCATTTACGAAAATCATAATATTGCCTAAAGTTGGGTTAGGAGCATAGGTACTGGCTCTGGAATCTCCTGATAAAATAAGTGCTAAAGCACCAACCAGCCCCAAAAACAGTCCTATGGCTTTATTCCAAGTCAATTTTTCTTTCGCTATGAATAGAGCAACAATTAAAACCGCTATGGGTGTGCTTGTCATAATAATGGAAGCGCTAATGGGCTGGGATAATTCCAAACCTTTGAAAAAGAGGATTTGGTTGATGGCTATTCCAAACAATCCAGCAAGAATGAGTCGCAACCAATCTTTGGATTCTATTTTTTGCTCTTTACTTGGCGATTTTATGAAATAATGTAAAATCCAGAAAAAGACAACCGCAGCAATACATCTTAACAGTACCAGCCCAAGTGGGTGGATGTATTCAGGCATGGGGATTTTAGAAACTGTATAGTTAATCCCGTAAATTAAATTAGCCAACAACAAAAGTATGTGGGCTGAAACTACTTTATTTAGTCGCATTCATAAATCTCTATATCTTGAAAAGCTTCTAAATGCTCAAGAAATTCTTTACTTTTTCGTTTACTTACTTCTACCTCAATCTCACATGCAGCCATATAACTTTGCGTCAACATATCGCCATTGTAGCGATCGATAATACGCATGGCATCTCCTTGAGATGAATAGGGGAAAACCAATAAATGCCTTTCTTTCTTCTCTAAAATCTTAGTTTTAGCAAGTTGTAATGTTTCTTCAGCACAATTTTTATAAGCTTTAATCAAACCACTAACGCCAAGCTTGGTTCCGCCATAATATCTAACTACCACCACCAATGTGAATGTGTAATCAAAAGATAAAAGTTGATTATAGATTGGTAAACCTGCTGTTCCATTAGGTTCGCCATCATCATTAGCGCGATATTTTTTACCTGCAAATCCTAAACGATATGCATAACAATGATGTGTAGCAGAAGGGTGAATCGCTTTAACTTCTTCTAATCTTTTCTTCACATCTCCTTCATTTCGAACATAATAGGCATAGCCAATGAACTTACTACCTTTTTCCTTTTGAATAATATCCTCTACGGATTTACTTATGGTCTTACACTCGTATTTCATTGTTTGCGATTCACATATAATTTGTATTCATCTCGGTCCAAGTCTTGTCGGAATAATAATTTAGCATTTTCCAGTATAGGTGCTTTGATGCCATTTTCCCAAGCCACATTTCCAGTGAAGACTCTAGCTTCATCCCAAAGATTTTTTTTAATAAAATGAGCTAAAGTAGTTGCACCTCCCTCAATTATAATCGATTGTAGGTTTCTTTGATGCAAATGATCTAAAATTTGCTTTAAAACTTCGGCCTTGAAATCGATTTTAATAAAATCAACATTCTTAATTTCTTCAATCTTTTCTTCCGTAAAAACGATGGTTTTGAGGTCTGAATTTAAAAAGGATTTAATTTGTGGACTCAATGCTTTACTAATCAAAACTCTAACCGGTTGATTTCCTTTCCACCATCTGGCGTTAAGTTGAGACTGATCGATTTCTGCTGTGCGTTTTCCAACAAGAATAGAGGCTTCTTCGGTACGCCATTTATGCGTTAGTTGTTTGCAATAAGCATTGGTTATCCATTTTTGCTTCTCATCAAGTGGCGCAAAATACCCGTTAGAAGTTTGAGCAAACTTTAGAATAATATAGGGTCGTTTTTTAGTGTGGAAGGTGAAGAACCTACGATTGAGCCATTCAGCTTCTTCTTCAAGAATATGCTCAATCACCTCAACTCCATTTTCTTTGAGATAGGCGATGCCCTTTCCATTGACATGAGCTGCTTTATCTCTAATTCCAATGACCACCTTAGGAATACCAAATTCAACGATTTTATGTGAACAGGGAGGTGTTTTTCCAAAATGAGAGCACGGCTCTAGATTCACGTATAAAGTGCTTTCTCTTAAAAGCGATTTATCGCGAACGTTTTTGATGGCTACAATTTCAGCATGATCTTGACCTGCTTTTTTGTGCCATCCCTCGCCGATGATTGTATGATTATGAACAATGACGCTTCCAACCAACGGATTAGGATAAGTAGATCCCAAAGCATTTTTGGCAAGTTCTAAACATCTTTGCATCATTAATTCGTCCATACCCAACCGATTATTCATTTTATTCCGAAGAAAAATCCCAAACTTTATATCAAATATTAAGAATTTGGGATTTTTATATTAACTGACTATTTAAAAATTATTTACTCCTCTTCAGAAGCATCTTCAGCGTCTTTTTCTGCTGCTGCATCTTGTGCTTGCTCTAGCGCATCTAAATTTATATGTCTTAAATCATCAAATTTAGATTCAAGCTCTTTTAGTTCATTTACTTTATTCTCAATGTTTTGAATCGCATTTTTGAATAAAGGATTATTTTCGTCTGCATTAGAGAAAAAGGCTAAGTTGGTTTGTAAATGAGTAACCTCTTTTTGAACTTCATCCATTTGTTTTCTGGTGTCATACTTTAGGTTACGCAATGTATTTTCGTCTAGCGTAGATTTAATTCTATCAATCTGATTTTCCCACTGTGCTTGTGCTATAGCATTTTTATCCAAACCAGCATCTGTTAGTAGCTTCTCTGTTAAAGAAGAGAAATCTTTATTGATATCTTGTTTTCCATTGGGAACATAACCAATCGTGGACCACTTAACGCTATAATCATTGATCCAAGCTAGTAACGCATCTTTATCTTTTGGTTTTTCGGCGTTTTTAATTTCTTCTAATAGACCCAATTTCTTCTCTAGATTTTCTTTTTGCTTTTCTAGTTTTTCGTTGTTTCTATTTTTGTAACGATCAAAGAATTGATTATTAGCCTGACTAAATTCTTTCCAAATCTTATCTGAATATTTTCTAGGAACATGACCAATTTTTTTCCATTCGGATTGAATTCTTTTAACCACTTGAACAGAGTTATTCCAATCTGAACTGTCCTTATGTTCATTAGCAATTTCAACTAATTTTCTTTTCTTTTCAAGATTTTCCATTTGTTCAGCTTTCATGTTTTTGTAGAAAGCATTTTTCTCATGGTTAAATCCTTTAGAAGCTTCCTTAAAAGCATCCCAGGTGGGTTGGTTGTCCTCTCGTGGAACCCTTCCCAATGCAAAGAACTCCTCGCGAAGACCTTTCATTTCTTTAATTTTCTTTTGCCAAGCATTATGAGACTTTGGTAAGTCTCCCTCGATCAGCTTTGAAATCTTATCGATAACAGCTTTTTTCTTTTCTAAGTTTTCTAGCTGTTTTTTCTGAAGCTTCTCGTTTAATTCTGTTTTTCTATCATGAATTTTATTGGTTAAATTTTTGAATTCTAACCAAGTTTTTTCACGCATTTCTTCTGCTACGGGTACACCTTCTTCTTTCCACATGCGGTGTAGGTATTGTAACTCATTCAATGCTTTTTGAACATTGTCTTCTTTTAATAAAGCTTTTGCTCTATCAATAATCGAATGACGAACCTCTAAGTTGTGTTCGTAATCCATTTTTCTTAACTCTTGGTTTAAATCCAAGAATTCATTGAAATTATCTAAGTGGAAATAGTAAGTTTTAAAGATATTACCAGCTTGTGCTTTCGGTATTCTACCTGCGTTGTGCCAACGGGTTTTGAGATCTCTAAACTTCTTGAAAATGTGTGAATTGTTTTCTGAAGGCTCCGTATATAAAGCCTTTAATTCGTTGATGATGGCTTCTCTTTCTTTCAGATTTGTTTCTTGCTCAGCTTCAACTTTTTTATAATGAGCATCTACCTTAGAACGAAACTCAGCATAAACATCAAAGAAAGGAGTTCCATGTGGGTTATCATGTCTAAAGTCGATAGCATTTCCTCCTTCTTCTAAGAATTTCTCCTTGGCAGCTGCTTCGATTTCTTCTGCTTTTTTACGGAAAGAATCTCTCAAATTTCCAAAAGCTTCGCGTAACTTGAGTGGCGTGTAGGTACCTATTAACTCCTTGGCTTCTTTTACCATATCAGCCAATGACATGTCGTCATAATCCTTTATTGGAACTGTTTGCTCTTCATCTTCTTGATCCTCCTCATCTTCATTCTGAGCTTGATCTTGATCTGCATTTTCATCAAAATCCTTTTCATTTCCAGAAGGCTTCTGATCTTTTATTTCCGTTTCATCAGGAACAGCATTTTCGGGTAGCTTTTCTAGATCCTCTATCATTTCTTGCTCGGCACTATCTCCGTGAATTTGAATAGGAGCTTCTCCAGTTGTGTCCTCGGCAGTTAGCTCGCTTGCTTTTGCCTCTTGGTTGGTCTCTGTTGCTTTAGAAGCCTCTGTAGGATTCTCTTGTCCATCTGCCTTGGGCAGGTTATCTTTATCAATTGACATAATAATATACTTTCAGTAAATAACAAATCTAATGAATTCAATCTAAAATACCTAAATAGAAAGCATTACACTTTCAATAGATTTTTGTTGAAGAAATTTCATTAAATAACAGGCTAAAACTTTGATTTTGACATGCTGAAAATAAGACTCAAACAGACCTAATATTTAGCGAAATTCATACTTGAAGCAATAATTTATTTCGAATTCCAAATTTTCCAAGATGCCTCTGCTTGAATTTTCAACATTTCGTAGCCGTTTTTAATTTGAGCTCCCTGAGTTTCTGCTTTTGTTAAAAATAGGCTTTTTTCAGGATTATAGACCAAGTCATAAGCTAAATGTCGATCTGAAATGCCATCATAAGGAATATCAGCAGCTTGCTCTACATTAGGAAATGTGCCTAAAGGGGTTGCATTAATAAGGATGCTATGATCTGCAATAATTTCGGGCGTTAAATCATTATATGTAAAATTAGCTTTCTTGCTTTCTCTAGAAACCGTATTAAACTCAATTTTTAATAACGTTAAAGCATATTTTAGGGCTTTTGTGGCACCACCTGTTCCCAGGATGAGTGCGTTGGTGTGTTGCTCTTCTAATAAAGGCTTTAAGGAATTCTTAAAACCAATATAATCCGTATTGTGACCTATTAGATGATCACCTTTAAATTTAACTGTATTTACTGCTCCAATGGCTTTTGCTTCGGGAGATAAACTATCCATGAAAATCATGATTTCCTCTTTGTACGGTGTTGTAATATTTAAGCCAGCTAAATTTTTGGTTAAAAATAATTGAGGAAATTGTTGAATTTGATTTAATTCAAATATTTTGTAGCTAGCATCAATTTTTTCTGTCTTAAATTTCTCTTTAAAATAGGCAGGTGAGAAAGAATAACCGATTTTTCTACCAACGAGTCCAAACCTTTTAAAGTTTGATTCTTCTGTTTTCATAATGTTTAATAAGTAATATGGATGCAATACCAATAATTATACATAAAATCTGAATAAAAAACCTTTGATCAATTTCTGGAATAAATCGAGTATATCCAATCAATTGATTATGATGATCCAAATCTTCGGTTTTCCAAGGCCAAGCTGCTCCTAGAGAGCCAATGATAAAGCCCATTAAAGTGGCAATAACAATGTTGTGCCAGCGTCTTAATAAAAAGCCCATCAACTTAGAGAAGGTGACCATCCCAAATAAGGAACCTGCGGCGAAGATTCCCACGAGATATATCATTCTTATACGTTCAGCACGCTCCACCAAGGATGAAGTGCCCAGCATCTTAAAGTCACCATTGAATACAGCAGTTAGCGCATAGAACAGATTATTTACAGCATCTACCATGAGTAAATTGTAGTTTCCAATAATAATTAAAATAAAGGATCCTGAGAAACCAGGTAATGTCATGCCAGATACACCAATAATTCCACAGAGGAAGATGAACCAATAATTATCGTTGGGTGGCATCGGGTCCATAAAGGATATCATAAGCCCTAAGACGGCTCCTGTGACAACGCCTAAATAGGGTTTGATCGTCCATTTTTTTACTTTTAATGAAACATAGTAAATGGAGCCTATAATCAATCCGAAAAAATAACTCCAAACTTCAGTTTCAAGCCCTAATCCATTTTCCGAGGGAGTCCTCATAAGCCAATCTATCAATAGCGAAATGGAGAAAAAGGCTGAGATGGAACCAAAATTCGTGGCAAATAAAAACTTAAAATTAATATATTCAAAAAACTTCTTAAACCTACCCGCCATGAGTAGTTGAAGAGATTTAATATTTATTTTCTGAAACGAATAAATCATTTCTTCATAAAATCCCGTCACCAATGCCATCATTCCACCAGAAACACCTGGGATCTTGTTAGCAGTTCCCATTAGGAGTCCTTTAAAATAAAGTACGACGTAATCTATGAATGATCTTTTATACATTTTTCTTTTTCGCGATGAATTCTATGATGAATATAACCGAGAAGCCGATAACTAAAAATATGGCAGCAGGAATTAAATCTGCACTAGCTCCTGGATTAAGATTTTCGTATGTTTTTGGTAAAATATTAGTTTCTATAAAAGCTTTGTATCGACCAAACTCCTCTGTACTTGCTGTTTTAAGGTAAGCTGAAAGGCTATTAAAATCACCTAGGTAATTAGATGCTTCTGATGCGCCCATCTCTTTAACATAAATCATTTCATCCTTCTTCCATGGCCAAATCTTCCACAAGGATCCTATTAAAAAACCAGTCAGAACGGCAATAAGTGTGTTGTGATAATGATGTAAAAGATATTTTAATAATTTAGAAAAGGCTATTAAGCCAGATACAGCTCCTAATCCTACAACGCCAACTGTGATGAAGTCATGATTACCAACTGCCGAAATCACGGTGGCATAAGCTCCCAAAAGCAATAAAATAAAACTACCTGAAACACCAGGTAAAATCATAGCACAAGCCGCAATAGAACCCGCAAAGAATAAAAACAAATAAGACGAATTAGCTCCTAAAGGCGGTGTAATCGAAAGATAGTATACGGCTAAAGTACCAAGGATAAGACCAATGACCACACCAAAATTCCATTTTTTGATTTGTTTACCAACATACCAAATGCTGGCAATGATTAACCCAAAAAAGAAGGCCCAAAGTTGAGTAGGATAGAATTGCATGGCATAGGTTAAAATTTTAGCCAGCGATAAAATGCTAACAGCAATTCCTGAAAGTAAAGCAGCTAAGAAATTTCCATTCACTTTTTCCCACACCGCTGCAATTCCACCTTCTTTGAAATCATTAAATAAAGATGGTTTGATAGCCGAGATGCTATCTAACAACTCTTCGTAAATACCTGCAATAAAGGCAATAGTTCCTCCCGAAACTCCCGGTACAACATCGGCTGCACCCATTCCCAAGCCTTTTAAAAATATAATAAAATAATCTTTGAAACTGCGCATAGTTTGGATTAAAATAATCGTTTGCAAAGGTAGTCTTAATCTATTGAGATGAAAATAAATTAAAGCTTTATTTAACGCCTAATTACAATGAAAACCATGCCAAAAGAGTGTATTTCGAACATGGTTTTCTATGATTTAAATAATTTAATTGGGTCTAATCAATCCGCCTTATGTCAGCGCCAATTTTGCGTAATCTTTCGTCGATATCTTCATATCCACGATCGATTTGCTCTATATTAAATATGGTGCTTGTTCCCTTAGCAGAAAGTGCAGCAATTAATAACGCAATACCAGCTCTAATATCAGGGGAAGTCAAGGTTTGACCTCTCAGAGGCATCGCATGGTTTTGACCGATAACAGTCGCTCTATGCGGATCGCAAAGAATAATCTGCGCTCCCATATCGATTAATTTATCGACGAAGAACAATCTGCTTTCAAACATTTTTTGATGAATCAGGACACTTCCTTTTGCTTGCGTAGCGACAACCAAAATAATACTCAACAAATCTGGAGTGAAACCAGGCCAAGGCGCATCGGAAATGGTCATGATAGAGCCATCGATAAAACTTTGGATTTCATAGCTTTCTTGAGCTGGAATATATATATCGTCGCCAACTTTCTCTAGCTTAATACCAAGTTTTTTAAAAGTATCTGGAATAACACCAAGATGTTCCCAACCCACATTTTTAATCGTTATTTCAGATCTTGTCATAGCGGCCAAACCAATCCAAGAGCCAATTTCAATCATGTCTGGAAGAATGGTGTGTTCTGTGCCGCTTAGTCTTTCGACTCCTTCAATGCTTAATAAATTAGAACCTACACCTTCTATTTTAGCTCCCATGCGAATCAACATTTTACATAATTGTTGAATATAGGGTTCACAAGCGGCATTATAAATCTGAGTCTTTCCCGCTGCAAAAACAGCCGCCATAAGAATATTGGCTGTACCTGTAACAGAGGCTTCTTCTAAAAGCATGTAACTTCCTTTTAATTTCGTGCCTTCGGGAAGTTCTACGCCATAAAAGCTTTCTTCTGGAGAATATCTAAACTCAGCGCCTAGTTTCTCAAAGCCTTCGAAATGTGTATCTAATCGACGTCTACCGATTTTATCTCCACCAGGTTTGGGCATATAAGCAAATCCAAACCTAGCTAAAAAAGGCCCCATTAACATAACCGACCCACGAAGAGACGCGCCATCTTTTTTGAAGTCTTTGGTTTTAAGGTAGTCTATATGTAGATTATTCGCTTGAAACGTATAATCTCCTTTGGCGTGTTGAGTGATGCTAACATCTAAACTTCCTAGGATTTCAATCAAGCGGTTGACATCTTTAATGTCGGGAATATTTTTAATTCGTACGGGTTCATCTGTTAATAAGGTAGCGCAAAGAATTTGCAGCGCCTCATTTTTAGCTCCCTGTGGTATGATTTCACCTTTGAGCGGCTTCCCACCACGAATCTCCAATTTTGGCATATAAATTTAGAATTTTATTTTTTTCTTTTTGGTCTTCTTTTTTTAGAGTATTTCTTGGCTCCTCTAGGTTTTCCTTGCGTTAAATCACGCGAAGAGGAAAGATTGATATCTTCTTCCATTTGTTGAATATCAATTTTACTATTAGACATATCTTTCAATTGATTGAAGATAACTCTATCGTCAACATTATCCTTGTTCCAAAGCAAATAACTTTTTTTCATTTGATTTGCGATCGACTGGATAAGACCATCTCTTTTTTCTCCTTCTTCCCATTCAACAGCCACATCAATCATACGCTGAATGTTTTGTCCGTAGTAACGATATTTTAAATTAAATACCGGATACGGAATGTTGTTGGGCGGTTTAGAAAAGTCTTCTTTTTTAGGCGTTGGATAGGGAGAATCAACATCTAAATCAAAATCTGCCATGATGAATAACTGATCCCAAAGCTTATGTTGAAAATCTTGAACGTCACGTAAATGCGTGTTCAAATTTCCCATTACTTCTATAATAGCATGAGCAAACTCGTTTCTATCGTCCTTGTTTTCTATTTTTTTGCAATGATTTACCATTTCTTGAACATGTCGACCATATTCTGGAATGACCAATTTCTCTCTCGTTGTATTATATTGCATTGAAATCTATGGATTAAAAATGTGTAAGTAGGTGGTAAAAATAGAGAATTACCACTTTAAAATAAAATTTAAAGTTAAGTATCCTGCAATTTAAAAATTTTTTGCTTGGATTTACATAGTTTTCATTCGTGCTTTTTAAATAAAATTTCTTTTATTAAATTGTACATTTGTTAGAAATCAACATTCACCAAGAAATCTACAAGCTTCATTTATGAAGAATTTAATCATCGTAAGACATGCCAAGTCGAGTTGGGATTATGACATCTCAGATTATGATCGTCCATTGCTTCCACATGGGATTGAAAGAGCACAAAATCACGCGGAAATATTAAAAAATAAACTTACAGAAGTACCTTCCTTTTGGGCTACGAGTTATGCGACTCGAGCTTTGCATACAGCGGTAATTTTTTCTAATGAGTTTCATCAACTAGAAAGGCTCAAAATAAAACAGGATTTATATACATTCTTCTATCTGGATTTAAAAAAAGCCATCGCCGAGTTTCCTAATGAAGTGGATTCAGCCATTATATTTGGTCATAATGATGCTTCCATCGATTTAATCAACTTTTTTACTGGAGATACTTTATTTGAATTTAAAACTGCAAGTGTGGCATCTTTAAGTTTTAAGCAAGAAAGTTGGCATGATATTGCTGATGGAAAGTTGAATTTTTTAATTTCTAAAGGCAAAATCCAGTAAATGACGACTCCTATTAAATACATAAATCGCGAAATAACTTGGCTTAAATTTAATGCAAGAGTTCTGCAGGAAGCGAGAGATAAATCGGTACCATTATTAGATAGATTAAGATTTTTGGGGATTTACTCTAATAATTTAGACGAATTTTACAAGGTTAGATATGCTACTGTTTTGCGTGCATTAGAACTTGATTCTGCGGCGTATAATAATATTATTGAAGGTCAATCTTTAAAGAAGCTTTTATCTGAAATAAGAGAAGTGGTAGCGCTTCAACAAGATAATTATGACCGAACATTTAGAGAGATTATTAGAGAATTAGAAGATGAGGATATTTACTTTATCGACGAGCATCAATTAGAGGAGGAGCACATCATCTATATTAAAAAATTATATCAAGAAAAGCTAAGTCACACCACGGCTGTTTTCTTATGGAAGCCCGATCAAGAGAGAATTCCGTCTTTCAGGGAGGATGCTTATTATTTGGCGGTTAAGATGACTAAATTCAGTGAAAACCTGAATGAAGATATTGTGAATTATGCGATTATAGAGGTTCCAACTTATATATTTTCAAGGTTTATTGTTCTGCCATCAAAGGAAAACAAGAAGTATTTTATGATGTTAGAAGATGCGATTCGATATAATCTCGATGAAATTTTCGAAATCTTTGATTATGATCATATTGAGGCTCATTCTATTAAATCATCAAAAGATGCTGAACTAGATCTCGATCAAGACGTTCAGCGTAGTTTTATGGATAGAATTGCACGTAGCGTAGAACGACGTCGAAGTGGAGAACCTGTGCGATTGGTGTATGATAAGGATATGGCGGCAGATACTTTTGAGTATGTTAAGAACATTATGCACATCGACAAGTACGATAGTGTTTCGCCTGGGAGTAAATACCACAACAAAAGAGATTTTATTGGTTTTCCGGATTTGGGTAGAGCTGAATTAAACAATCCTTCTATCCAACCCTTGACGCCTCCTGCTTTAGTGGGCGTTAAAAGTTATATTAAAGCCATTGAACAGCAAGATCATATGTTGCATGCGCCTTATACTGATTATTCAATTTTCTTAAAGTTTCTTAGAGAATGTGCCATCGACCCGAAGGTTAAGGCGATTAAAATGACGGTTTATCGTGTTGCAAATCAATCCCAAATAATGAGTGCTTTGGTGAATGCCGCTAGAAATGGAAAAGAAGTGACGGCTGTGTTAGAATTGCGTGCTAGATTCGATGAGGCAAATAATGTGAATTGGTCTAAAATCTTACAAGACGAGGGAGTTCAGGTGATTTTTGGTGTAGCTGATCTTAAAGTTCACTCAAAAATTGGTGTAGTAACTTATATGGACGAAGAAAATGAAGAAAGTCTAAAGAAGATTGCCTTTATTTCAACCGGGAATTTTCATGAGAAAACAGCGCGGATTTATACAGATTTCACTCTTTTGACAGCGCATAAAGAAATCGCTACAGAGATTGATGAGGTCTTTGATTTCTTCCAAGCGAATTATAAAGTTAAGGAATACGAACACCTGATTTTATCGCCTTTTAGTACACGTAGAAAATTATACGATCTTATAGATCAAGAGATTAAAAACCAGAAAATTGGCTTGCCAGCACAAATTAATATTAAAATCAATAGTTTATCTGATAAAGGTATGATTGATAAGTTATATGAAGCAAATGATGCAGGTGTTGAGGTAAGATTGGTGGTTCGAGGTATTTGTTGCTTGATACCGGGTAAATACGGTTTAAGCGAAAACATTAAAGCAATAAGTGTGGTGGACAAGTTTCTAGAACATCCGAGGATTTTTTGGTTTAAAAATGCTGGAGAAGAGAAAATCTATATTTCATCTGCGGATTTAATGGCACGAAATATTGACCATAGGGTAGAGATGACTTGTCCGATATATGATCCCATCCTTCAAGAAGAAATAATGGATACATTTGAGTTGAGTTTTAATGATAATGTGAAAGGTAGAATTCAAAACGCAACCTTAGACGAGATTTATCAGGAAAATGATCTGCCACCGAATCGCTCCCAAGTGAGCATATATGAATATTATAAAAAAAGATACAATGAAAATAACTAAACTCGCAGCAATAGATGTTGGTTCCAATGCCATTCGTTTGTTGGTTAATACCATCTACGATGACGGAACGCACAGAACCTTCAACAAGACAAGTTTGGTTAGAGCACCCGTGCGTTTAGGGTATGACGCTTTTGTAGCCGAGCATGTGTCTGATGAAAATCTTACGAGATTAATTAAAGCTTTAAAGTCTTTTAGATTGTTGATGGATGTACACGAAGTTCAAGATTATCGAGCTTTTGCTACTTCGGCGATGAGAGAAGTGAGCAATGGCAAAGAAATAGTTCAAAGAATTAAAAACGAGGCAAATATTGATTTAAGGATAATTGACGGAGAAACTGAGGGAAATATTATTTTTGAAACCGAGCTTAAGTCTTATGTTAACGACTCCAAAAATTATTTGTATGTAGATGTTGGCGGTGGATCAACAGAATGTACTCTTTTAGCGCACGGAAAAGTCATTACAACAAAAAGTTTTCCGGTAGGAACTGTGCGTTGGTTGCATGATAAAGTGGGGGCCGATTTTTTAGAAAAAGAAGTTAAACCATGGGTCGTAGAGAACTGTAAACCATACGAAGGTATAGAGCTTTTAGGTTCGGGAGGGAATATTAACCACATTTTCAAACAATCTGGAAATAAAACAGGTAAACCATTATCATATAATTATTTATTCAAACAATTAAAGATACTAAAGGGCTTAAGCTTCGAAGATAGACTAACGCTTTATAATATGAAAACGGATAGGGCCGATGTGGTAATTCCAGCCTTAGAAATTTATGTTCATATTATGAAATTTGCAGGTTCTAAGAAGATTCACGTTCCAAAGATTGGATTGTCTGATGGAATAATACAGTTTATGTATCATCACAATAAATATTAAGGAATTAAAGTCAAAAAGAACAAGAGCTATAATTTAAATCTTAAACTATCGCTCTTTTTTTATATGTTTTCTAAGTGCTAACTCGTATTACTCACGAATTAATGGCATGGTAGAACATCTCAACAATCCACCCATTTTAGAAACTTCACGATATGGGATTTCTTCTACAGTTAGTCCCCATTCATCTCTCATATGATTGTTAAGACGCGTAAAGTTTTTCTCTGAAACTACTACTTCAGGCGAAATAGAGAAAATGTTAGTATTCATCCAATACATTTCTTCTCTGGTGACTTCAAAGATGTTTTTACGACCAAATAAATCTAACAATATTTGATAATGCCTTTCATTTAAAAACCCATTCTTGTAGATAATTGCTTTGTCTTTACCCACAGGTTGAAAAGTACAGTCTAAGTGAAGAATTCCTCTAAATGGATCATTATCATCTTTAACTAGTTCCATGTCTATCACCCATTTGTGCGGAAAATGATGTTTTAAAAACTCAACTGCTTTAGCATTGGTGCGGGCTGTTTTATATTTAAAATAATCATCTTGTTTATAGCAACCTACAAACATAAATTCATTCCATAAAATTACATCACCTCCTTCTACATGAACATCATCTGGAGTTTTTATGATATTTTTCTCAGAGATAGAATCAATGATGCGCTCGTAGGCTTTCTGTTCTTCTTCTCTGTCTTCTATAAGGTTGGCAATGATGAATTTATCATCTATCACAAAACCAACATCGCGAGAGAAGACTTGGTTTAAATCTTCAATCACCCATGGTCTAAAAACTTGAACATCATGCTTTTTAAGTACTTTTTCAAAAGCTTCCATTTCTTGTGTTACATCATCTTCACTAGGATAAATGCCACGCTTAACGCTTTCTCTCGACTTCGAGTCAAACGTATCTTTTAATTCTGGGTCTTCACCCATGCCACCAGGTTGTCCTAGAACAACTGCTTTTAACGTATCAGTTTCATTAGTTACATTTAAAATCATAGAAATTAAATTTCAGGGAAAGGGCAATTTAGAAATACCTTTTAATATTCACAACTATTCAGAAATGAAATTTTAATGAATTGCTACCTATTTATAATAAATATTGAACCTTTTAAATAAAGAATAATTAGGAATCGCTGAGATAATTAGGTTTTAATCTTGATAATGAATCAAAGAGAATACTTCTGCGTCTGATGCTATCTTAGATTTTCCGTTTAAGAAGTCTAATTCAACCAAGAAGGAGTAGGAAGCAGGAATAGCTCCAACTTTCTTTACCAGCTCACTACACGCAGCAGCGGTTCCTCCTGTAGCCAAGACATCATCATGTATCAGAACACGAGCACCAGCTGGTATTTGACCTTCAACAATCTCGAGGGTTGCTTCGCCGTATTCTAGTTGATAACTGGCTGAAACAATCGGAGGTGGAAGTTTTCCTTCTTTACGCACCATTACAAATGGAACATCTAAGACCAAGGCAATAGGAAAGCCAAAAATAAACCCTCTACTTTCTATACCGCAGACCAAATCAACTTTACCTCTAACATGGTCGGCAAAGGTTTCAATAATTTCTTTGGATAGTTCGGCATTCTGAAAAACGCCACTAAAGTCCTTAAATGAGATGCCTTCCTTGGGAAAACTTTCGACAATGCGAATATGAGATTCAATCTTTTTCTGTAAATTCATTCTAAATCTTGTATGTTCAAAGTTAGGAAAATAATAAGCTCTATTCAAAGAAATACAATTTGATTACCTTTGAAAATTCAAAATTAAATATGAGTCCATTCAGACGTATATTAGAGTTCGCAAAACCCTACCGCATTTACTTTGTGTTAAGCATTGTGTTCAATGTTCTTTATTCATTAATGGCCATTGTTTCTATTACCTCCATTTTACCTATTCTAAAAATACTTTTTGACAATGTTAAGAAGGAGGATTTACAACCACTAGATACCACGGCAGAGGATTACAGCTTATTTGATGAATTGCAGCATGATGCCACTGTTTATGTAGCCAATCTCATGGAACAACATGGTCAATTAACCGTTTTGGCCTGGTTATGTGCTGTTACGGTTGTCATGTTCTTTTTTAGAAACTTCTTTAGGTATATTGCTCAATATTATATGATTGCATTGAGATCCGGGACTTCTAGAGACATCAGAAATGCCATGTATAATAAGTTATTGGCTTTGCCGGTTTCTTACTTCACAGATCAGAGAAAGGGAGATATTATGACTAGGATTTCTAGTGATGTAGATGGTGTTCAGCGTTTCACTTTGATGCCTATTATCGAGTTTTTTCGAGCACCAATCATGATTATAGCCACATTGGCCATGCTGATCTTCATGAACTGGAAACTTACCCTAGCTGCTTTTGTCATTCTGCCAGTTATGGGATTGGTGATTTCAACGATTTCTAAAAGTTTGAAGAATGATACGCGAGAGGCTCAAAAAGTTTTAGGAAATTTAATTTCTCAGGTGGAAGAAACTTTAAGTGCGGCAAAAATTGTAAAAATGTTTAATGCCGAAAAGCATTTGAGCACAAGATTTTCTGATACCAATACACATTGGAGATCACTTACCAATAGAGTAGAGCGTAAATATGAATTAGCTTCTCCAACGAGTGAACTTTTAGGTTCATTGACCATTATTATGTTGGTTTGGTTTGGAGGGAAATTGGTGCTAGAAGGTGAAGGATTAGAAGGGCCTGCTTTTATCTTATTCCTAGGTTTATTCTTTCAATTATTAGATCCCGCGAAAGCTTTATCTAAATCATTTTCAGATATTTCTAGAGGTAATGCTTCAGCAGAAAGAGTGTTTGAAGTTCTAGATGCCGATGTGGTGGTGAATCAAAAAGTAGATGCAAAACCTTTAACCAAGTTTGAGAAAAGCATTGAATTTAGAAATGTTTCTTTCTCGTATGAATCAGATCAGCCTGTATTAAAGAATTTTAATTTGATTATTAATAAAGGTGAAACGGTTGCATTGGTAGGACAATCGGGTAGTGGTAAAACAACTGTAGCCAACTTGATGACACGTTTTTATGACGTTTCCGAAGGAGAAATCATTATAGACGGAACACCGATTCAAGATGTTAAATTAGATGATTATCGAGCATTAATGGGAATGGTTACCCAAGAATCTGTTTTGTTTAATGATAGCATTTACAATAATATTACCATGGGCAAAGAAGATGCCACCGAAGATATGGTGCAAGAAGCGGCTATGATTGCCAATGCCCATGAATTTATTGTCACGCTTCCTAACGGATATTACGAGAATATTGGAGAAAGTGGAGGTAAGCTATCCGGAGGGCAGAAACAGCGTTTATCTATTGCAAGAGCTGTGATGAAAAACCCTCCTATTATGATTTTAGATGAGGCCACTTCGGCATTGGACACTAAATCAGAGCGTTTGGTTCAAGAGGCTTTAGATAATATGATGACCAATAGAACTTCTTTAGTAATTGCTCACCGTTTGTCTACCATTCAAAATGCAGATAAGATTATTGTTATGGATTCTGGTGAAATTAAAGAAACTGGCGAGCATTTAGATTTAATTGAGCAAAATGGAATTTATGCTAATCTGATTAGAATGCAGAATTTCGGGTAGTTTTAAAATGATTTTAACTTGCTAACCATATTTTAAAGTCACGCACTCGTTCGCGGCTGATCTGTCAGTTTCTTATATCTAATTTATACGATTTGGCTAAATAGAAATAAAAAAAGCAGTTGATTTCTCAACTGCTTCCAACACTCAATATAAATAAGTAAGTGCGATTATCGGATTCGATCTACCGATTTTACAAGTTTTTCGTCCTTGATAATGCTGCGATTGGCTAGCCAAAGCAACAACATCGAAATTACAGGAAGAAATAACCCAATACCTTTCTCAGAAGATAAACCTTCTCCAGGTAAATTGTATAGTTGATAAACCAATAGTCCCACCAACACTATATTCAAAAAGATATTAATAGCATTAAACAGCATTTGACGCTTTCGATTTCCAAAAAAGAAAATATTGGCTAAGGCTAAAATACCAGAGGCAATAAAAAGTGCATAAATTACTGTATAATCATTGGCTTGCATCCATTCTGATCCGCTTTTCCAAAGATCAAAAATATTCGAAAAAACACCCGAAACAAGTGCTGCAAGAAATAAAAAAATAGATTGTATTCTCTGAATCATATTCTAATTATCGAACGCAAATATATCAAATTTTGCTCAAAAAGGGAAGCTTAATTTTAATTCTAATTTTTTTAATTCTTGAAATTGGTATAACGCCATAATACATAGGATTTTCAGATATTATTTTTTTTTGCAGTGTTTCGTAATTTATTTGTAATATTGCATTAAGAGAATACCATACAACAACGACTTTCTCCTATTTTTCACTTGAAAAATTTACATTTTAAACAATCACATTCACAAACTATATGTTCGATTTAAATGAATTGAAAGGCAAGAAAGTTGCTGATCTTCGAGGAATTGCTAAAGATTTTGGTTTAAAAGGTTTTCAACCTTTAAAGAAACAAGAACTTATCTATCTTATCTTAGATCATCAGGCAGCTAATCCTTCTGCAATTAAAAACGTTTCTGCTGCAGAGCCCACCAATAAAAGAGTACAAGAAGCCAAACAAAGTAAAAAGGATCATAATCCTAAAAAACAAAGTTCTAAGCCAAAGGCTAAACACAATCAAAAGTCTAAGGATAGCGACGATAATGCTAAGTCGGACCAGCATTCTAACAAGAATAAGGATCATAAAGAGAGAGAGCCTAAGCATAAACAACAAAAAGCTCAACCTCAAAGAAAAAATACGCATAGCCAGCATTCAAACCAAAAGAATCAGGGTTCTAATAAAGACAATAGTCAACATAAGAATCAAGATCATGATAACAAGAATAATGGCCATGATAAGGATGCTCAAAGCAATAAGCATCAGAACAAAGACAAAGATTCTAACCAGAATAATCAAAACAGAAATTCTAATCAGAATCAGCAAAACAAACCTAAGCACAACAATCAGAAAGGGAATCAGCGCAATGATAATAGAAATCAATCCAATCAAAACCAAAAAGGAAATGATGTTGATGGAAATAAAAGCAATGCTCCCCAAAGTCAAAACAAACACAAGAATAAATATCTAGATCCTAACTACGAGTTCGATGGTATTATTCGTTCAGAGGGTGTTTTGGATATGATGAATGAAGGTTATGGTTTCTTAAGATCGTCTGACTTTAATTACTTACCATCTCCAGATGATGTTTATGTTTCACAATCACAAATTAGACTTTTTGGTTTAAAAACAGGTGATACGGTTGTTGGAGAAGTACGTCCACCAAAAGAAGGAGAAAAGTATTTCCCTTTATTGAAGATTGTTGAAATCAATGGTCGCGAACCTAGCTATGTTAGAGATCGTGTTTCTTTTGAACACTTAACTCCATTATTCCCACAAGAGCGTTTTCATATTGCTAATAAGAGAAGTACAGTTTCTACGCGTATTGTAGATTTGTTTGCGCCTATTGGAAAAGGACAACGTGGAATGATTGTAGCTCAGCCTAAGACGGGTAAAACCATGTTGATGAAAGACATTGCGAACTCTATCGCTGCAAATCATCCAGAGGTTTATCAAATCATCTTATTGATTGATGAGCGTCCAGAGGAGGTGACGGATATGCAAAGAAATGTGAAGGGTGAAGTAGTGGCTTCAACTTTTGATGAGCCGGCAGAGCGTCACGTTAAAGTTGCCAATATTGTGCTTTCTAAAGCTAAGAGATTAGTTGAATGTGGACATGATGTGGTAATTTTATTAGATTCAATCACACGTTTAGCAAGAGCTTATAACACAGTTGCGCCTGCATCTGGTAAAATCTTATCGGGTGGTGTTGATGCCAATGCATTACATAAACCAAAAAGATTCTTTGGAGCTGCTAGAAATATTGAAGGTGGTGGATCATTAACAATTATTGCCACCGCATTGATTGACACGGGTTCTAAGATGGATGAGGTAATCTTCGAAGAGTTTAAAGGTACAGGTAACATGGAATTACAATTAGATCGTAAGATTGCTAACAAGCGAGTATTCCCTGCTATCGACTTGGTTTCTTCTTCTACAAGACGTGATGATTTATTATTAGATGAACCAACTTCTAAACGTATGTGGGTTCTTAGAAACCACATGGCTGATATGAATCCTGTGGAAGCTATGGAATTCATCAAGAAGCAAATGCAAATGACTAAATCAAATGAAGAATTTTTAGTAAGTATGAATACTTAATTCTTTTTTTGTTAGAAATATATAGTATAAAAAGCTCTGAGAAATCAGGGCTTTTCTTGTGTTTGTAAAAATCATTTATATTTAGATTAACTATAGATTTGCGTGCTTTCTAATGGACTTTGAGTATATTTATATCGAATAATATTTAGCAGCGGAGCGCGCTCTGGATAGCAGCGGAAATCTTTTGGTTTTGGTTGGCGAATAAAACAGGAAGTTGCGAGAGCGACTTCTGAAGCTCCTTGCAACGACATGTTTTGTGCCAACAACAAACAAAGATTGCAGCGAATAGCCAGCTAAAGCGCCCAAAAGATAAATATCTTTAAAAAGTATACGCAACCTTGGTTTTGAATGGGCGTCTAACCTGTAAATAACCTAATATATTTAATAAAATAGAAAAGATGAGAAATTTGTGGATCATTGGTATATTATTCACGGCGCTGACCTTGTGGTCTTGTAGCGATGACGATGCACAATCTAGTTTTCACTATGTTGGACGTGGGATTGATAGTATTTCTATGCCCGATACGGCAATGTTGAACCAAAGAGTGGAGATAAAAACTTATACAAAATTATATCAGGATTGTGAGAATTTTCAAACGCATGGATATGATATCGTAGGTAATGAAAGAACGGTGACGGCTTGGTTCGTGAGATTTGATAATTCTGAATGTGGTGCGGAATCTGTGATTGGACCTTCTTTTTACTTTATGCCACAGACAAGAGGTTGGTACAACTTTAGATTCTGGGCGGGCGTAGACGAAGAAACCAATGAAGATGTTTTCTTAACAAAAGAGATTTATATTCGTTAATCACTGAATTTTGCTATCTGAAACCCGAACTTAACATACTGATTGAACGCTGTAAACGGAATGATCCGAAAGCACAAAGCGAGATATATGAAAGATTTTCATCTGTCATGTTTGCAGTGTGTATGCGTTATTCTCACTGTAAAGACGATGCACAGGATACCTTTCAGGAAGCTTTTATCAAAGCTTTTCAAAAGATAGATTCCTATAATGGGGATGGTTCTTTTGAAGGATGGCTAAGACGAATAATGGTCAATAAATGCATGGATAAATTCAGAAGCAAACGCTTGACGATTGTAACTGACAATCCGCAGATGTACCAAGAGCAAGAATTAGAAGAGGATGAGGAAGTTGAATTACCTTATTCTAATGATGAATTGATTGCTACGATTCAGGAACTTCCAGATCAATATAGATTGGTTTTCAATATGTATGTTATAGAAAATTATACGCATGCTGAGATTGCAGAATCTTTAAATATTTCTGTAGGAACTTCTAAATCAAATCTTTCGCGTGCCAAAGCTTGGCTTAGGAAAGAGCTAAAAAAAAAATATGTTAAAACCAATATAGCCTAAAATGCAAGATAAATTTGAAAATAAAATAAAAGAAAGCTTGCAACACCATGAGATGCAACCTCCTCCAATGGCGTGGGAAAACATTTCATCTGCTTTGCAAAATCAAAAACCAAGGGCTAAACCATGGGCTAAATGGCTAAGTATAGCGGCTGTTTTGATTCCTGCTTTTGTGGCTGTAGGTATTTGGTTGTCAAATCCATTTGAACTGGATGAGCTTAATAAATCAAATGTTCAAAATACAGAAAATTCAATTGTAAACTCAACTTATTCAGGAGCTGAAACTAAAGATAAGGTTGTTCTAGACTCGAAGGATGCTTCTGAATTAAAGATAAATAATGATTTAGAGGAGTGGATGCATTCTACTTTGAATGATAGAAAATATGCTCAGAATGCTGGCGTAAAGACAGGTAGTAAACCTGTGCATTCGCAAGATAATACAAATAGTGTTTTGAGAGGAAATAAAGTGATAAACTTCTTTGCTGGTTTATGGACAGATTCAGAGCTTCAAGAGAAAAATAAGGCTAATAATGTGAATTTCGACATTTTCCCAAAACGACGTGTGAACACTTTAGCGGCTTTGATCTCACCCTTTAGAAAGCAGGCTAACAATGCTAATCAGGCAAATAGAACGTGGAATGATTTTCAGGCCTCTAATGCATCAGATTTAAATTTGTTGGGAGAAGATGAGAAGGAAAATGATGTAGAAAAACTAAAACCAAGAAAGAGAAGAAGCTTTGAAATATCTCCTTATGCTGGTGCTGCTTACTTGGGGAGTTTAAATGAGGCGAGTTTAATTTCACCGGAATATAATACTTTAAACATTGAAAATAAATTAGCTACTTCTTATGGAGCTAAAGCATCTTATCGGGTAAACGACCGATTGAAAATGCGAGCTGGGCTTGGTGTGATTGATTTGCAACAAGAAACCTACAATGTCCCTCTTAGCGTGAATACACAAAATGGACAGGTAAGTTACAATTTAAAAAGTCATTCTAATTTGGGCGTTGATTTATCGGCACACCGACAAGCGACAGCAACTTATGCTGAGAATGAATTAGATGCAGGAAAGAGAATGAGAGAAGGAATTTCTCATGAGCTTCAATTTCTTGAGGTGCCAGTTGAAGTGGAGTATCGATTGACGGATAATAAGAAGATGAACATGGCGGCTACAGGTGGCTTGAGTACTTTATTTTTAAATAAAAACGATGTTTATTTATCAGATCAAAACAGGCTTTTTGCTGAGTCAACCAATATGAAATCGGTTTCGTTTTCTGCCAATGCTGGTGTTAAATTAGATTATGAGCTTAGTGATAAGGTTTCGGTTAATGTAGAGCCCCAGGTACGTTATATGATTAATACGGTTACTGCCAACGATGAAGTTCAACCATATTTATTAGCCGTAAATGCAGGTTTGAGTATAGCCTTATAGACTTTTTAATAAGACCCTTTTATATATTTTTTGTTTTAATAATGGTGCCGCAGTTTTGATTTATTCAAATTTGCGGCGCCATTTTTATTTAATGTAAGCACATGAAGTTGACTTTTCGTCAGTTGCCTTGCCTTGGAGAGGTTTTTGAAGCTATGTACACTAGAAATTTAAAACAAACAATCTTATGGATTACAAAAATAAAGTAGCTTACATTACGGGAGGAACACACGGAATTGGATTTGGTGTTGCCCAAGTTTTATTATCACATGGTATGCGCATTGCGATTTCGGGTCGAAAATTAGAAAATGCTCAAGAGGCAGCAAAAAAATTAAGTTCAGATGAATCTAAAGTTCTGGGAATATCTTCGGATGTTACCAATTTTGAGGATGAGCAAAAAGCGGTTGAGCAAATTATCCAAAAATTTGGTCAATTAGATGTGGTATTGGCCAATGCAGGAGTTGGGCATTTTGCGCCAGTTTATGAATTGGAAGTAGACAAATGGAAACAGATGATGGATACCAACCTAACAGGTTGTTTTCATACCTTGAAAGCAAGTTTTGAGGCATTGAAAAAATCAGAAGGTTATTATATGACTTTGGCGAGTTTGGCTGGAACGAATTTCTTTGCTAATGGGGCAGGTTATAATGCATCTAAATTTGGAGTTGTTGGCTTTACGCAAGCTGCGATGTTGGATTTAAGACAGCATAATATTAAGGTGTCTACGATTATGCCAGGTTCGGTGAAATCAGAATTTAACAACCATGAACCGTCTGAGAAAGACGCTTGGAAAATTCAACCAGAAGATATTGGTAAGTTAGTTTGGGACTTATTGCAAATGCATCCTCGTACCTTGCCAAGTAAAATAGAGGTAAGACCTACAAGACCGGATTTAAAGAAATAATTCTGGAGTTATAAAAAAGTAAAAACCTGTAAAGACATTTTAGTCTTTACAGGTTTTTACTTTTTTATACGCTTGGAATTACCAGCGTTTGATAATAAAATTCTTTAAGAAATTAGAATTAGGTATCTCTTCCCAGGTCACTTCTTTAACCTCTGCATCTTCAGGACCTTCATCACACCATTTTAAAAATTCTTTTAAATTTTTCCTCTTGCCTTGTGCTAAAATTTCTACATCGCCATTATTGAGATTCTCAACAGTCCCTCTAATGTTCATGTTGTCGGCAATTTCTTTGGAAGTGTCTCTAAAGAAAACACCTTGTACTTTGCCCTTCACCGTAATTTTGATTGTCATTTTTATAAAAAATTATCCTTAAAGATAACAAATTAATTTGTATCAAGAGTTTACAAGAATTTAACGGATAAATTTGATCATTAAAATGGCCATGTATTTATTAAAATACATGGCCATTCATAAGTTAATTTATAATTAAGTATTACATATTTCTTCTATATCTTCCACCTATCTCGTACAAGGAATGAGTGATTTCACCCAGAGAGCAATATTTGGTAGTTTCCATTAAAGCATCAAAAATGTTGTCATTTTGAAGAGCCGCTGTTTTTAATTCCTCAATGGTTTTTGTTGCTTTATTCTCGTTGGCTTTGTGATAATTATTTAAAGCTCTAATCTGGTATTGTTTCTCTTCTTCTGTAGAACGAATAACTTCGCCTGGCGTTACCGTCGGAGAACCATCTTTGCTTAAAAAAGTATTTACACCAATAATGGGAAATTCACCCGTATGTTTCAAGTGTTCGTAGTATAAACTCTCTTCTTGAATCTTACCTCGTTGATACATAGTTTCCATAGCACCTAAAACTCCACCACGGTCTGTAATTCTGTCGAATTCGGCATAAACTGCTTCTTCCACCAAATCGGTTAATTCCTCTATGATAAAAGCACCTTGAATTGGGTTTTCGTTTTTAGCTAAACCTAATTCTTTGTTGATGATCAATTGAATTGCCATAGCACGACGTACACTTGCTTCTGTAGGTGTTGTAATAGCCTCATCGTAAGCATTGGTGTGTAAAGAGTTGCAGTTGTCATAAATCGCGTATAAGGCTTGTAGCGTGGTTCTGATATCGTTGAAATCTATTTCTTGTGCGTGTAATGATCTACCACTTGTTTGAATATGGTATTTCAACATTTGTGAACGCTCATTAGCTTGGTATTTATTACGCATGGCTTTTGCCCAAATACGTCTAGCTACACGTCCAATCACAGCATATTCTGCATCGATACCGTTGGAGAAGAAAAAGGATAAGTTAGGAGCAAACTTATTGATGTCCATTCCTCTGCTTAAGTAGTATTCTACATATGTAAACCCGTTGGCTAGCGTAAACGCAAGTTGCGTAATTGGGTTAGCTCCAGCTTCTGCAATATGATAACCAGAAATAGATACGGAGTAGAAGTTTCTAACACCCTCGTCGATAAAGTACTGCTGAACATCTCCCATTAATTTTAAAGCAAATTCGGTAGAGAAAATACACGTATTTTGGGCTTGGTCCTCTTTTAAAATATCTGCTTGAACCGTTCCACGAACTTGTTTTAAAGTCTCTTCTTTTATGCGATTATAATCACCGGCTTCTAAAATCTCATCTCCTGTTAGACCTAATAACATTAGTCCTAGACCGTCATTCCCTTGAGGTAAATCTCCTTGATAAGTTGGCCTTTCTAAACCATGATCGTCGAACTTCTCTTTAAGTTTTGCCTCAACTTTATCTTCTAATCCATTTTCCTTGATGAATTTCTCACAGTTTTGATCAATGGCTGCATTCATAAAAAATCCTAACAACATAGCTGCCGGGCCATTAATGGTCATAGACACAGAGGTGATGGGATTGCTTAAATCAAAGCCTGAATATAATTTTTTAGCATCATCTAAAGTGGCGATAGAAACTCCAGCATTACCAATTTTACCATAAATATCTGGTCGTTCACCTGGATCTTGACCATATAAAGTAACCGAATCAAATGCGGTAGATAATCTCTTGGCTGGCATTCCTAAACTCACATAATGGAAGCGTTTGTTGGTTCGCTCCGGGCCACCTTCTCCAGCAAACATCCTTGTTGGATCTTCTCCTTCGCGCTTAAAAGGATAAATACCTGCTGTGTAAGGAAATCTTCCAGGAACATTCTCACGTAATACCCATGTAAGAATATCTCCCCAAGCATTATACTTCGGTAAACAAACTTTGGGAATCTGTGTGTGAGAAAGAGATTCTGTATGCGTTTTAATTCTAATTTCCTTATCTCGAACTTTGAAAATATATTCGTCGGCTTTGTAACGCTTTTTCTCGTCCTCCCAATTTTCTAAACTTCTCCAATTATCTTTATCTAAATCTTCTTTTAAATCTTCGAATTTAGAAGAAAGAGAATCGCTATCTAATTCTAATTCTTTATTCTCAACCAAGTCTAAAGTCTTTTTAATAGCATAAAGCTTATCAGCTAATTCAGTTTGGTTTTTTACCCAAGTTTCATAGCGTTGAGACTCTTCACCAATCTCAGATAAATATCTTTGTCTTCTAGGCGGAATGATGAATAAATTCTCTTCAGCTTCTGCCGCATGGAATAACTCAGCATTAAACTTATCATTCGTTAATTCATTTACCTTGGCCATTAATGCAGCGTAGAACTCATTAGTTCCATGGTCATTGAATTGAGAAGCACGAGTTGCATATACCGGCATTTCATCAGGAGATTGCATAAACAATTCGTGATTTCTTTGGTATTGTTTCTTAACATCGCGCAGGGCGTCTAATGCACCTTTTTTATCCGTTTTATTTACAACTACCAACTCTGCAAAGTCTAGCATGTCAATTTTCTCTAATTGAGTCGCTGCACCATATTCTGGCGTCATTACATAGATAGGTAAATCTGAATACTCTAAAACTTCAGCGCCACTTTGTCCAATTCCTGATGTTTCAAGAATAATCAAATCAAAACCAGCCACTTTTAGGACATCCAAGGCAGGCGCCACATGTTTAGAAATCGATGCATTAGCCGAACGCGTTGCCATAGAGCGCATATAGACATTCGGGTGGTTGATCGAGTTCATTCGAATTCTATCACCTAATAAAGCTCCACCCGTTTTACGCTTGGTAGGGTCAACTGAAATAATTCCGATTTTTTTGCCAGGGAAATTCATTAAGAATCTACGAACTAACTCATCCACTAAAGATGATTTACCAGCTCCACCTGTACCCGTAATTCCAATTACAGGAATATTCTTGTATTCACCACTTTTGGCTTTCTTTTCGATTTCTTTAATTAAACTTTCAAACTTTTCAGGATTGTTTTCGATAGCTGAGATACTATGCGCAACATCAACCATGTTATCCGTAGATAATCTAGAAATCATTTCAGAAGATAATTCTTCTCCTGTTGCAAAGTCTGATCTTTCTACCATATCGTTGATCATGCCTTGTAGACCTAATTCACGACCATCATCTGGAGAATAAATTCTACCGATACCATAATCCATCAAATCCTTGATTTCTTCTGGTAGAATAACACCTCCACCGCCACCAAAAATCTTGATGTGTCCAGCGCCTTTTTCGTTTAGTAAATCATACATGTATTTGAAGTACTCATTGTGTCCTCCTTGGTAAGATGTCATTGCAATGGCCTGTGCATCCTCTTGTATAGCACAATTCACTACTTCGTCTACCGAGCGATCATGACCCAAATGAATTACCTCTACACCTGTTCGCTGAATGATGCGTCGCATGATATTAATAGCTGCATCATGCCCATCAAATAACGCGGCCGCAGTTACCATACGAATATGGTTTTTAGGCGAATAAATATAATTGTTATCTTTAGATTTCTTAGTATCTGTTGCTGTACTCATAAACTTTACTTTGAAGTAGGTAAAATTAAGGAATTTTTTGGGTTTTTAAGGATAACAAGACGAGAAGCATACGAAACAAGATGAACAGATTGAAATTCTCAGATTAATTAAATTTTTTATCCAATGATCAATTCTATTGAGGTGCTTTTAAAGATAAGCTTTCTAAACACCCTATATTTGCATTATATATCAAAACAGATTCTTTATGCTTTTAGACATTCTATTATTAATAGCTGGCTTCGGATTACTTGTATTAGGCGGAAATTGGCTACTAAAGTCTTCTGTTGCATTGGCGTCAAGATTAGGAATGTCTTCTATGATGATTGGGCTTACAGTCGTTTCATTTGCAACCTCAATGCCTGAATTAATTGTGAGTATTAAAGCCGCATTGGTTGGCTCTTCGGGAATTGCTTTAGGAAATGTTATAGGTTCTAATGTAGCCAACATAGGATTGGTTTTGGGTGTTACGCTACTTATTTCTCCCATAAACATTCCACGTAAGTTCTTTAAAACTGATTGGATTTTCTTGATTATATCTACCCTTATGGCAATGTTTTTCTTGATATACTATAATGGTATATTGAGATGGCATGGGATTGTATTTAATTTACTTTTAAGCTTGTTTTTATACTTTTTAATTAAAACTCAAAAGCCCTCTTATTCTTCGGTGACTCAAAAACGAACTAAAGTTTATGAGAAATGGATAATTATATTTTTCTACTTAATCATCGGTGCAGCAGGTTTATGGTTGGGCTCGGAGTTATTGGTTAATAGTGCTAAGAATATTGCGATTAGTTTTAATGTTCCAGAGAGTGTGATTGGATTAACGATTGTGGCCATTGGAACCAGTGTTCCAGAATTGGCAGCTTCGGTTATTGCAGCCATAAAAGGCGAAAGGTCTATATCTTTTGGAAACCTTGTTGGGTCAAATATTTTTAATATTCTTTCGGTATTAGGAATTACTGCCATTATTCAACCTATCATGGTAGAAGATGTTCGTTTTATTACAAATGATATATGGTGGATGCTAGGATTTTCTTTAATCCTGTTACCCCTGTCTCAAATTGGCAAGAAATTCAGATTAAGTCGACCTCATGGTTTAATTTTAGTGCTTGCATACGTTGCTTTTGTTTATTTAGCGTTTTAACCTATGCAAAAGTAGGGTTGATTCTTATGAAATGTAATTTTATTCAAATTTTAGTTGAATTATATAGGGGGTAAAAGTTTTTTATTTTACTTTTGCTTCAACAATTATAAAATTATATGTCTACTTTACGATTCAAAGCCATCGAGAAATTAAGTACTTTGCCAGACCGCGAAGTCCTATTAGAGAAAAAATTATCGGAATACTTTTGCGATAATGTATTTTCAATGGATACCATGAGAGAATATCTTACCAAGGAAGCTTATAAAAGTATTAGCGGAGCTGTTGAGAGAGGAGATAAGATATCGCGTGACATCGCAGATCAGATTGCGGTTGCGCTTAAGGATTGGTCATTAGCTAAAGGAGTGACTCATTATACACACTGGTTTCAACCACTCAATGGTGCAACTGCAGAGAAACATGATTCTTTCTTTACACCTATAGAACCGGGAAAAGCAATTGAACGTTTTAATGGTAGTATGTTGATCCAGCAAGAACCAGATGCTTCATCTTTCCCGAGCGGAGGAATTAGAAATACCTTCGAGGCACGCGGATACACAGCATGGGACCCAACTTCTCCCGCTTTTATTATCGGAACAACCTTATGTATTCCTTCAGTATTTATTTCCTATACGGGCGAGACATTGGATTATAAAACACCTTTATTAAAAGCTTTATATGAAATAGATGTGGCTGCGACCGATGTTATGAAGGCTTACTTTGATCGTAATACTAAAAAAGTTCAGGCAACTTTGGGTTGGGAACAAGAATATTTTTTGGTTGATTTAGGTTTTGTGAATGCAAGACCCGATTTACAACTTACGGGTAGAACATTGCTTGGTCACGCACCAGCAAAAGGTCAGCAATTAGATGATCATTATTTTGGCTCCATCCCAGCGAGGACGATGAACTTCATGAAGGAATTAGAAAGAGAAAGTTTAAAGTTAGGAATCCCTGTTACTACACGTCACAATGAGGTTGCTCCCAATCAATTTGAGCTTGCTCCTATGTTTGAGGAGGCGAATTTAGCGGTTGATCATAACTCATTGTTAATGGATATTATGGCGCGTATTGCAAGAAAGCATCATTTTAAAGTTTTATTACATGAAAAACCATTCAAAGGGGTGAATGGTTCTGGTAAACATAACAACTGGTCTTTGGCGACAGATGCTGGAGATAACTTATTGAGCCCAGGCAAAAATCCTAAGAAAAATCTACAGTTTCTTACGTTTTTTGTGAATACGATTAAAGCTGTTTCTGAATATGGCGATTTAATTCGTTCGGCTATCGCTACGGCTACCAACGATTATAGATTGGGGGCAGGAGAAGCTCCGCCTGCAATTATTTCTGTGTTTATTGGTTCTGCTTTATCTAGCGTTTTAGATGAATTAGAGAAAGTGAAAAAAGGGAAATTAAGTCCTGATGAAAAGACAAATTTAAAATTAAATTTGGTTGGTAAAATTCCAGAGATTTTATTGGATAATACCGATAGAAACAGAACTTCTCCTTTTGCTTTCACAGGTAATAAATTTGAAATTCGTGCGGTAGGTTCAACTGCCAACTGTGCTGAAATCATGACGGTAATGAATACTATTATGGCCAAGCAATTACGCGAATTCAAAAAAGAAGTTGATGCTTTAATTAAAAAAGGTCTGAAAAAAGACGAAGCTATTTTTAATGTTTTAAGAGAGTATATTAAAACTAGTAAAAAGATTCGTTTTGAGGGCGATGGTTACTCTAAAGCATGGGTTGAAGAAGCAAAAAAGCGTGGCTTAAAAAATCTAGTTTCTACACCCGAAGCTTTAGCGATTGAATTAGAGAAAAAGAATATCGATGTTTATGTTGAAACAGGAATTTTAACTGAAAGAGAGGTAAGAGCTCGAAATGAAATTAAACTTGAAAAGTATAGTAATTTAATTGCGATTGAATCTCAAGTCTTAGCAGATTTAGCGAGAAATCACATTGTTCCAACGGCTATTAGATATCAGAACGAGTTAATTGAAAACGTTAAAGGTTTAAAAGATATTTTCGGTCCAGATTTTATGGAATATGGAAAAGAAGAATTTGAATTTATTCAGAAAATTTCTTCTCATAACTCTGAATTGAAGAGATTAACAGAGGCTTTATTAGAGGATAAAAATATGGCTATTGAAATGGAAGACGCACAAGAAAAAGCTGAGTATTTCTGTGAGAAAGTGAAGCCAAGAATGGAAGAAATTCGTTTTCATGTAGATGAATTAGAAATGATGGTGGATGACGAAATGTGGCCATTACCAAAATATAGGGAAATGATGTTTTTGAGATAAAAGACAACTTCAATTATTTGAAATCCGTTCATGTTGAGCGGATTTTTTTATGCTTAACAATTTGTTTTTATACCTATAAATCTATCTTAAAACATAAACACTATCTATATATAAGTATTAACTCTAAATCAATTTTATATATATTTGCATCTCTTTTATAAGAAGAAAATTCCAGCAATCATATGTCAGATTTATTAGAAAAATTACAAGGTATACAACAACGTTTTGATGAAATTCAGGATTTAATTATTCAACCTGATATTATTCAAGACCATGAACGTTATGCTAAATTAAACAAAGAATATTCCGATTTAAAGGAATATATGGAAGTCAAAAAAGACTATGAAGCTCGCTTAAATTTACTCGAGGAAGCTAATCAGATTATAGAAAACTCTGAAGATCCTGGCATGATTGAATTAGCGAAAATGGAAAAAGATGAGGTTCTTTCTAACTTGTCTGATTTTGAAGAAGAAATCAAGTTTATGTTGATTCCTAAAGATCCTGCAGATGATAAAAACGTAATTGTGGAATTACGTGCTGGTACTGGTGGGGATGAAGCAGCCATTTTCGTGGAAGATGTTTTCAGAATGTACACCATGTATTTTAAAGAAAAGAACTGGAAATTTGAAATTCTAAACGCCAACGAAGGTAGTATTAAAGGTTACAAGGAATTGGTGATGGAGGTTTCGGGGGATCGTGTTTATGGAACCATGAAGTTCGAATCTGGAGTTCATCGTGTTCAGCGTATTCCAGAAACTGAATCACAAGGTCGTGTACATACTTCTGCAATCACCGTAGCTGTTTTGCCAGAGGCAGAGGAAGTGGATGTTGAGATTAATCCAGCTGATTTAGAATACCAAACGGCTCGTTCGAGTGGTGCAGGTGGTCAGAATGTTAACAAAGTTGAAACCAAGGTTCAGTTAACTCACCATCCATCGGGAATTACAATTCAGTGTCAGGAATCTCGTTCTCAACACAAGAACAGAGAGAAAGCGCTACAATTATTGCGTGCTAAATTATATGAAATTGAGTTAGAAAAAGCTCAAAGCGAACGTTCAGAACAAAGAAAATCTTTGGTTTCAAGTGGAGACCGTTCGGCTAAAATTAGAACCTATAACTATCCACAAGGTCGCGTTACCGATCATAGAATTAATAAATCCATCTTTAATTTAGACAATTTCATGAATGGTGATATTCAAGAAATGATCGATGCGCTTAAGCTTGCTGAAAATACGGCGAAGTTGCAGGCAGGTAGCGATGAGGTTTTTTAATGTCTCTTGCCTTCAAAGCTGAATAATTTTTAAGATTAAATAGTTTTCTTTTTATAACTTAGTCAAAACGAGACTTTTGACCGAGGACTTTCTATATTATATTTGGCAGTTTAAACTGTTCGATAATCCTTTAATTACATGGGATGGCGAGGAAGTATGTGTTGAAAAACCAGGACTCAGAAATCTTAATGCAGGTCCAGATTTTTTAAATGCTAGTCTCAAAATTGGAGAAATATCTTGGCATGGTAACGTAGAAATTCATGTTAAAACTTCTGATTGGCATCTTCATGGGCATGATCATGATCCAAATTATGAAAATTTAATTTTACACCTTGTGTATCATCATGATACCGAGGCGATGCCACATGATTGTCCACTGGTAGAGCTAAACCAAAAAATTCCGTTGAGCCTATACGAAAACTATCAAAATCTTCAACAATCAACACTATTTATTCCATGTGAAAATCTCTTTCATAGCGTAGACGAATTTACCAAATCAAGCTTTTTAGAGGCTTTGTATATCCAACGATTGGAGGAGCGGTCGCAGGTGTTATCTCAACGGCTCGAACGCTTAAATGGAGATTGGGAAGCCCTAATGTTTGAGCGAATTTCTTATGTTTTTGGTTTAAAAGTCAATGCTGATGCATTTGAATTATTAGCTAAGTCTTTCTCATTTAAAAATTTACAAGACATCAATCGAACAGCTGAAAATTTAGAGGCGTTTTTATTCGGTCAAGCTGGCTACTTAAATGATCCAACGGATGAGTTTCATCAAATGCTCGCAAATGAATATCAATTTTTAAAGCATAAATATAATTTGACATCATTAGAAAACCATCATTTTAAATTATTGAGATTAAGACCGCCTAATTTTCCTACGATAAGAATTTCTCAATTGTCGTGTTTGTATGCTAATGAGCTTAATTTATTTTCAAAAATATTGTCAGCTCAAACTGTTAATCAATTAAATGATGTTTTCATCAATGTAAAAGCCTCCGCTTATTGGAATACGCATTATACCTTTGGTAATATAGCTAAGACAAATGCCGAAAAGTGGCTGACACAACAGAGAATTCAACTTGTTATTTTAAACGCCGTGGTGCCGATTAAGTATTTGTATGCTAAAAAATATGGAGCCGATAACATAGAGGATTTGCTGAACATAGTCAGAGAAATTAAGCCCGAAAATAATTCTATTATTCAAAGCTTTAAGCAAATTGGTGCGCAAATTAAAGATGCAGTAGATAGTCAAGCTTATTTAGAATTAAAAAAACATTACTGCGATTCTAAAAAATGCTTAAATTGCAGAATTGGAAATAAAATTATTCATCATGTTAGATAAATTGCGAGCAACTATGGAAGGGAACGGATTCGAGGTGATTTCTCGTATTTCTGATAAGTTCGGTTTGCGCGCTTCCAAACTTCGTTTGTTGTTTATTTACTTATCTTTTGCCACGCTCGGAGTCACCTTTGTTTTTTACTTGGTATTGGCGTTTTTCTTATGGGTGAAAGATGGTTTAGTGGTGAAAAGAAAATCTGTTTTTGATTTATAAGAACTTCTCATTCAAAACCTATCAGGTTTAGCTGAAATATTAAAGAATCTTGCCCTAAATTGAGCTTTCTTTTGTATTTCTTTTGTTAAATATTCAAGCTCAAAAATTCATTTAAACGAGTTGATTATCAAATCTATATGTTCATTAAGTATAGGGTGGATAACTGACGGTTTGAACATAATATTTGAATTTTATTAAGAAATCGCTATTATTGTGTTAGATTTTTAATTCTAAACACAATCCATGGCTCGAATTATTATATTTTTCTTTTTTATCTCGTATTTGGTTTTCGCTCAGGAACCCGAACAGTTAAATGCTGGTTCAGATGAGTTTAGAATGACTTCGGAGGTAATTAATCCGAGTGATTTAATTAATGATGCGGAAATTAGGTTGAATGTATTTGGCGGTACAGAACCATACACATACTATTGGCCAAAAGAAACCACCGATACGCTTTCTAATAGATCTGTAGGTCTTACAGAAGGAGTTACGAAATTTGTAAGAGTTAAGGATGCTACGGGAAAAGAATTATCAAAAGAAATTTATATACCTGCAACGAGTATCACAGAAAAATTTAATGGATTCTTTGTTCCATTGGTAGACAAGGTTTCAGGTGTCATGTTTTTTGACGTGTTTTCTTGGTTAGGTATTTATGATCCGGTTGTTTATGCTGATCAAAAACTAGTTCCTATTCCCAATTGGACTTCGGATATAGAAGATAGGTTTATTTTAAAAAAATGGATTCTAGAAGAAGGAGCGCAAGTGAGAGATGGGCAAATTATCGCTGAAATTGAAAATAGACAAGGAGATGTTCAGCCGATAACATCAAGTGTTAATGGTAAATTAAAATATTTAGTCAATGAAGGTGGAGTTATTTATGACTCTAATAATAAAGCTCACGTTATCGAGCAGGGTGCGTTCTATCTTGCGGCTGTAGAATATGATAAGCCTCAGGCATTGAAACATCCTAACGGAAGCACCCAAACTAAAAATATTCCATTTATTGTTGTTTGGTTAGTTATTGCTGCTATTTTCTTTACATTTAGAATGGGTTTTATCAATATTCGTGGGTTTAAACACGCGATTGATTTAGCGAGAGGTAAATATGATGATCCCAACGCCCCAGGTAGGGTAACTCACTTTCAAGCATTGGCAACGGCTGTATCTGGAACCGTAGGTTTAGGAAATATTGCGGGTGTTGCTGTAGCGGTTTCATTAGGTGGAGCAGGAGCAACTTTCTGGTTAATTGTTGCTGGATTCTTAGGTATGTCAACCAAGTTTGTTGAATGTACTTTGGGGGTTAAATACAGAGAATTACACGAAGATGGAAGGATTTTCGGTGGTCCTATGAACTACCTGAGCGAAGGTCTAGAAAAGCGCGGAATGAAAGGATTTGGAAAGGTTTTAGCAGTTGTATTTGCTATCCTAACTGTAGGAGGTTCTTTTGGAGGAGGAAATATGTTTCAAGCGAATCAGGCTTTTGAACAGCTTGCGGGACAAATAGAAATGTTCCGAGGCCAAGGATTTTGGTTTGGTATAATTACCGCTATTTTGGTGGGTGCCGTCATTATTGGCGGGATTAAAAGTATTGCACGCGTTACAGAAAAAGTTGTTCCATTTATGGCTACAGTCTATGTAATTGCTTGCTTAGTAGTAATTGGAATGAATTTTCAAAATATTGGATTGGCATTCCAAGCGATTGTTGATGGTGCTTTTAGTCCATCGGCATTAAAAGGTGGTGTAATAGGTGTTTTAATTGTTGGATTTCAAAGAGCAGCATTTTCAAATGAAGCAGGTGTTGGTTCTGCAGCGATTGCGCACTCAGCAGCTAAAACGAGTCACCCACCAAGCGAAGGTTTTGTAGCTTTATTAGAACCTTTTATTGACACAGTGGTAATTTGCACTTTGACTTCATTGGTATTAATCTTCACTGGAATGCATGAGGTTGAAGGTTTGGCAGGAGCGCAACTAACATCGGATGCATTTGGGGCTGTAATTTCGTGGTTCCCTTATGTATTAGCATTTGCGGTATTCTTATTCGCAATTTCTACAATGATCTCTTGGTCATATTATGGAATGCGTGCGTGGACTTATTTATTCGGAAAGAGTCTTAAATCCGAATTGATTTACAAAGGATTATTCTTGGTTTTTGTGGTAATTGGAGCATCGATTAGTTTAGGTGCTGTGTTAGATTTCTCTGATATGATGATTTTATTGATGGCTTTCCCTAACATTATCGGACTATATATTATGTCAAATGAAGTTAAAGCTGATTTAAATGAATACATGAAAAATCTAAAGGCTGGAACTTTGTTTAAAAATGAAAAAGTTAAGAAGAAATAGCAATAGTCTTAAAGACTATTTTTTTTCCCACTTCGGAATGACCAAGCGTCAACGGAGTGGGTTTTTTATTTTAATACTTTTGATTGTAATAGCAGAGCTTATCATTCAATTTTATCCTTTTGGTGCGAATAAAACGACTCAACAACTCAGTTTTACTCCAACTGAAGAAGCTTTATTATTAAAGCAAGAAGACGAAAGCTCTAAATCTCAAACAAACACATTTAAAAAGGTAGAGCTTACTAAGTTCAATCCAAATGCCTTAGATGCTAAAGGTTTCGAAAAGCTTGGCTTTAGTCCAAAGCAGGCGACATCTTTAATTAAATATAGAAATAGTTTGGGCGGGAATTTTAAGCATGTCGAGGAGTTTGGGGCAGCTTATGTAATGTCGGATTATATGATGAATAAGCTAGGGCCTTATATAGATATTCAACCCCATAGAGCAACTTTGGTTTCTAAATCTAGCCCATCAAGACAAGATAATAGATATGAGTCTAAGAAGAATTTCTCTAACTTAAAAGCCTTTGATCCCAATCAACTCGACACAAAGGGATGGATGGAATTAGGTTTCAGTGAGCGTCAAGTGCCTGTTATTTTAAATTATAAAAACTCTCTACCCGGTAAACGTTTTGAGTCATTGGAGCAAATTAAATCATGCTTCGTTATAAATGATTATATGTTTAATAAAATAAAAGCCTATGTTAGAATTAGCAAATCATCTTCTCCACAAGTCGAAAACAAAAAAGAGTCTAAGTTAAATAATTCTAAGTTAAACCCTAATGAAATGACGGTACGTGATTGGGAATCTTTGGGGTGGGATAAAGAGAATGCCGAGAATATAATTAAGTATAGAGAATTCATAGGAGGCTTTAAAAACGTGATGGATTTAGAGAAATGTAAATATATTTCGGTAGAAGACTTAGAAAATATTAAAAATAGGATGGTATTTGAATAATTAAATATATCTTTGCAATCTTAAAATCTGAGGATAAATAAAAAGTGATTAAATACCAAAAACATTTTGGTAACTTAAAACATTTTTATAAATTTGCACCCCGATTTTATTACGGAAGATTAATATATTTAAAATCAGTTCAGTGGATACACTTAGTTATAAAACAGTTTCAGTAAACCAAGCTAATGCGGATAAGCAATGGTTATTGGTTGATGCAGATGGTCAAAATCTTGGGCGTTTAGCTTCTAAAGTTGCTAAAATGCTTCGCGGTAAGCACAAACCAAACTTTACTCCTCATGCAGATTGCGGGGATTATGTTGTGATTGTGAATGCTGAGAAAATTAATCTTACTGGTAATAAGTGGGAAGATAAAGTTTATCAAAGGTTTTCTGGGTATCCAGGGGGTCAGAGATCAGAAACTGCGACTCAGTTATTCAAGAAAGATGCTACTCGTTTGGTGGAAGGTGCTATCAAAGGTATGTTGCCAAAAAACAAATTGGGTAGAAAGATTTACAAAAACATGAAGGTTTATGTAGGAGAGGAGCATGATCAGTCGGCACAAAAACCTACTAAAATAGATTTAAACGAATTCAAATAATATATGGCAACTATTCACAAAATAGGTCGTAGAAAAAAAGCAGTCGCTAGAGCTTACGTAGAGGAAGGGAAAGGCGATTACAATATCAACGGCCGCGATTTGGATACTTACTTTTCTACAGAAGTATTAAAATACAAAGTTCAACAACCTTTCTTGTTAACTGAAACACTTGGTCAGTATGATATTAGTGTGAAAGTTCACGGAGGTGGAAACACAGGTCAAGCAGAAGCTATTCGTTTAGCGATCTCCAGAGCCTTATGTGACATCAACCAAGAGTTCAGAAGTGTTCTTAAACCAGAAGGTTTATTGACGCGTGATCCAAGAATGGTTGAGCGTAAGAAATACGGGCAGAAGAAAGCTCGTAAGAAGTTCCAATTCTCGAAGCGTTAATTTATCTCGCTTGTTCGAATCAGAAGTTCATTCAACAATATACAGTTTGCCCAATTCATTTTGGGCGAACTTTTTTCAATATTAATAGTAAAACAAATAGCCGGTTAGTTTAGCATCCAAATTTTTTGGGCGAAACCAAATTTATATAGGTTGACCACCAATTGATTGATTGCTATTGAGCGGAAAGTAAACTAATTTTAAAATAACAAAATGGCAAAAAAAAGCGTTAAAGAATTATTAGACGCAGGTGTACATTTCGGTCACCTTACGCGTAAATGGAATCCAAACATGGCTCCTTACATTTTTATGGAGAAAAATGGAATCCACATCATCGACTTGCACAAAACTGCAGTTAAATTAGAAGATGCTTCTAATGCAATGGAAAAAATGGCTGCTTCTGGTAGAAAGATTTTATTCGTTGCTACTAAGAAACAAGCTAAGGACATTGTGGCAAGATATGCTGGAGATGTTAATATGCCTTACATCACTGAGCGTTGGCCTGGTGGAATGTTAACTAACTTTGTTACCATTCGTAAAGCAGTTAAGAAAATGATTTCAATCGATAAAATGAAGAAAGATGGTACTTTCAACAGTTTATCTAAGAAAGAAAGATTGCAAGTTGATCGTCAGAGAGCTAAATTAGAAAAGGATTTAGGTTCTATCTCCGATATGACAAGATTGCCTTCGGCTTTGTTCGTAGTTGATATTGTAAACGAATCTATCGCAGTTAAAGAAGCAAAGAAATTAAACATTCCTGTTTTTGCAATTGTAGATACCAACTCTGATCCTAGAGAAGTTGATTTCCCAATTCCGGCAAACGACGATGCTACAAAATCTATTGAGATTATCATGCAGACAGTTACAGACGCTGTAAGAGAAGGATTAACGGCTAGAAAAGCAGAGAAATCAAAAGGTAAAGAAGATAAACCAGCTAAAAAAGCTAGCAAGCCAGCTAAAGTGGAAACTAAGAAGGACGAAGAAGAATAAATTTCTTTTCACTTTTTAATGAAAAATTATCTTTAAAATTTTTAAACTTTAAAAAATAAACAAATGTCATATAAAGTAACAGCTGCAGAAGTTGGTAAATTAAGAAACATCACAGGTGCAGGAATGATGGATTGTAAAAAAGCCTTAGTTGAAGCTGAGGGTGATTTTGACAAAGCCATTGAAATCCTTAGAAAGAAAGGCCAAAAAGTTGCTGCTAAGCGTGCTGACAGAGAAACATCTGAAGGTGCTGTTATCGCTGCGACTTGTTCTGATAACAAGAAAGGAGTAATTGTAGCTCTTGGTTGTGAAACAGATTTCGTTGCTAAGAATGAAGATTTCGTTGCATTAGCTACTAAATTGGCTAATCACGCATTAGACTTCTCTACGAAAGAGGAATTATTAAATTCTGAGTTCGAAGGAATGAAAGTAGAAGATAAATTGGTTGAGCAAACTGGTGTTATCGGTGAAAAAATAGGTATCGTAGATTTTAAATCTATCGAAGCTCCTTTCGTTGGTTCTTATATCCACAATGGTAACAAGATTGCTGCAATCGTAGGATTAAGCGAAGCTGTAGATAATGGAGAAGAAGTTGCTAAAAACTTGTCAATGCAAGTTGCTGCAATGAACCCAATCGCTTTGAACGAAGATGGTGTTGAGAGAGAAATCATCGAGAAAGAAACCGAAATCGCTAAAGAAACTTTAAGAAAGGAAGGTAAACCGGAAAATATTTTAGATAATATCGTAAAAGGTAAACTTCAAAGATTCTTTAAAGATAATACGTTAGTTCACCAAGATTATATCATGGGCGAGAAACAATCAGTTAAAGAATATTTAGCTGAAGTTAAAGAAGGTTTATCTATTTCAGATTACGCTAGAGTAGGTTTATAATATATACTACAAATTATAGAATTCGTAAAGCTTCTCCTTCGGGAGGAGCTTTTTTTATTTAGGCTTTATTATCTTTGTATAATAAATCTCAACCTTTGAAAATAACCTATCTATACTTTATCTTATTCATTGCCATTATATTCAACGCTCAATCGCTTGAATTTAATGGAAATGCGTATAATAATTCTGCTATATCCAAGCCTCTCGAAAGTAGCTCAACAAATCAAACTTGGTCTATTACAGTTTGTGATGAAGATTTTGATGGTATAACTACATTTACTTTTGATGATATCATAGCACAACTTAACGAAGAGTTTCAAGACTCTATGGGAGCAGAAGACGAGGTTTGGATTGCCAACTCCTACAATGGTATTATTAAAATCGAAGATGTTTCTACGAATCCCAATAGAGTGTTTGTTTGTGGCTATAGTGATTCCTTGTACGAAATTGCCATTAATCAAGATATGACGGTTTTTGTGAGCACCCGAAATGGATTACATTCCGTAAATACAGAAACCTGTACTTACACACGTGTAGGATCTTTACCAGAGAGCTCAAATCTTGCTATGTCATTCGATACGCAAAACAATTTATATGTGGGTGGTAGACATTCTAGAGTATATAGAGCAGATGCTGGTCAATTTGATAACTATTATGTTTGGCTTGACTTCGGAGCAGGTAGTTCTGGGGGAGATTTCGTTGTGATTGGCGAATACATGTACATTGCCTGGGCAATTAATTATGATAACTATTTATATAAAGTTACCCTAGACGACGACAATCAATATGTGAGTCACGAAAACTTAGGAATGATCGATGATGAGACTTTTGGCTTGGCAGCGGAAAACGGAATTCTATATGGAGTTACACCCGATTATCTATATTCTATTGATTTGCCAAGTTTAAGCACACAGCGTATTATTCAAAATTCAAGCAATACTCCTTGGTGGGGAGCTGCAGGTTTGCACGAAGCAATTAGTTATGATTTTAGTTTTCACTTAACACAAGAACAAGCACAAGATGGTTCTAATCCATTAGATGAGAGTTTTAGCAATTCGGTTCCTTATTACCAACAAATCTTCATTAGAATTTATAATGAAACCACAGATGAAACAGAAGTGATAACTTTAGACTTAAATGTAGTGACTCCGCCCGAAACAGAAGCTACTAGTTTATACCAATGTGCAAGCGGCAACGAATTAGGTGTCTATAACCTTACGACGGCAATTCCTAACATGTTAGATGATACCTCTGAAGTTGATATTTCTTATTATAATTCGTTAAATGATGCAGAAAATCAAAATAATCCTATCAATAACCCAGATCAGTTTCAGGCGTCAAGCGAAGATCAAGTTGTTTTTGTGCGTTTTGCAAATGGAGAATGTGATTCTTTTAATACCATTACGCTTCAAAATGATACAGCAACTTTAGATTTAGGAAGCGATGTAAGCTTTTGCGAAGGTCAATCTATAAGCATAAGCCCGAGTGCTAGTTTTGATACGTATGAATGGTCTGGATTGCAAGGAAATGACTTGATTAATAATGATATAAATTCCAGCGAAATTACAGTTACACAAGCCGGTACTTATATTCTAACGGTGGGTTATGGGGACAATTGTACACTAACTGAGCAAATAACAGTTAGCGAGGAGAGTTTACCAATTTTCACAGATCAAGTTTTATCTTTTTGTTCTGATTCTCAAAATGTTTCAGTGAGTTCTGCTGAATTGATTTCTTCTTTAAATGATGTAAACCCAGGATTAAATTATACTTTATATAATTCTGAAAATGATGCCAATAATGGAACGAATCAGTTATCAGGAAATTTAAACTTAAATGATCAGCAGAATTTAATCGTTAAGGTTAAAAACAACGCTAATTCAGATTGTTTCACATTAAATGAATTAAGTATAAATATAAACCCTACTCCTGATTTTGAATGGACAGAAAATTTAAGTCTTTGTCAAGGTGAAAGTTTAAGAATTTCTGTTCCTAATAGTTTTGTTTCTTACCAGTGGAGTGGGCTACAAAATGTAGATGCGGAGCAAAATGATTTAAACTCTAATGAAGTTGAAATCACACAAGCCGGAACTTATACATTAGAAGTATTCAATGATAACTGCTCAGTTCAGAAGCAAGTGACAGTAACTTATGAAGAGGCAGCCACGATTCAAAGAGTAAGTATTAATGGAAACGACGCTAGCATAATTGCAACTGGGACACCCCCTTTAGAATATAGTTTCGATGGGGCAACCTGGTCCACAAATCCGAGTTTAACTGATTTGCCAGTGGGAGAATATACAGCCTATGTTCGCGGTGAAAATGTTTGTGGAGTAACAGAATTCGATTTTGCTTTATTTTCATTTACCAATGTAATAACTCCAAATAATGATGGATTAAATGACACTTGGTATGTGAAAGGCCTAGAAGCTTACCCTGGAACCAGTGTTAAAATATTCGATAGATACGGAAAGTTGTTAGTTGATGAAATTATCGATGGCAGATTTGAATGGGACGGTACCCACAATGGTAAAAAGTTGCCAAGCGATAGTTATTGGTATTTAATCGAAGTTGTAGATGGTCGAAAATATTCAGGACATATTACGGTTAAAAATTACAAATAACTGTTATTTTTCATCATCCTTTAATTCAAATCGATTAAATGCTTTATTTACGAAATTCCCATTTTCGTCACTCCATATTAAATAAAACTTTAATTCCGGACGGGTCGGTATATACTCCAAAGCTTTATCTAATCCCATCGCCATCAGAGCTGTAGCGGTAGCGTCTGCTTCGGCACAACTAGGCGCAATCACTGATGCACTCAATAATGGAGAAATCTCGGGATAACCAGTCTTAGGATTCATGGTGTGAACTATTTTTTGTCCCGTTTCTTCATCTATGTGGAATTTTCTGTAGTTTCCAGAAGTTGCCATAGCTTCATTATTTAATTCTAAAACAGAATTAAGCACTCTTTCTTCTGCGTTCTCTATAGGTTCATCAATACCGATAGTCCAAGCCTCACCATTTGGCTTTTTACCTTTTGCAACCATTTCACCTCCGATTTCAATCAGATAACTTTCAACTTTTTTACTATCTAAAAATTTGGCAACTTCATCATTCACATAGCCAGTTATAGCATTAAAACTTAATGCCACACGAGGATCCGTTTTAGATAGACCATTTTCCAGAATGCTAATGTTTTTTAATCCAATAAATTGCATTACAGAGTCAACTTGTTGATCTGATGGTGAATGCTTAATGCCTTTGGATGAAAAACCCCATAAATCAGACAAAGGAGATACGCTGGGGTCGTAGAAACCATTGGTTTTTGTATTATAATTTCTTGAAATCCTAAATAATTCCAATAGCATTCTGTCCGCTGAACTCCCATTTTCACTTTCATTGAATTTGGTTAAAATAGAAGTGGGAATATAGGTATTAACTGAATGGTCGAATTCTTCTAAAATCTCTTGAATTTCTTCATTAAAATTCTTGTCATAACTATAATAAACAATCCTAAAGGTTGACCCATAAGCATCACCTTCCATGATGATTGGCTCATTGGCTTGTTCTTTTGGTTCTTCTTTTTGACAAGAAATTAAAAATAAACTTATAAAGCTTAATATCAGTAAATTACGCATGAGTGTGTAGTTTTTTAAAACCATTAAATAGAATTCTATAAGGTTGCCCTCTCTTCATCGGCGTATTTGGATCTTCGTCATTACATAAACCAATGCCAGCAAACCAAACACTAGAATCTTGTGTTTTTGCATGCTCTATTACCTTTTGAGAAACCTCCGGAACATCGACAAAACTATTTGGATATAGCACGGTGTTTACCATGACAAATGTAATGGGTTCTCCAGATTTAAAAATAACAAATTGAGGATGTTTTTTAAGCTTAGAATTAACACCTAAAAACTCATAACCCATTTTCTGTAATTCTTCACCAATAAAATTCATTCCGATATGGTGAATCTCTTCTTCCGTAAAATTCATAAAGTAAAGGTACATTTTTTATTAGAATGAGATGAGATGAAATGTAGATAAAAGCCTTTTATTAAAATCCAAATTCAAGATTATGATATAATTAAGATGGAATCATCTGAACTTTCTTGTCGTAAATTGTTATTTTTGGTAAAATTTTAATACGTATGGCTAATTTACAAGAGTTGCAAGAACTTAGCGCACAAGTGAGAAGAGATATTCTTCGAATGGTTTATGCAGTAAACAGTGGACACCCAGGGGGTTCTTTGGGATGTACAGAATTTATGGTTGCATTGTATAAAGAAGTTATGGAGTATTCTACCGACTTCAAGATGAACGGTAAAAACGAAGATGTCTTCATTCTTTCTAATGGGCATATTTCTCCTGTTTTATATAGTGTTTTGGCAAGAACTGGTTTCTTTACTGTGAGTGAATTGCAAACTTTTAGAAAGTTAAATTCAAGATTACAAGGTCACCCAACTACGCATGAGGGATTACCAGGAATTAGAATCGCAACAGGTTCTTTAGGTCAAGGATTATCTGCTGGAATCGGTTTGGCACTTGCTAAGAAATTAGATAATGACGCTCATTTAGTTTATACCTTACAAGGAGACGGCGAGTTACAAGAAGGTCAGATTTGGGAAGCTTTAATGTATGCTGGAGCTAACAAAGTAGACAATATCATAACAACAATCGATGCTAACGGTAGACAGATCGATGGAGATACGGATGATGTTTTGAATTTAGGATCGATAGAAGCTAAATTAAAATCTTTTATGTGGGATGTTGTTCATGTAGAAGATGGAAATGATATGGAGCAAGTTTTAGCTGGATTAAAAGAAGCTAAATCCAGAACTGGAAAACAAAAACCAGTTGCTATCTTATTACATACAGAAATGGGCTACGGAGTAGACTTTATGGTCGGAACGCATGAGTGGCATGGTAAAGCTCCAAATGCTGAGCAAATGGAGTCAGCGATGAATCAAATTCCAGAAACCCCACTTAAAGATTATTAAAATTAAATTAAACAGATTAGAATTAAGTTTCAATTAAGCCAATACAATGAAATATACATATACAGAGAAAAAAGATACACGATCAGGATTTGGTGATGGATTGTTGGAAGCTGCAAAGAAAAACGAAAACGTGGTTGCTCTTTGTGCAGATTTAACGGGATCACTTAAAATGGATGGCTTCGAAAAAGAGTTTCCAGAAAGATTTTTCCAAGTTGGAATTGCCGAGGCCAACATGATCGGAATTGCTGCAGGTCTTGCGACAGGTGGTAAAATCCCTTTTACAGGTACTTTCGCAAACTTCTCAACAGGTAGAGTTTATGATCAAATTCGTCAGTCAGTTGCGTATTCAAACAAAAATGTTAAAATCGCCGCTTCACACGCAGGTCTAACATTAGGAGAAGATGGTGCAACTCACCAAATTTTAGAAGATTTAGGTTTGATGAAGATGTTGCCAGGAATGACTGTAATTAATCCTTGTGATTATAATCAAACTAAAGCTGCAACAATTGCTGTAGCAGAACACGAAGGCCCTGTTTACTTAAGATTTGGTCGTCCGAAATGGCCAGTATTTATGCCAGAAGATCAGCCTTTCGAAATTGGAAAAGGTATTTTATTAGAAGATGGTACTGATGTTACGATTGTTGCAACTGGACATTTAGTATGGGAAGCTTTAGTGGCTGCTGATGAATTAGAAAAAGAAGGAGTTTCTTGTGAGGTGATTAATATTCATACCATTAAGCCTTTAGACGAAGAAATCATCTTGAAATCTATCGCTAAAACAAGAGCTATCGTTACAGCGGAAGAGCACAATATTTTTGGAGGTTTAGGAGAAAGTGTTGCACGTTTGGTAACAACCAGAGATCCAATTCCACAAGAATTTGTGGGTACCCAAGATACGTTTGGAGAAAGTGCTACACCAGAAGAACTAATGGTGAAATATGGTATCGATTCAAAAGCAATTATACAGAAAGTGAAAGCCGTTATTTCCAGAAAAAAATAATTCTATTCACAGAATATACATTAAGGTGTTCATTGCATTAAACTGTAATGAACACCTTTTTTTTTCTTAACTCTAATTTCAATTGACAGGCCATGAGGCGGGTGGCACAACTATTGACCTTATAATAAGCTCGATAAATATGAATGAATCTATTTCATATATTTCGCATGAATCACTTTGGTAATCAATTTGTTGAGTGATTAGTTGGAGTGCGATAAAAACTGACGATTCGGCAGTATTTATCGGTTTAAAAATAAAAAGAGCATGATAATAGACAACTTGTCATTACAAGAAAATATAAATGAGGAATCAGAATTCATCCCTTTGTTGACACCAGAGGAGGAGGATCACTTATTAAATACAGAGACGCCAGAGGAGCTTCCGATTTTGCCTTTGCGTAATACGGTGCTATTCCCAGGAGTTGTAATTCCAATTTCTGCAGGAAGAGATAAATCATTGAAACTTTTGCGTGAAGCTTATAAGAAAAACCAAATTATTGGTGTGACAACGCAGAAGGATCCGAGCATTGAAGAGCCTGAAACCTCTGAAATCAATATCATCGGTACTGTGGCTAAAATCCATAAAATGATTAAGCTGCCAGATGATAATACAACCGTGATTCTTCAGGGATTAAGACGATTTGAAATTGAAGAGTTCACCTCTACAGATCCTTATTTTAAAGCGAAAATTACATTAATTGATGACGCTCGTCCTCCAAAAAAGGATAAAGAATATCAAGCTATTCATGATTCTATCAAAGAAGTTGCAATTGAAATTGTAAAGAAGAATCCAAATATTCCTTCTGAGGCTAGTTTTGCCATTAAAAATATTGAAAGTCCATCTTTCTTAGTGAATTATGTTGCTTCTAATATGGATTTATCTAATGATGAAAAACAGAAATTATTAGCAGAATCTGATTTAAAGGCGAGAGCAACCGCTACTTTGAAACATTTGAACATGGAGTTGCAAAAACTTCAATTGCGTATGGATATTCAATCCAAAACGCGTTCAGAGATGGACCAGCAACAGCGTGAATATTATTTAAACCAGCAATTGCGCACCATTCAAGAAGAATTAGGTGGTGTGTCTCAGGAACAAGAAGTAGATGAGTTGGTGCAGCGTTCTAAAGATAAAAAATGGTCTAAAGAGGTAAGTGAGCATTTTGATAAGGAAGTAAAACGTCTAAAGAGATTGAATCCACAAATGCCAGAGTTTTCGATTCAAAGAAATTACCTGGAGTTTATGTTGGATTTACCTTGGGACATGGTTTCAAAGGATAAATTAGATCTAAAGCGAGCCGAAAAGATCTTAAATAAAGATCACTATGGCTTAGAAAAAGTAAAAGAACGTGTACTAGAATATTTAGCTGTTCTTAAGCTTAAAGGTGACATGAAATCGCCAATTATTTGTTTATATGGACCTCCGGGCGTGGGTAAAACTTCGTTAGGTAAATCCATTGCAAGTGCTTTAAACAGAAACTACCAGAGAATGTCCTTAGGTGGTTTGCACGATGAATCTGAGATTCGTGGACATAGAAAAACTTATATTGGAGCCATGCCAGGTAGAATCTTGCAAAGTATTAAAAAAGCAGGAGCAAGTAATCCTGTATTCGTATTGGATGAGATTGATAAACTTTCTAGAAGTGCACATGGAGATCCAACTTCGGCAATGTTAGAGGTTTTAGACCCCGAGCAAAACACGGAATTCTATGATAACTATTTAGAGATGGGATATGATTTATCTAATGTGTTGTTTATTGCAACAGCAAATGATATTTCGAATATTCCAGCGCCATTGAGAGATCGTATGGAAATGGTTCAAGTAAATGGTTATACGGTAGAGGAGAAGGTGCAGATTGCAAAGAAGTATTTATTACCAAAACAATTAGAAGCGCATGGGCTTAAAAAAGGTGATGTGGTTTTAGGGAATAAGGAATTAGAGTTTGTGATCGATGGCTATACACGTGAATCTGGAGTTCGTACTTTAGAAAAACGAATTGCAAAGATTGTTAGAAATGTAGCTAAAAATACGGCGATGGAAATCGAAGTTGAGCCTAAATTGAAAAAAGCAGATTTAGAAGAAATTTTAGGTCCACCAAGAGAATCTAGTAAGTACGAGAACAATGATGTTCCAGGAGTGGTTACAGGATTAGCTTGGACGAGTGTAGGAGGTGATATTTTATTCATCGAGTCTATTTTGTCTAAAGGAAAAGGAAATTTAAGCATGACCGGAAATTTGGGTAAGGTAATGAAAGAGTCAGCTCAAATTGCTTTGGAATATGTTAAAGCCAATCACGAGAAACTTGACATCTCTTTGAAGCTGATAGAGGAGAGTAATGTTCACGTTCACGTCCCAGAAGGAGCCGTGCCAAAAGATGGACCATCTGCGGGAATTACGATGCTTACTTCAATAGTATCTTCATTCACGCGCCGCAAAGTGAAAGCAAATGTTGCGATGTCAGGTGAGATTACCTTAAGAGGTAAAGTCTTGCCAGTGGGTGGGATCAAAGAGAAAATTCTTGCTGCTAAACGCGCTGGAATCAAGCATATCATTTTGTGCGACGACAACAGAAAAGATGTGTTAGAAATTGAGCAACATTACTTGAAAGGAGTTACCTTCCATTATGTCAAAACGATGGAAGAAGTGTTGGAAAACGCACTTTTGAAAACCAAGCGATAGATTCAACATCTTTTGAGTAGAATTCTAAAAATTGTAAAAAGCCTGAGAATTTATCTCAGGCTTTTTTAATAGAATATGAGGACTATTCATTTCTAATTAAAATCCCATCTCAAACCCAATGATAAGTTATGTACATCGGCTGCATTGTGTTTGAATAAAGCTTGTAAGTCATATTTGGTGTAGAATGTAAATTGGCGATAACCCACATATCCACTCAATCCATAATTGAAATCATTCACATTGTAATTGTCTTTGATGCTGTATTTCACTTTATGACCATCTTCTTCATATTTGAAAAAGTTTTTTGAGTTGATAAGAACGCCCACATATCCACCTAAACCTACACGAGCGCTTTGGTGCGATCTGAATAATTTGCTTCCATCTTCACCTATTTCAGTAGGCGAGAAATCTAGCTCGAAATGTAAAGGTAAATTCAAGTAGAAATTTCTGAACCTATTTCTTTTAAAATCAATTTCAGTCGGCTCCAAAACCGTTTGATTTCCATCATTCGTAAATACCATATTATTTTCTGGCTTTAAGTTATTGTACAATAATGATAAACCGTATTTAAAGTGTAAAAGATTGCTTTCCTTCGTTATTCTTGTATTTCTAGTGAGACCAAATTCCCAGAACCTCGAGGACCATACCTTTAGGTTGTCTTCAAATTGCTCATCATTACCCATAAGTGAATTCACACCAACAGCAAAAACAAACTGTGAGGTGGTGCGTTTTTCACCCCATTTGTCATCATTTAATTTTAATTTAATTACGATAGAATCCTTCTCAGTTTTAGTTTTATTGGATTTATAAACGCGATCATCTACACGAATAGCAACCAATTCATCTAATTTATCTTTCTCCGCATTCACTTTGGTTTCAATGCGATCTGCATAAAATTCAGCCAATCTTTCTCTTTCTTTCCTGGCTACGGGTGCGGTGATTTCACCCTTTTCTAACTGTTGGTTCACCTGCTCAATCTCCAGGACCAAGGCATTTCTCTCCGCTGTTGTAATAGAATCTATATTGGCAGCAATTTGTTCAGCCTCCTCTGCAAAGGTTTTTTCTTGTGCTTCTAATGTAATTATTCCCAAAAACGCCATTAGAATAAGTAATACAATTTCTCTCATAAATTTATGTTTTTTTTAGTTTTTAGACATCTTTTTTCTTGCTTATATCCCTATAAGTTGTTGCTAATTAATAAAGTAAATGATTATTTAAATTTTGTTTTGTGCTCGGATAAACAAAAATTTCTACTTACTACTTTCTACTTTCTACTTTCTACTTTCTACTTACTACTTACTACTTACTACTTACTACTTCTGCTGATTTCTTTCTGACAATGCCATTTGAATACTTTTCACTTGATGTGTAAGTTTTTCCAATAAATCTGGGCTTTTCACTTCAAACAATTCCTCTTCAACTTCATTTAGCATTAGACTTCCATCTACAACAATATGTTTTTCCTTAATCAATCTTCGGTTTTTCAAAGCGTGATTTAATAATTCATCTGCTGATAAAATTTCTACAGAGTCTAATTCCTGATGTTCGTTAGGAATATTTTTTTGCTCAATGGCTAAAGTTTTAGGTTCTTTAAATTCAATATTTTTTATTTCAAACCTAGTATCAATAGGAGTAGATATATCCATCTTCTGAGTTGTTGCTTTATTATTCTGAGATTTTACTTGAGCATAATTCTTAGTGGGATTTGACTCTTTCTCAATCATGTTCTCACTTGTTATTTCAATCTTTGGCTCAGTTTGAACTTCTGGAGGTGGAATATCATTATTCTCAGTAGAAACTAGAGGTTTTTCATAAACATCATCTGTGACGAACGAATTATTCCACATCAACCAACCCGCAAGAGCAATTAATATAAGCGAGGCAGCGATACCTAACCAAAAGGCTAATTTGTTTTTCTTTTTACTTCGTTTATTATTTTCTTGATGTTCTGTTAACTGAGCATCCAGTGTTTCCCAGGCAGAAATAGAAGGTTGAATGTCTCTTTCCTCTAACTTTGATTTTATATTATTTTTCCAATCAGACATGATATTGTGTATTTTGATTGATTTTTTCTTTCAAACAATTCCTGGCATACGCCAATTGTGATTTAGACGTACCCACAGAAATTTGAAGTTGCTCGGCAATTTCTTTGTGTTTCAAACCTTCTATGACATATAGATTGAATATGATTTTGCAACCATCTGGCAGTTCATCCACCATTTGTTGAATAGCCTCAACATCTGTATTCTCCTGTAAATCATCTGAAACATGATCGAGATTACCATCCCATTCCGCATAAGATAAAGTATGCGTTTTGGAACGTAAAAAGTCAATACATTCATGGGTAACAATTCTTCGCAACCAGGCATAAAAATGCTGTCTTTCTTCATATTTATCGAGTTGCGTAAAAGCTTTGAAAAAGCCTTTGATCATTACGTCCTCAGCAAAATGAAGGTCATGAATGTAATATCTAGCAACACTCAGCATTTTTGGAGCATAAGCATCATACAAAGCCTTTTGCGCCAAGCGATCTTGCTTTTTTGCTCGCTGAATCCATTCAGATTCCTTTTTTGCTATGTTGATAATTTTTGCCAATGTGTTGTGTGTCTCTACTTATATAAACGAGTTAAATGTAGAAAAGGTTGGAAAGCAGATGAAATTAATTTCAACTATATCATTAGGTTGTTCTGTATTCTAACTCTAATTTAATGTAAATCAGCGAATTGCAATAAATATATGGAAATTTTTTATTTTGAAGCTGTTTCCGGCTTTTCGCTATATCATGCTCGTAGCCGGCTTACAAAAGATCAAGAAACAAGGAATTTGTGCAAGTACGCCATTCTTGTTTCTTGTTTTTTGTTTGCGCCGGCCACATCGCATAATGTCGCTACAATCCGGGCTAGGCATACCTCCTGAGATTTTAAGTAATACCGATATAGAAAGGAATAAGTTTATATTTTTTTAACCAATAATCTTAGCTTTCATATAACGTGAATTCATTTCTGCAATACTTGATAATGAAATGCCAGCTGGGCACTCTACTTCGCAAGCACCAGTGAAGGTGCAACTTCCAAAACCTTCGACTTCCATTTGAAAAGTCATGTCCAGCACACGTTGGTGAGCTTCTGATTTTCCTTGAGGTAACTTGTTGAGATGATTAATTTTGGCCGAAGTAAATAAAGCCGCAGAAGCATTTTTACAAGTAGCCACACAAGCGCCACATCCAATACAAGCTGCCATATCCATTGCCTCATCAGCTATTTCTTTAGAAATTGGAATGGCATTAGCTTCTGGCGCAGTTCCTGTCTTGGCCGTTATATAAGCTCCATGTTCAATGATTCTATCAAACGCAGATCGATCCACCACTAAATCTTTTATGATAGGAAACGATTCGGCTCTAAATGGTTCGACAGTAATCGTATCTCCATCTTTAAAACTTCTCATATGTACTTGACAAGTAGTCATCTGATCATGAGGTCCATGGGCACGACCATTAATATATACACCACATTGACCGCAAATTCCTTCTCTACAATCATGTTCAAAAGCTATCACAGCCTGATCCCTACGAACTAATTCTTCGTTCAGATGATCTAGCGCTTCTAAAAAAGACATATCCTCAGAAATTCCTTCAACCTCATAAGTTTCTAATCTCCCTTGAGATGATTTGTTTTCTTGTCTCCAAATTTTAAATCTAAGTTTCATCTTTTTAATTATTTATAACTTCTAACACTTGGTTGAACATATTCAAATTCTAATTCTTCTTTATGCAACTTAAAATCTCCTCCATTATATTCCCAGGCTGAAACATAGGCGAAGTTTTTATCATCTCTTAAGGCTTCACCATCTGGAGTCTGATACTCTTCTCTAAAGTGAGCTCCACAAGATTCCTCTCTTTGCAACGCATCTTGACACATTAAAATTGCTAAATCAATAAAATCAGCCATACGAAGAGCTTTCTCTAATTCTGTATTTAATTCCTTATCACCACCAGTTACTTTTACATTGGTCCAAAAATCTTCCTTTATGTTTTTAATATCTTTAATAGCTTTTTCTAAACCAAGCCTGTTCCGACTCATAGCACATTCTTGCCACATTACTTTTCCAAGTTCTCTGTGAAAATCATCAACTGTTTTGTTTCCTTTTATAGAAAGAATCTTTTTAATATGATTTATGTTTTCTTGTTCAACTTTATCAAACTCAGGATGATGAATACCTGGTTTCTCTAATTTAATTTCGTCTGCCAAGTAATTATTAATTGTATTAGGCAGAATAAAATACCCATCTATACTTGCTTGTAATAAAGAGTTAGCACCTAATCGATTGGCACCATGATCAGCAAAATTACATTCACCAATCGCATATAAGCCTGGAATAGTAGTCATGAGTTCATAATCTACCCATAGTCCACCCATCGAAAAGTGAGCCGCAGGTGAAATCATCATCGGTTGTTCGTAGGCATCAATACCCGTGATTTTTTTATACATGTCGAAGAGATTGCCGTATCTATCCTTAATCACATCAATTCCTAATCTCTCTATAGCATGTTTAAAGTCTAAGTAAACTGCGTTACTAAGATTACCAACGCCATGTCCAGCATCAATTCTCTCTTTGGCGGCTCTTGATGAAATATCTCGTGGTGCTAAATTTCCAAAACTAGGGTAACGTCGTTCTAAATAGTAATCTCTTTCATCTTCTGGAATATCATTGGCTTTTCGTTTATCTCCTTTTCTCTTAGGTACCCAAATTCTACCATCATTTCTGAGAGATTCAGACATTAAAGTTAATTTAGACTGTGCTTGGCTGGTTTGCGGTAGAGCTGTTGGGTGGATTTGAGTAAAACTTGGTGCGGCAAAGAATGCTCCGCGTTTATGTGCTTTCCAAATGGCACTTCCGTTGCATCCGATGGCTAGCGTAGACAATCTAAAAACCCTCGAATACCCACCTGTCGCAAGCACAACAGCATCAGCAGCGAACTTCTTAATCTCTCCTGAAACTAAATCACGTACAATAATTCCTTTGGCCTTTCCATCTACAAGCACTAAATCCAACATTTCGTGTCTAGCAAATATTTCAACTTTTTTAGCACGAACCATTTTATATAATTGAGAATAAGCGGCTATCAGCAATTGCTGACCAGTTTGACCTCTAGCATAAAATGTTCGTTGTACTTGAACTCCTCCAAAACTGCGGTTGGCTAATACACCACCATATTCTCTAGCAAAAGGAACGCCTTGCTGTACAAAATGATCGATTAAAGGTGCAGAAAGCTCAGCCAATCTATAGGTATTAGCTTCTCTCGATCTAAAGTCACCTCCTTTTATTGCATCATAGAACATGCGCTTCACACTATCGCCATCATGTTGATAATTTTTGGCTGCATTGATTCCGCCTTGTGCAGCTACAGAGTGGGCTCTTCTGGCTGAATCTTGATAACAAAAGCATTGAACATTGTATCCTAATTCCCCCAAAGTAGCAGCTGCACCGGCACCTGCCAAGCCTGCACCAACCACAATAATATTAAGTTTTTTCTTGTTTGCAGGGTTAATCAATTTAGACTTAAACTGATAATTTCTCCACTTTTCTTCTAATCTCCCTTCAGGTATTTTTGAATCTAATTGCATACTTATGTTATTTAAAGAAAACGATTAAAGGAATAATTCCAAAGCCGATAGATATTATTAAAGCATAAAAAAGAGATGCCTTGGCCAATATTCTCAATCCTTTTTTGTGATAAAATCCTAAAGTTTTGAAACCACTTTTTAAACCATGATGTAAATGAAAACCTAAGGGAATCATCAAAAGCGTATAAAAAGCAACATAGTAAACATTATGAAATAGGCTGTAAGTTATTTCATATACATCTATATGTCCAGCGCTGTCGAGGCCAACTTCATCCCCAAAACCTAGTTTAATTCGAGCCCAGAAATTCGCCATGTGAACTACAATAAACAGGAGAATGAAAATACCCAAGAAACCCATGTTCTGTGAAGTCCAAGAACTGTTTTCACGATACTTATTTACCAAGTTGATTTTGCCTTTTGATTTTCGATTTTTTATAGTAATGATTAAGGCATAAATCACATGGAAGATAATGGAGATATAGAGTAAATAGGCAACAATAGTGATGATAGTATTTTCACGCAGAAGCGTAGAATAGGAGTTATACAATCCTCTCGCAGTATCTTCTGGTAAAAGTAAAATGCTGTTAGCTGATAAATGCACGATTAAAAAAATGCATAGGAACAGACCCGTGGCAGCAATAATCCATTTCCGAATAAACATATTGTTCATATGACTTGTTTAAAATGTAAATGTTAGACGCTCAAAATATACTATGCGTTGATTGCGAATAGATTTTAATTCTCCTTAATGTCATTTAAAGATACTAAGAAAAAAGGTCTTAAAAAATGAATGAAATCATCTATTTCTTAAGACCTAACCATAGTTTAAATTAATTAACTGTTATATCAAGATTTCTCTAATTTTACTGTAAAGTGACGCATAATAGGCGCTTCCCATTTAATATTATAACCTGATGTTATTTCTTCCCGACGGTCATATACATTTTTTAAAGCCACTGCAATGTAATCCATGTGATTGTTGGTGTAAGTGCGTCTTGGAATAGCCAAACGCAACAATTCTAATTTCGGGTATCTATTTTCTCGTGTATCTGGATCGCGATCGGCCAATAAAGTTCCAATCTCAACACCACGAACACCAGCTTCTTTATATAATTCGATTCCTAAAGTTTGCGCTTTATACTGCTCTTTTGGAACATTAGGTAAGAATTTTTTGGCATCCACAAAAATTGCATGACCTCCAATTGGCTTTTGAATAGGAATACCAAATTCAATCAATTTATTTCCTAAATATTCAACTTGTCCAACACGACTTTCTAAGTATTGCTCATTAGACGATTCTCTTAGACCTTGTGCCAACGCTGCCATGTCACGACCCGCCATGCCACCATAAGTAATAAAACCTTCAAAAATAATGGTGAAATTACTCGCTACAGTGAATACTTCTTCATTGTTTAAAGCAACAAAACCACCGATATTCACCAATCCATCTTTTTTAGAAGACATCGTCATTCCGTCGCCATAAGAGAACATTTCTTTTACGATTTCTGGAATACTCATCGATTTGCAGCTTTCTTCTCTTTGTTTCATAAACCACGCATTCTCTGCATAACGAGCTGCATCAAAATATACTGGGATGTCGTATTTATTGGATAATTCTCTAACTGCTTTTATGTTTTCCATAGAAACAGGTTGACCTCCAGAGGTGTTACATGTAACTGTAATTAAACAGAAAGGAATTTTCTCTTTGGGATAGGTTTTATAAACTTCTTCTAATTTATTTAAATCAATATTTCCTTTGAATGGATGAGGATTTTCGATGTCGAAAGCTTCATCTATCGTACAATCAATAGCTCTTGCCTTTCTAAATTCAATATGACCTTTGGTGGTATCAAAATGCGAGTTCCCAGGAACTAGCATTTCCTCTTTAATTAAAGCAGAGAAAAGCACATTTTCCGCTGCACGACCTTGGTGGGTTGGTAAAACATATTTGAATCCTGTAATGTCTTGAATGGTTGATTTTAATTTCTCAAATGAACGAGAGCCTGCATAGCTCTCATCGCCCGTCATGACTTCTGCCCACTGCTTATCGCTCATGGCACCGGTTCCACTATCGGTGAGTAAATCAACATAAACTTGTTCACTTTTTAAATTGAATAAATTATAATCTGCATCTTCAATCCATTTTGCTCTTTCTTCTACGTTTGATTTTTGGATGGTTTCAACCATTTTAATCTTAAAGGGCTCAGCCCAAGGTAGTTTCATATTATTTGATTTTTGATTTTTAAAAATATGAAAATAATAAAGAATTAGCTTGTTTGCCAATTAGCTTTTTAAGTAAATATGGAAATTTGTAAATGGGATAATTTTAAATTAAACAAAAAAAAGACCTTAAAGAAAATTCCTTAAGGTCTTATAAATTATAATGTATCAATAATTATTCGTCTGCTTCCAAGAAAGGATATTTGTAATCTGTAGGAGATACAAATGTTTCTTTAATTAATCTTGGAGAAACCCAACGTAATAAGTTCTGTGCAGAACCTGCTTTATCATTAGTTCCAGATTTTCTTGCTCCACCAAATGGTTGTTGCCCAACAACAGCACCTGTTGGTTTGTCATTTACATAAAAGTTACCTGCAGCATCAACTAACTTTTTAGAAGCATAATCTGCAATATATCTGTCTTGAGAGAAGATAGCTCCTGTTAGTGCATAGATAGAAGTATTATTAACTAAATCTAAAGTTTCTTCCCATTTTTCGTCTTGGTAAACAAAAACAGTAAGGACTGGCCCGAAAATCTCTTCACGAATTGATTCGTAATCAGGGGTTTTAGCCTGGATAACGGTTGGCTCAATAAAGTAACCTTTGCTATCATCCGTATTACCTCCAAGAACAACTTCAGCGTCATTACTTTCTTTAGCTCTGCTAATAAATCCTTTAATTTTATCGAAAGAATCTTTACTAATTACAGCATTTACGAAATTGGTGAAATCTCTTGGACTTCCCATTTTAATTTCTTTTAAATCTGCTTCCATGTAATTCTTAACATCTTCCCACATACTTTGTGGAATATAAGCACGAGAAGCTGCAGAACATTTTTGACCTTGGTATTCGAAAGCACCTCTAACTAATGCCGTAGCAACTGCTTTTGGATTAGATGAGTTGTGTGCCCAAACAAAGTCTTTACCACCTGTTTCACCAACAATGGTTGGGTAAGATTTATACTTACCTACTTTAGCTCCAATTTCTTTCCAGAAGTGATTGAAAACACCTGTAGAACCTGTAAAGTGGATTCCAGCAAACTCTTCGTGATCAAAACAAATATCTGTAATTTCAGCAGGGTCACCTTGTACCATGTTAATTACCCCATCAGGAACACCAGCTTCTTTGAAAACCTCCATTAAAACGCCTGCACTTAGCATTTGTTTGTCACTTGGCTTCCATACTACTACATTACCCATCATCGCCATACAGGTTGGTAAGTTACCAGCGATAGCCGTAAAATTGAATGGTGTAACTGCATATAAAAATCCTTCTAATGGTCTGTATTCTACTCGGTTCCAAATTCCGTCGTCAGAAATTGGTTGCTCTGCATAGATTTCAGTCATATACTGAACATTGAATCTCAAGAAATCAATGATCTCACATGCAGAATCGATTTCCGCTTGAAATGCATTTTTACCTTGACCAATCATGGTAGCAGCATTCATTTTAGCTCTATATGGACCAGCAATAAGATCCGCCATTTTTAAGAAAATCGACGCTCTCTGTTCCCAAGCTAGGTTAGCCCACTCTTCTCTTGCAGCTAAAGCGGTGTCTATGGCTTTTTTTACATGAGCTGCATCACCATCATAGAAATGACCTACCACATGTCTGTGGTCATGTGGAGGACGAATGTCTTGTTTTTTGTTCGTTCTAACTTGTTCAGAACCTATATATAATGGAACATCAGCAGTGCTGTTCCACATTTCATCATATACTTTTTGTAACTCAGCTCTTTCTGGCGTACCAGCAGCATAACTGTTGATAGGCTCGTTCACTGCGTAGGGTACATTGAAAATTCCTTTGGGCATATTTTGAATATTTTTAAATTAAGTGGTTCAAATTTACGATTTTATTGGCGATTAATAAATTAATGGGCTCTTCAATTATATAAAGGAAAGTTAAATTTTGGTCTTAGTTTCAATATAATAAACACTTTAGCTGTTTTTATTCGATTTGTAACTCAGTTTAAAACCTATTTTAAATCATATGGACAATGTGATTTAGGACATAAGCTATATATCGTGCTTTGTGTAATTTTGGCTTATGCAATTGAGGTTGGTCGTGAGCATATTATCCCTTTTGTTTACCATCACGTTTTATTCGTTGAGGTTGTCAATTACCTTTATACAATATGCTGTTTTTAATGATTCATTTACAGAGATGTATTGTGTAAATACAGATAAACCTGAATTAAAATGTAATGGTAAATGTCATTTGGAAAATGAGCTAGGTGATGAGAACTCTTCATCTGAGCCCTTTTTTTTAGATAAAAACCTTCACGAAAATATTTGGCTTTATTCAGGTAATTATAATCTAAGCCTAAAACAGAAAGGGAGTTTTATGATAGAAATATGCCCTCCCCAAAAATTAACTTTGCTTTACTACTTTAATTATATAGAAACTATTTTTCACCCTCCGATTATATAAACTTTTTTGATTAGAATTAAAATTTAAGTGAATGAAATTTTACTTAACTCAATCGTCTATTCAGAATTCTTACGACGAAACTAAAAGTTTAAATTTAAAACTAAGGATAAATTATCCTTGGTGACTAATAATATACAATCAAATGAAAAATAAATATACATGGCTCATGTTAGCCTGCTTGCCTATGCTAAGTTTTGGACAAGAATTAAAACAAGAAATAATTAATAATCAAGATTCGATAGAATTTCTGTCAACAGAAAAAATACATTTAAGCGATCTAATCATTAAAGGTGATTTTTACACAGATCCAACCTTTAGCATTGAGATAAATAACCAAAATAAGAAAGCAGTTCAGCCTAAGAATGTCGCCGATTTGTTTCAGGATGTAGATGGAATGAGTTTCATTAAGCGAGGAAACTACGCTATTGATCCGTCCTTTAGAGCCTCACAATATGAGGAGCTAAATGTTCAATATGATGGTGGGGTAAAGGCAATGCATGCCTGTCCAAATAGGATGGATCCTGTAACAACCCATGTATTGCCCGAAGAAGTAGATAAAATTGAAATCGTAAAAGGACCCTACTCAGTGCGATATGGAGCCAATTTTGGGGATGTTATTAATATGGTGACTGCTAAGCCTGGTTTGGGAGATAGCGGCCTTTCCGGAAATATTAAAGCAGGATATGAATCTAATGGCAATAACTATTTAACTTCTGGAGGTTTGCAATATGTCGGAAATAAATTTCACCTTAAGGGAAATGTGGGTTACCGTGACTTTGGCAACTATGAGGATGGAAATGGTGTAGAAATTCCTTCTTCTTTTAGAAGTACAGATTATGCTCTTGGTGCCGGATATAGTCCAAGTGAAAAGCATCATTTTATGGCACATTGGCGACAATCTTTTGGTAGAGATGTAAAGCATGCTGGTCTGCCTATGGACACGGATATCGATGATAGTTCAATTTTCTCTTTTGACTATTATGCCAATAATCTCGAAGGAAAAATAGAACAAGTGACACTCAAGGCTTACTACTCCTTTGTTGATCACATTATGAGCAACACGTTGAGACCTAGTTTCAATAGAATGGAGTCCATTTCACACGTGGACGCAACTACATATGGAGGTAAATTTGAAGCGAAATATGTACCTTCAAACAATTTGACCTTTTACACTGGTTTAGATATGATCAATGTAAGCAGAACAGGAACAAAATATGGGACCTTAAAAATTGATAATCAAGGTAATCCTATTGCAAATCCTACAACCAATTACTCAGATGTCTGGCAGGATGGATTTGTGAATGATCTGGGCATCTTTGTTGAAGGTAATTATAAATTAAGTAGTCCTTTGGTTTTAAAGGCAGGGTTAAGAATGGATTTTATTCAATCAGAGGCCGAATTACCGGCAGATAATTTTATTGCACATTATGGTGAAATGGGTGCTTACAATGATTCCAATTTGAGTGGACATGTGGGAATTAAATTCTCTCCAAAATCAACAATGATATATGAAATTGCTGTTGGACAAGGTGTACGTTCGGCCAATATGATCGAGCGTTATATAAACTATTTTAATGTTGGACAGGATCATTATAGTTATGTAGGAAATCCAAACTTAAAGCCGGAAATTAATCGTCAAATAGAATTTGGGTTTAAGAATAGTACCTGGTTAAATGAAAGTTCACAGATTAAATTTGATTATGGAATTTCTTTATATTATTCTATGATTGAAGATTATATTACTGCGGTGGTAAACCCTGATTTAGCTACCATGATGGCGCCAGATGTTAAATCGTTTGTTAATATTGATGAAGCGTATAAAACTGGTTTTGAATTTTTTGTGAACACTAAATTCAATCCCACTTGGAGTTTTGGAACCAGTTTAGCCTATGTCTATGCAAAGAATAAAGATCTTGATGAATCTCTACCTATGTTGCCGCCTTTTACAGCAAAGTTTAACCTAACTTTTGAACAGGAAAATTTTGGTGCGAATCTAAAATTCCAGGCCGTTAGTACACAGAAAAATATTGCAGAATCTTTTGGTGAAACGGAAACTCCAGGATATGGCATCTGGGATTTTGAGATGACTTATATGCCTATTAATACTTTATCGATAGGTGGAGCAGTTCAAAATATATTAGATAAAGCTTATCATAATCATCAGAATTTCTCTTTTATTAATCAAGCAGGCTTTGGAAATATTCCGGTGAACGAGCCCGGGAGAAACTTTTCTATTTTTACAAGGTATAGTTTTTGATGCTTAGTCAAAAAATAATTATATGAAAATAGAAGATTTAAGAAAGTATTCGTCTTTATCAGAAGCACAAAATGCTATGATGGAATCAGGTTATACCGAGCAATTTGATACCAGAGATGGTGAGATTGTTGGATTGGGAAACAAAAAAATATATAAACCCGAAGATTTATTGATTATCATGCACTTGCGTTATGAAGGAATGAGTAATCCAGGTGATAATATGATACTGTATGCTATAGACGCAAATGATGGAACGAAAGGAACGATGGTAGATAACGTAGGTGGTGCAGAACCGGCTCAAAGTTCTAAGATAATGCGTAAAATTCCTATGAAAGAAGAGGAGAAAGGAGGATAGAAAGTTCTTAAACAGAATTTATATATCTTTTCTTAATTTCGAAAGACCTAATTAAAAAGGCAGAGTAAACTTTTATTTGCTCTGCCTTTTATATTTTATAAAATTTCGTTTTTTTTATCGCTGACTTGGTCTGGAATATCCTTCGCCGTAGCCAATCAATAAATCAAATCTTTTTCCCCACGGACGATAGTACATCAGTGCACTATACTCATTTTCGGTTTGCCAATAGGACCCTGTGATTTTGGTATAATCTACTTCGTCTGAATATTTATCTTTTACGGCAAAACTATAATTATAATAACCTTGCTTTAATAACATATTCGTTTCCCAAAGTTGGGTCTCTGGTACATAAGTTAAAATAGACTCTGGAGTACATTCATAATTGGTGAAAGCTCCATAAACACAAATTTCTTCATTTTCTTCTGGTTCGTAGTTGGCCAGAGCGAAATAAACTTCAGTATAATCTGCCTCGCTTGCTGCTCTGTTTGGGTCTGGAATAGAAGAACTTCTCACATAGAAATTTCCATTTACATCTGGTCTATCTACATAGGTTTCGTCTATGTTGAACTCATTGGCGTATAATACGGTTTTGTAGATATCATCTCTGATGATTCTTTCGGTCGTCAAGCTTGCAATTTCTATATTTTTAGTGTCAAACCATTGGTATTCAACGCCACCTTCGAAAACATTATCTAGTTGGTTATATGAAAACTGAAATGGTTGAGCAAAAACTGGCTGATTTAAAGTTAAGCTTTGTTGCCAATTGTTATTTTTAAGAATAACTAACATAGATTCTTGTTGATTTTGCGTTAAGTCAAACTGATTTATGGAGGCCACTTGAACTGCAACTTGTTGATTCTTATTTGCCAAATTGTTAATTCTATCCACAGTTACACCAACGGCTACTAAATCCTCATAAACAGAAAATCTCTTCTCTAAAATTACACGAGATGAGTTAGGTGCTAAAAGCTGGATGGCATAATTACCAGAAAGTTTAAAATTAAAATCACGATTAGGAATTTGAACTTCATAGTGCACATAGGGAACTCGCGTATTAAAAGAATTTCTATAATCTCTAATGTAGTTTTTCTGATAACCGTCTAAATATTCAGATTGAAAAATATCTGACTCATTCCAAAACCTATCATAACGTACTATTTGATATTCATATCTTTTATAATTAGCATCTAAATCATCAAAGGAAAAGATGAGGTATTCGTTCATGCTAATGACAGGAGTATGGTCGTTAGATTGAGGATTAAATAATTGTATGGTTTTTATGTTTTCTTGTCCGATGGCAAGCAAAGGAAGCATGAAAAATAATAAAAGGAATCTATACATTTTGCAAGTGTTTATAACATTGGAAGTTCACAATCAATGCCAAATATATTGAATGAAAGTGATTTGACATTAAACTTCAAATTTAATTTCAGATAGAGTTTCAATTGAGTTTTCTTTTTTATCATAATTCAATTGTGAGAAATTTTTTAGCCTCAGAAAAGGCAACTTTGCCTTATCTGTTATTAATGCTGAATAGAATACATTATTGCTAAGGGTGTATTGATAAAGAAATAAGAAAGTTTAATAACTCGAAGTTATGTTATATTAAATGCAAATAATTAAATAGCTTTTAATAATAAAGTTTAAAATACTTGTAGATTGTACACATTGTTCTTAATTTTGCACAATTAATAAAAGTCCCTATTTATCATGTCCAAAGACATACGAATTCGTAAAGGCTTAGATGTTAAACTAGTCGGCGCTGCCGAACAAGTTATATCAGATGCCAAAACTTCAACAGAGTATGGCCTTGTACCAGATGATTTACACGGAGTTATACCACGTTTGATTAAGAGAGAAGGAGATTACGTTAAAGCAGGTGAAGCAGTTTACCATGCTAAACGTGATGAGAGAATCCTAATCCCATCACCCGTGAGTGGAATCGTGAAAGAAGTCAGACGAGGCGATAAAAGAAAGATTTTAGCCATTGTCATTGAATCAGATTCACAGCATAGCCGTTTAGAGCATGATGTTTCGGGTTGGAGCAATGCTTCTGATGAAGAGTTTAAACAACTACTTTGTAAAGCTGGTTGTTGGCCATTCATTAAGCAACGTCCATATGATGTGGTAGCTAATCCTGATACAACGCCAAAAGCTATATTTATCTCAGCATACAATTCTGGGCCTATTGCGGCGGAAGTTGATATGTTGGTGAAAGGTAAAGAGAACTTTTTGCAAGCCGGAATCGATGCTTTGAAGAAATTAACGACAGGACAAGTACACGTTACTTTAGCAGCCGATAATAAGGATTCTGTCTTTAGAGGACTTAATGGAATTACATTACACAATGCCAAAGGACCACATCCTGTTGGGAATGTGAGTACGCATATTGCGCAAGTTGACCCTCTTAATAAAGGAGAATTTATTTGGGTTGTAATGCCAGAAGATCTTGTTACCATTGGTGAATTCCTAAGTACAGGAGTTTTTAATCCAGAAAGATTGGTGGCCGTTAGTGGTTCACAAGTTAAAAACCCAAGTTATCTTAAGACCAGCATAGGAGCTAAGATGTCTGATGTTTTGAGTAGCGTAGAGATTAAGGGAGATAACAATCGAATTATAGAAGGACATCCACTGTCAGGTACTAAGTCTGCAATGGATGATTACTTAGGTTTTTATACCAATCAAATCACAGTTTTAGAAGAAGGAGATGATTACGATTTCTTCGGTTGGAATAAGCCACAACCGAATAAATTTAGTGTTTTGAGAGCAAATATGTTCTCGTTCTTAACCCCAAATAAAAAATACAATCTTACCACCAATAATAATGGTGAGGAAAGAGCATTTGTATTAAATGGAATCTACGAAGAGGTGTTCCCATTGGATATTTATCCAGTTGCTTTAATGAAGTCTTGTTTATACAAAGACATCGATGAGATGGAAAAATTAGGAATTTATGAAGTGGCACCAGAGGATTTTGCTGTAACTGAATTTGTTTGTGTTTCTAAACTTCCACATCAGAAGATTATTCGTGAAGGTTTAGACGAAATGATTCGTGAAGTTGGTTAATAATTAAAAAAATTAGTTTTGAAAAAACAATTACATAATTTAAGAGAGAAATATAAGGGCACTAAGTTCTCACCAGTTTTTAATGCCTTTCATACTTTCTTGTATGCTCCAGATCATGTAGCAGGTAAAAGTGGTGCACATGTACACGATGCTACCGATCTAAAAAGAGTAATGAACACGGTTATCATGGCTTTGGTACCATGTTTAATTTTTGGGATGTTCAATACAGGTTACCAACATTATTTAGAGACAGGTGAAGTAGAAAGAGTGACAAGTTTCTTTGATACTTCATTTTGGAACCTAAATAACTTTTCGTTAGGATTGGTGAAAGTATTGCCATTGGTTTTAATTTCCTATGGTGTTGGTTTAGGGATTGAATTTATCTTTGCTGCTATCAAAGGACATGAGGTAGAAGAGGGCTACCTTGTAACAGGTATGTTAGTTCCTTTAATTGTTCCTGTAGACATTCCATTATGGATGTTAGCTGTTGCGGTTGCATTTGGTGTGGTTATCGGAAAAGAAGTTTTTGGTGGAACAGGTATGAATATCTTAAACCCAGCTTTAACCATTAGAGCATTCTTGTTCTTCTCCTATCCAACTTGGATGTCTGGAGATAAGGTATGGGTAACAGGAGCTGTAGAGAGAAATAACGCTATTGCGGAAGGTTCAAGTTTAGACGCTATTTCAGGTGAAACAGTATTGGGTGAATTGGCACAGGGTCATCAAATGACGTACTCAGTTTGGGAGCAGTTTATGGGATTCATCCCAGGATCTGTTGGTGAAACTTCTACTATTTTAATATTGTTAGCCGGTCTATACTTAGTATTTACTAAAGTTGCAAGTTGGAGAATAATGTTATCTGCTGTAGTGGGAGCATTAGTTATGGGGCTTATTTTCAATGGCGTGACCAACATGGGTTGGATTACACCAACTAACTCCTTCTATGGTTTAATGAACCTGGAGTTCTGGCAACATTTATTAATTGGAGGCTTAGCATTCGGTATTGTATATATGGCGACTGACCCAGTTACGGGAACACAAACCTTAAAAGGACAATGGTGGTATGGTTTCTTTATTGGATTTATTTCGGTAATGATTCGCGTATTCAATCCAGCTTATCCAGAAGGTGTAATGTTAGCTATTTTATTGATGAACGTATTTGCACCAACCATTGATTACTATGTGTTGCAAGGAAATATGAACAAGAGATTGAAACGATTAAAAGTTAAAAGTGCATAATTATGGAAGAGAAAAGAACAGATAAGAATAGCTATACCATAATTTTTGCAATCGTTATGGTGATTGTAGTAGGAGCTATTTTAGCTTTTATTGCGGCAACGCTTAACGATAGAATTAAAACAAACGAAAAGTTTGAGACCCAGCAAAACATTCTATACGCAATGGGGGTGAATAATAACGAAAACCCTTATTCAGGTACGGGTAGTGTGCAATTTATTCCTACCGAAGAAGTACAAGCAAAATTTGATGAGTTAATCAAAAAGCAATATGTATTTCAAGGAGAAGAAGTGACAGAAGACGACGAGGCTTACCTTATTGATGTTAAAAAAGAAGGTGATTTATCTAAAAACCCTGATTACCAGAGAAGACTTCCTTTATTTGTTGGGGAGAAAGATGGAAGTGAATACTTCATCGTTCCCATGAGAGGAAATGGTTTATGGGATGCAATTTGGGGATATATGGCCATCAACAAAGATATGAGTGTGGAAGGTGTTGTATTTGATCACGCTGGAGAAACTCCTGGTTTGGGTGCTAATATTAGAGAGCGTTTCTTTATGGATGATTTCCATGGAGAGATGCTAGTTGATAACAACAATAATTTCCAAGGTATTAAGGTTGCCAAAGGAAATATGGACCCATTAAACGAAAGAAATGAAGATCATGCAGTAGATGCTATTGCTGGATCAACTATTACGGGAGATGGTGTTGCTGCTATGATTAGTGCTACACTTGATATGTATGGACCTTATTTATTAAAATTATCTAAAGAGAATAATTAAAATGGAATTTTTAAATAAAAAACATAGAGCTTTATTAACAGATCCATTAACGGATAACAACCCTATTACTATTCAGGTATTAGGTATTTGTTCTGCATTGGCGGTCACTGCTCAATTAATGCCTTCTATTGTAATGGCAATTTCTGTATTGTTTGTAATGGGAGCTGGAAACGTAGTTATCTCTTTAATGAGAAACATTATTCCTTCTAAAATTAGAATTATTGTTCAATTAGTAGTAGTTGCTGCTTTGGTAATTATCGTAGACCAAGTATTGAAAGCTTTCGCTTTTGAGTTAAGTAAACAGTTATCTGTATTTATTGGACTAATTATTACCAATTGTATTATTATGGGACGTTTTGAGGCATTCGCATTGGCCAACGGACCGTTTGAATCTTTCTTAGATGGTATTGGTAACGCAGCTGGATATGCAGTAATTTTAATTATTGTTGGATTCTTTAGAGAGTTATTAGGATCAGGAACTTTATTGGGGTATCAAGTTTTAGGAGATCCAATTGCAAAGACAGGTTTATATGCCATTGGATACGAAAATAATGGATTTATGTTGTTAGCGCCTATGGCACTAATTACCGTAGGTATCATTATTTGGGTTCAACGTTCTAGAAACCCTGAGTTAATAGAGGAAGCTTAATAATGATTGCTCCTTGAGCATCTCATTGTAAGCATTAAATTAAATTTAAAAAAGTAGTTAACATATAGTTTTTGATAAATATATTTAAACTACTGAAAACCGAATTATGGAACATATAGAATTATTTTTTAAATCTGTTTTTATAAACAATATGGTCTTCGCCACGTTCCTTGGAATGTGTTCATATTTGGCCGTATCCAAAAAAGTATCAACAGCCGTTGGTTTGGGAGCAGCCGTAATCTTCGTAATGGCGATTACAGTTCCTTTAAACTGGCTTTTAGATCAATATATATTAAGAGACGGAGCATTAGCATGGTTAGGACCTGAGTTCGCAGATATCAACCTTGGTTTCCTTTCGTTTATCTTATTTATTGCCACCATTGCTACGATGGTGCAATTGGTAGAAATTATTGTAGAGAAATTCGCACCAGCTTTATATAATTCATTAGGTATTTTCTTACCATTGATTGCTGTGAACTGTGCCATTTTAGGAGGATCACTATTTATGCAATCTAGAGATATTGCTTCTATAGATTTAGCATTAAACTATGGGGCATCATCTGGATTTGGATTCTTTTTAGCAATTTTATCTATCGCAGCTATTCGTGAGAAAATTAGATATTCAAACGTACCAGCTCCATTGAGAGGTTTAGGAATTACCTTCATCATTACTGGACTAATGGCGATTGGCTTCATGAGTTTTGGAGGTATGTTAACAAGCGATGGTGAGAAAAAAGAGGTGAAAGAAGAAACTACACAAGTAGATCCAATTCAAGAAAATAATAACGAAGAAGTGAATACAGCTATGATCAATCAAGTTGAAGCTTCCTTAATCGAAAAAAACAATTAATATGACAATACTTGCAGCATCCGTTGGACTAACTGTAACCGCAGCCGTTATTGCATTTTTAGTATTGGTGCTTTTCTTGGTATCTATTTTATTATTTACCAAACAGAAACTGGCACCTTCTGGGCCTGTTCAAATTACCATTAATGAAGAGAAAACTCTAACGGTAGGATCAGGAGATACTCTTCTAACTACATTAAGTGGACAAAATATCTTTTTACCATCTGCTTGTGGTGGAGGTGGAACTTGTATTCAGTGCGAATGTCACGTGGACGAAGGTGGAGGAGAAGCTCTACCAACGGAAACTCCTCACTTTACTAGAGCCGAATTGAAAGATGGAGCACGTTTATCTTGTCAGGTTAAGGTAAAACAAGACATGAAAATTAGAATTCCAGAAGAAATTTTTGGGATTAAGAAATTCAACGCTAAGGTTGTTAGAAACTATAACGTAGCATCATTTATTAAGGAATTCGTTGTGGAGATTCCAGAAGATATGAACTATAAAGCAGGTGGATATATCCAAATTGAGGTTCCTAAATGTGAGATCAAATTTGAAAATATGGACATTACTGCTCATCCTACAGATCATCCAGGTGAACCGGATAAGTTCCGCGCAGAATGGGATAAATTTGGATTATGGCCATTGGTGATGAAAAATGATGAAGTAGTCGAAAGAGCCTACTCCATGGCTTCATACCCAGCAGAGGGACGTGAAATTATGTTAAACGTTCGTATTGCTACGCCACCTTGGGATAGAAAGAACAACAAATGGATGGATGTTAATCCGGGTATTGCATCATCTTATATCTTTAACTTAAAAGATGGTGATGAGTGTATTATCTCTGGTCCATTTGGTGAATTCTTTATCAACGAAGATTCAGATTCGGAAATGATATATGTTGGTGGTGGAGCTGGTATGGCACCAATGAGATCACATTTGTTCCAATTATTCCACACCATTAAAACTAACAGAAAGGTTTCATATTGGTATGGAGGTCGTTCTAGAGCCGAATTGTTCTATATCCACTACTTTAGACAATTGGAGAAAGAATTTCCAAACTTCAAATTCTATATGGTACTTTCAGAACCATTAGAAGAAGACAATTGGAAAGTGATGAAAGATATTGATGATACAGAAGGAGATGGTTTTGTTGGATTCGTTCATCAAGCCTTAATCGATAATTATTTACAGTATCATGATACACCAGAAGATGTTGAATTCTATTTCTGTGGTCCACCATTAATGAATCAAGCTGTTGAGAAAATGACAGAAGATTTCGGAGTTCCACCAGAGAACGTGAGATTCGATGACTTCGGATAGTTAGAAATTATAAGTAATACATAGAATAGCCACCTCATTTGAGGTGGCTATTTTTATTTTGGAATAGTTCTATTAATTTTCAGATAAGCAAAAGCAAGCGAACCAATTTTAAAATATAGGATTAATTGCCCAAAAATCAGGTAGTCTTGAACACGCCAATATTAAAACTGTTAGACTAATCAATTATAATATTTGTATTTACAGATTTAGCTAAGATTAAAAATCAATAAAAATGTGTAATAATCAAATTGTTCTATATCCACTATTTCAGACAATTGGAGAAAGAATTTCCAAACATTAACGTCTATTTGGCGCTATCGGAACCCTTATAAGAAGATAAATGACAAGGCATGAAGAATATTGATGATGCCGAAGGCGGGTTCGTTAATCAAGGATTCATTGCTTTTTACTTACAGTATTATGAAACACCAGAGGATGTTGAATTCTATATCTGTGGACAACTACTAATAGCTCTAGCAGATGAGAAAAGGACAGACAATTTTTGAGTTTCAATAGAAAACGTGAGATTCCATGACTTCGGATTGTCAGAATTAATAAAAGTAATCTACAGAAGGCATTTTGAATTAAGATGGATTTATTTATTGCATTTTTTTTATTTAAAATTCATTAATAAAAAGTCAGCAATTAAAGAGAAAAAAATATAGGAATGCCTATCATAAGGGAAAAGGAAGTGCAGTAATCGATATTGAATATATCTATCGTCCCAACTGGGGTGATTTGAATGAATGCCACCTACTGTGATTTTCTAACGCTATATAATAATCTGCTCGGATTCAGCCCCTAACTCAATTAGATATTTAGAAATATCCTGAACAAAGCTTGTGGGTCCTGCAATATAAAACAGCTGATCAAAACTTCCAATCGTGTCCACTAGGTATTTCTTATCCATTCTAGCTTCGCTAAAACCAATCACCTTGTATTTAGTAAAGACAGGGACAAAGTTACTACCAAACATTTCTTTAAACTCGGCTCCTAAAATTACGTCCTGTGGAGTTTGTACAGAGTAGAGTAATCCAACATTCCGCATATTTTTGGAGGCATACAAAGCACGAATGATAGAAATAAAGCCTGTTATACCAGAACCTGCGGCTATAAAAATCCCTGGTCCTCTAAATTTGATTCCGCTTACTTCACCATGAACCAAAAATTTATCCCCCGCATTTAAACTAGTCACCTTCTTGGTAAAAGTTCCGTCTGGATAAGATTTAATAATAAACTCTAAATAATCAACATGATTTAAAGAGGTAATAGAATAGGGACGAACGATGTCTCTGTATTCTGGTAAATCAATAGAAAGTAACAAGGCTTGCCCAGGCTGAAATACAAATCCCTTGGGCTTAGAGGTGATAAATCTTTTTGTATCGGGTGTGATAAATTCTGAAGCTAATATGTTAAGTTCTGTTGGAAACATGCATTTTAAAATTAATGAATGAAGATATTAAATATTTTGGAATCCACTAAAATCACGAACGTTAATTTCTGTTAGAAGCTTATCTATCAATACAATCCACTTTACATTTAAATCTCTAATTTATCAAGATTTGGTTTTTCTCTGATTAAGTATATACCGGCCAATATCAACACGCCACCTATAATAAACCATACATTCAAACTTTCCCCAGCTAATACGCCCCACATGATAGCGACCAAAGGCATTAAATAAGTCACTGTAGAGGCAAATACAGCCGAAGTTTGTTGTATTAGTTTATAAAATAAAATCATGGCCATAGCCGTTCCTATAAAAGCAAGTAGACTTACATAGCCCAATCCTTCCCATTGTTCTCGACTACCCGTCCAAGACTCAAAAAATCCGGAGAAAAATAAAATGATAACGGAAGGGAAGAACCAAATTGTAAACACAATTCCACCTAAATCCATCGATTTTACATGATTGAGTTTTTCCTTTACGATCAATCCACTTAGCGCATAAGACATTGTCGCTAATACAATCAACATCGCATGCCAAAAACTAGATTCCTCGCCAGGTCCTCCCGCAAAAAACATGAGCACATTGGCGCCCATAAAGCCTATGATTGCCCCAATAATTTGAACTTTAGAGCTTTTTGCTTTAAATAATAAAAATGCAAATAATAAAGTAAATATCGGAACCAATGAGTTTAAAATCCCAGCCAAAGAACTACTTACGCTAACCTCGGCCATTGGAAATAAATACATCGGTATAAAATTTCCGAAGAAACCTCCAATACCTGCCCACATAATGGTTTTCTTGTCCAACCTTCTCATCGCTGGAATTCCAAACAACATTAATACAGATCCAGCCATGGTAACCCGTAGAGCCCCAACTTGATAGGGTGTAAATACATCTACCGATTTTTTAATCAAAATAAAAGATGTACCCCAAACCAGGGCTAACAAAATGAGAATGAAGTATTTATTTTTTGAACTCATGAATTAAATTGAAGGGTAAAATTCTAACTATTTTCTGAATAAAAACGAATACTGTTGAAATAAAAATATCGAAAGTAACTAAAATCCTCATTGCTTTAGATTTAAACACGTTAATTCAACTTAAAATGATTATTTTCGCATAAGCTAATCTAATTTATGTTGAATCCTGATAAAATATTTGAGCTTAAAAGAATCTTACAATCTCCTAAGAAAATTGTGATTATCCCTCATAAGAATCCCGATGGTGATGCTATTGGTTCTACTTTAGGTTTATCTCAAATACTAAAGAAACTAGGACATGATGTGCAAATTATTTCGCCAAATGATTTTCCAAAATTCTTAAAGTGGATGCCGGAAGCAAAGAAAATATTTAATGCAGATTTCAATCCGAAAGGTGCAAAAATAGCCTTTGCGCAGGCCGATGTTCTATTCATGTTAGACTTCAACGAACCTTCAAGAGTAGATCAATTAGAAGAGTTGATTAATGAATCTTCAGCATATAAAATTCTTATTGATCATCATCAATTTCCACAAGAATTTGATTTTACCTATTCAAACACCGAAATGCCGGCAACCTGTGAGATGGTGTGGCATTTTGCTGAGGCCATGAACTGGACCGATTTGGTAGATGCTGATATTGCCACTTGCCTATACACCGGAATCATAACCGATACTGGGAATTTTAAATTCGCTTCTTTTAAACCATCTACACTAGAAACCGCTGCTCATTTAATTAGGCATGGAGCAGAACCTTATAAAATTTTAGATTATTTGGATACCTTTTCTGCATCTCGACTTATATTATTGAGTAGATTCTTAGATAATATTCAAGTTTTTCCTGAATATAGAACAACTTTGTTCACCATGAGTCGTGAGGAATTAGTAGAAAACGGCTATCAAAAAGGAGATACTGAAGGTTTTGTAAATTATGGTTTGAGCTTAGAAAATATTGTTTTCTCTGTGTTTATGGCAGATGATACGCAAAAAGATATGGTTAAAATCTCTTTTAGATCAAAAGGCAATTTCGATTGTAGCGAAGTGGCTAGAGAACATTTTAATGGAGGAGGCCATGTGAATGCTTCGGGTGGAAGATCCGATAAAAGTATAGAAGATACCGTAAAAGAATTCGTAAATTTGTTGCCTAATTATGCAGAAAAACTTGAAAATACTACTATTTAGCCTTGTCTTAACAAGCAGTTTTTTGGTGAGTTGTAATAAAACTCCACCTCAATATCCAACCGTTTACTCTAATGATGGTTTTTTAGAATATTCTAAGAAGTTTAATAAACAATTAAAGGACTTAGAGGATAAGGATATTCAAATTTATATTCAAAAACATTCAGAGGATTTTCTTCCTACAAATGCAGGCTTTTATATGACCAGAACCGAAATGGTAAACGTGAGAACGGTTAAGGATTTCGATACCATTCGATTTAACTATCAGGTTAGCAATATGCAAGATAGCGTCATATATTCTTATGATGAGATTGGAAATCAGCTAATTGTAATGGGGCAGACTTCTATGATTCCAGGAATAGAATATGGTTTAAAAAGAATGAGCGAAGGCGAATATGCTAAGTTATTAGTTCCTTCATCTTTGGCCTACGGGGTAGATGGAGATAGAAAAAGCATCGGAACTGATGAGCCTCTTGTAATCGAAATTAATTTAGAAGATATAGTCAACTATGAAAAGTAATTCAATTAAATTAATAATACTTGTTATGCTATTCGTGACAAGTTGTAGTACAATACCAAAATATATGAGTAAAGAAGAGTACAAAGCATTAGGTGACGGTTTATACGCACATATGCAAACCACAAAGGGTGACATGTTAATCAAATTACATGAGAAAGAAACTCCAATGACTGTAGCCAACTTTGTAGGTTTAGCAGAAGGTAAAATTGATAATAAAGCTAAAAAATTAGGTGTTCCTTTTTACGATGGAATCATCTTTCACAGAGTTATTAAAGATTTTATGATTCAAGGTGGAGATCCAACGGGTACAGGTATGGGAGATCCTGGATATAAATTCGAAGATGAATTTGATGAAAATTTAGAACACGATAAAAAAGGTATTTTATCAATGGCAAATTCAGGTCCTAATACCAATGGCTCTCAATTTTTCATTACAGAAGTTCCCACGCCTTGGTTAGATGGTAAACATTCAGTTTTTGGTGAAGTAATCGACGGTTTAGAAGTTATTGATACCATTGCTAATGTTGCTAAAGGACCACAAGACAAGCCAAAGGTTGACATTGCAATTAAGCATGTAGATATCATCAGAAAAGGTGATGACTATAAAAAATATGATGCTTTAAAATCTTTTAAATCAGCTAAAGCTAATCATAAAACTAAATTAGAAGAAGCTAAGAAAAAAGAGGCTGAAAAGTTGAAAGCTGAAACTGATAGAATCCAAGAATTAAGTAAGAATTCAGAAATTGCTGATAGCGGATTAAAATATAACATCTTAGAAAAAGGTGACGGAGCAAAACCAGTTGCTGGAGATGATATCCAAGTACACTATACTTTGCGTTTAGCAAATGGTAAAGTTTTAGACTCCTCTTATGATAGACAACAACCTTTAGATATTATAGTTGGTCAAACCCAATTAATTCAAGGTTGGATGCAAGCATTAACTATGTTTGAGAGAGGATCTAAAGTTTTCTTAACTATCCCTCCAACACTTGGATATGGTACACAAGGAGCGGGAGGAATTATTCCACCAAACGCTACTTTGTATTTCGATATGGAAGTTTTAAAGTAATATTTTAAAACACAAAAAATAAAGTACGGATCTTAAATTTAAGGACCGTACTTTTTTGTTTTTAAGATTTTAAACTTGAATATTAAATCCGTATATTTCTATCCTATTTTTGAACTTGAATATTCGTAATTAATGCAATTAAAACAAATTATAAGTGCCTTAGAAAGTTGGGCACCTAAATCAGATGCCGAAGATTTTGACAATGTAGGATTGCTGGTGGGAGATCCTTCTGCAGAAATTAATAAGGCATTGGTAGCCTTAGATGTTACAGACGAACTAATGCAAGAGGCTTTAGATAAAGATGTAGATCTTATTATTACTTTTCATCCATTGATTTTTAAAGGGATAAAGCGACTTTCGGGTAAATCTCGCGTAGAGCGCTTGGTTGTTAAAGCAATTCAAAATAACATAGCAATTTATGCTATTCATACTAATTTAGATGCTCAGCTTGACGGTGTTAATGGTCGAATTTGTCAGCAATTAGGGTTGAAAAATAATCAAATTCTAATGCCCAAAAACGATAATTTGAATAAGTTAGTTTTCTTTGTTCCTCACAAGGAGGCTGAGAAAGTAAAAGATGCTATTTTCGCCATCGGCGCCGGATGGATTGGCAACTACGCAGAATGTAGTTTTAATACAAAAGGAGAAGGAACTTTTATGCCCGTGGGTTCAGCCGATCCAGCATTGGGTGAATTGAACGTCAGACACACCGAGCCAGAAACCAAAGTAGAAATCCTCATCCAAAATCACCAAGTGGGTGCTGCGTTAAAAGCTATGCGAGATGCTCATCCCTATGAAGAGGTGGCATATGATTTAATCGCTTTGAATAACGCTGACCAAACCAAAGGAATGGGGCAAATTGGTGAGTTCGAAACACCTATGAACGAGGAGAATTTCTTAAAACATGTAAAAGAAAATCTACCTACGGACTGTATTCGCCATTCTAGATTAAATGGTAAAAAAATTAAAAAAGTTGCTGTTTTGGGAGGCTCGGGTGCATTTGGAATTGCCGCTGCTAAAGCTGCAGGTGCTGATGCATTTGTGACTGCTGATATGAAATATCATGATTTCTTTTTAGCGGATGAAGACATATTGTTATGTGATATTGGACATTATGAATCAGAACAATTCACTAAAAATCATATAACAAGCTATATTACAGAAAAATTTCCTAATTTTGCAATCCTTATATCAGGTATAAACACGAATCCAATAAACTACTATATTTAATTATGGCTAAAACAAAAAAAAGTGACATAACGGTTGAAGATAAATTACGCGCATTATATGATTTGCAATTAATTGATTCTCGACTGGATGAAATTAGAAACACGCGCGGCGAGTTGCCTTTAGAAGTGCAGGATTTAGAAGATGACATAGCAGGTTACGAAAAGCGACACGCAAAAATTACCGAAGAGGTAAAAGAATTGGATAAAGACATCAAGGCTCGCAAAGAATCTATCAAGCAGTCAGAAGCTTTAATTAAAAAATATACGGGTCAGCAAGATAACGTTAGAAATAACCGTGAGTTTGAAGCTTTGGCGAAAGAAATCGAGTATCAAGAGTTAGAAATTGAACTGAGTGAGAAAAGAATCAAAGAGTTCAAATTCAAAATCGAGGAGAAAAAAGAATTGATTGCAAAGGTTGACGAAAAATTAGCTAATTATAGAGAGCACCTTGATCACAAGAACTCCGAGCTAGATAAAATCGTTAAAGAAACAGAAAAGGAAGAAAAAACTTTGTTGAAGAAAGCAGAGGAGTTTTCTCAAAATATCGAGCCAAGATTATTAAAAGCTTACACCAAAATTAGAGCTGCTGTTAAAAATGGTTTAGCGGTTGTTCCAGTTGAAAGAGGAGCTTCTGCAGGTTCTTATTTCACTATTCCACCACAACGTCAAATGGAGATTGCATTACGCAAGAAAATCATTACAGATGAGCATAGTGGTAGAATTTTGGTTGATGCTGAACTAGCAGCCGAAGAAAGACAAAAAATGGAGGATATTATTAAGTAGTATCATTTGTTTTCAAAATTTAGAATCGCTCTCATTGGGAGCGATTTTTTTATTTAAAAATGTCTCGTTCAATCATGTTTAATCATAGTTCAAACTAGTATTTGTAAGCCTTTGGATAAAATTGAAAAGGATAAAACAAACAATGTTTAGAGATTAACTTGATTTTCCTTATTTTTGAGATAAACAGATTTAAAACCTATGGGAGAATTTAATTTAAAAGATCTAGAGCTAATTCATAGTGAAAAGGAGATAATGGAATTTTTGATTGATAATAAAGTCATCAAAGAGAAGAAATTCCTCAAACAACTGGCTTACGAGAAAGAATTGGCCGAGCTACAAGTTGAGTTGGTCCGTTTGCAAGCTGATATTATAGAAAGTGGTAAGCGGCTTTTAATTATATTCGAAGGTAGAGACGCAGCTGGAAAAGGAGGAACGATTAAGAGATTCTTGATGAATATAAATCCCAAAAAAGCGAAGATTGTTGCCTTACCTAAACCTACGGAGCAAGAGCAAAAGGAATGGTATTTTCAGAGATACATCAAACATCTACCAAGAGAAGGAGAGATTGCTTTCTTTGATAGGAGTTGGTATAATCGAGCTGTGGTGGAACCTGTTTTTGGGTTTTGTACGGAGGAACAATATGATCTTTTCATGAAAGAGGTTAACCTGCTGGAGCAGCGTTTGGTGAATGATGGAATTATCTTATTTAAATTTTTCTTAGATATCTCCAAAGAAGAACAAGAGGAGAGATTAGATAAAAGAAGAGAAAGTCCATTGAAGAGATGGAAAATTGGCGGATTAGATGAACAAGCTCAAGAAAAATGGGATGATTATTCTAAATACATCGAAAAAATGATCAAGGAAACCTCCACGGAAGAACTACCTTGGATCGAAATTAAAACCGATAGCAAGAAAAAGGCAAGATTAGAAGCTATCAAATATGTTTTAGATAATATTCCAGGTTTTGAACCAGAAATTAAAATTAAAACCAAAAAGAAAATAGTTACCAAACATTCCTAAGCTATGGCAAAGTTTACCATTTTACACACATTTTATAATCCAGTAGAAGCAGAAATCTTCAAGGCTAAATTAGAAAGCGAGGGAATTAGAGCTTATGTATTAGACCAGAATCAACTGTATTCACAGATTCCCTCAACCATGGGAGGCTATAGACTACAGGTAGAAACCGAATATTTTTTAAAAGCTAAACAGATTTTAGATAAATCTTTGGAGAATGAAGAATAATTTGTAATTTTGCCGTCCGATTGAATAACCTCTGACGATAATCGTGTATGTTATTGAATTGATTAATTGAAATTATAAGACAATGGACAATTTAGTAAAGTACGTAGAAGATAAATACGTTGCTAAAAAAGAATTACCAAAATTTGCTGCAGGTGATACAATCACTGTATACCAAGAGATTTCTGAGGGTGGTAAAACACGTGTACAGTTTTTCCGTGGTGTAGTATTACAAAAAAGAGGTTCTGGTGCAACTGAAACATTCACGATTAGAAAAATGAGTGGTGAAATAGGTGTAGAAAGAATCTTACCTTTAAACATGCCATCAATTCAAAAAATTGAAGTAAACAAAAGAGGTAAAGTTAGAAGAGCAAGAATTTTCTACTTTAGAAAACTACGCGGTAAAAAAGCAAGGATTAAAGAAGTTTAAAAAGTCTAAATCTATTTGTGTTAGAAAATCCCAAAGCTATAAGTGTTGGGATTTTTTGTTTTTATTCACTTTTTAGATTTTCAAATCCATACTTTTAAATAAATCCAAGAATAGCCTTATCTTTGAAAAAATCCGAAAATTTGGAAAATTTTAGAATGCAAGCCAAAACCTTTTATGGTTTTGAAGAGATATTAGCCCGTGAAATTCAAAAGTTGGGCGGTGCCGACGTAAAAGTTAGAAATAGATTAGTTGAGTTTTATGGTGATACTGGTTTTATGTACAAAGCTAACTATAGCCTACGTACGGCTATTAGAATCATGAAACCTATCCTTAGTTTTAAGGCTAAAAACGAAGATGAACTCTATGAGCAAGTCAAAGAATATGCTTGGGAAGATCATATTCGTAGTACGGCAACTTTTAAAATCGATGCCACAGTAAATTCTCCTAACTTCAAGCATTCTCATTTTGCTGCGTTGCGTGTGAAAGATGCGATTGCAGATAGATTTATGGATAGAAAAGGCAGAAGACCTAATGTAGAGAAATATAACCCAGATATTGTTATCAACCTACACATCACTCACACCACGATAACTTTGTCATTGGATAGTTCTGGTGAGCCATTGTTTAAACGTGGTTATCGTCAAGACGGAGGAAAGGCGCCTATTAACGAAGTTATGGCGGCAGGCCTATTGCAAATGGCAGGCTGGGATGGAAAAGGCCACTTCTTAGATCCCATGTGTGGTTCGGGAACTTTTCTTATAGAAGCAGCTATGATTGCTATGAATATTCCGGCTCAAGTTCACAGAGAACATTTTACATTCGAAAATTGGAAAGATTTTGATCAAGAATTATGGAATAAGATCCGTGATGTTAGATTAGATCGAATGAATGATTTTTATGGTACTATTACAGGTTATGATAATAATTATGTAATGATTAAAGTAGCAGAAAGAAACATAGAAAATGCAAATCTTAAGGAATTTATCGATGTGAAACAGGTTAACTTCTTCCAAACTCAAAAAGAAGAAAGTCCACTGTTGATTGTTTTCAATCCGCCTTATGATGAGCGTTTAGAGATAAAAGTTGATAATTTCTATCGTAAAATTGGAGATACATTAAAGCAAGGTTATCCGCATACTACAGCATGGTTCATTACAGCAGATAATAGAGCTGTGAAAGAAACAGGATTGCGCCCAGAGCAAGAGATCAAATTATATAATGGAAAACTAGAAACAAATTTCCTGAGGTATGATATCTATAATGCTGGTGATGGCTCTACTTCATAGACTTTGAAACCTCAAGACGAAATACAACTTTCTATCATTATTGCAGTTTATCAGCGACAAGATGAACTGACCAGTTTGCTGAATAGTCTTGTGAAGCAATCTGATAAGAATTTTGAGGTTATAATTGTTGACGATGGTTCTCCCAGTAAGTTAGAGCCAATCGTAGATGGATTTAAGGGACTTCTGAATATTAAATATTTTTATAAAGATAATTCTGGACCGGGATTGTCTCGTAACTTTGGTATGTCTAAAGCCGAAGGTAATTATTTTATATTTTTAGACTCAGACACCATTATTCCAAGGCATTATATTGAAGAAGTTAAAAAGGAATTAACTTCTGATTATGTAGATTTCTTTGGTGGATCAGACAACGCGCATGAATCTTTTGATGCTCTGCAAAAAGCCATTAATTTTTCTATGACTTCTTTCCTTACCACGGGTGGTGTAAGAGGTGGAAAAAAAGCGGTCAAAAACTTTCAGCCTAGAAGTTTTAATATGGGAATTTCTCAAAAGGCATATTTGGCTACAGGTGGATTTAGTGAAATGAGAGTAGGCGAAGATCCAGATCTATCGATGAGCTTGTGGGAAAAAGGATTCAAAAGTAGATGGTTTCCTAATGCCTATGTATATCATAAGCGCAGAACTTCACTCAAAAACTTTGGTAAACAAGTTAAATCCTTTGGGATTGCACGCCCAATTTTAAATCAGCGCCATCCTAGATATAAATCAATAACATTTTGGTTCCCAACGATATTTATTGTAGGTTTTACATTGGCTTTCATCCTATTATTTTTCGGACTTTGGCATTTTATGGCTTTGTATGGAATTTATTTTGCCTTCATATTTATTCTTTCATCCATTGAAAATAAATCTGTGAAGGTTGGTCTCATGTCCTGTATTACAAGCTTTATTCAGTTCGAAATGTATGGATTTGGATTTTTGCGTTCACAAATTATGATTAACTTATTGGGCAAAAAGCCTAAAGAAGCATTTCCCACACACTTTTATAAGCAATAAATGATGAAAGATATCTACTCCGATGAATATTTTATGCGTATGGCCTTTCAAGAGGCGATGAACGCATATGAAGAAGATGAAATTCCTGTGGGTGCGGTTATTGTTTCCAATAATAGAATTATAGCAAGAGCGCACAATTTAACGGAAACATTAACAGATGTGACAGCGCACGCAGAATTACAAGCCATAACTGCGGCTGCGGATTTTTTAGGAGGTAAATATCTTAGAAATTGTACACTTTATGTCACTTTAGAGCCATGCAATATGTGTGCAGGCGCCTTATACTGGTCACAAATAGACAGAATTGTTTTCGGTGCAGAGGATTTACATCGTGGATATAGAAAATTCAATACGCCTTTGCATCCTCAAACAGAGGTTTCTTTTGGAATAATGGCAGAAGAATCGTCTAATTTAATCCAAGAGTTTTTTAAGAATAAAAGAAAGTAAATATCGGGACTTAAAGCATTGTATAAGAGCTTAAAGCATTATAATTACTCTTATAGCTATAATCTCGCTGCATTCATTGTTTTATTAGCCTTAAATTATGTAATAAATAACCTTATTCAATTACTCAGCTTCTTTCTCTAAATCGGGATAAAATAATGCTTTTAGCTCGGTAGCATCATTGGGAGACATGCGTCTGGCGACTACCAAACTCAATTGTTTTCTTCTCAATGCAGCATCATATCTCTCGTGTTCTTCTACAGATTGAGGTACAATCGGCGGAACTGGAATAGGCTTATTCTCTTCGTTCACCGCCACAAAAGTATAAATCCCTTGATTGGTTTTAATCGTTTCCCCTGTAGTGGGATCTTCTAACCATACATCAGAAATTATTTCCATAGATGAATTAAAAGCTCTAGAAACTTTAGCTTCTATCTTAACAATACTTCCCACAGGAATGGGGTGTATAAAGCTTACTTGATTCACAGAGGCAGTAACAACTCTATGGGTTTCGGCATGTCGTCTGGCTGAAATAGAACAAGCTTTGTCCATTCTGGATAGCAATTCACCACCAAACATGTTTTCTAAATAATTCGTCTCACTTGGTAACACGATGTTAGTCATTATCGTAAGTGTATCGTTGGGAGTCTTGTGCTTGTCCATAAAAAAACCTTTGCAATTTGAGTTTGCAAAGGTCTTAAATTTTATTGAATTAGTTTGGATTCTTTAGCTTAGAAATCCCAACCTTATTATGGACGCATAAATACGTCTTTTCCTTTTTTCTCTAACTCTCTTTTGTAATTTGCAGCCTCTGTAACATCATGGAAAGTATCATAGGCAACCATAAAATAATTACCTACTTTTCCAATGATTACAGCTCTATCATAACCTTGTCGTTTTAACTTGGCTTGGTGTTCCATAGCACGAGAATAGATTTTGAATGAACCACCAATCACTTGATATTTCTTAACCGATAAATCTAACTCCGTGGATGATGCATCTACTGAACTAACTACATCTGTAGTAATAATTTCTTCTAAAGTAGAATTCGTCGCTTCAGTGGTATTTGATTCGCCAGTTTCATTAATAGGAGTAATAGCTATAACATTATTGTCGATGTCATTTACATCAATGATTGGTGCAACGGGAGTTTCGTTAACACTTTCTACAACATTATTAGCATTTAATAAAGGTAAAACACTACTTAACTGATTTTGAACAAGATTTTGGTTAGCTAAGAAACTAGATCCACCCACCAAAAATGCAAAACCAATGGCAGCAGCATATGAAACCCATGCATTAGCCTTTCTAGGAGTTGCCACTTCTTTTTCTTCTCTCAAAATATACTTACCTCTCAGGGAAGATAAACCAAAGCTCTCTAAAGCAAAATTTTGATGCTCTGATGGCTCAAATTCTATCACATTATTTTTGATAGTTAATGTTCCTAAATCAGAAATTGTTAATATTTGATTATTATCTAAAGTCGCTTTCCACTGAGCTACTTCTTTCTCAATTTGCTCTATGGCTTCTTGATAAGATAAAGCATTATTTTTAGCGAATTCATTGGCTAATAATCCATCGGTGTGAACCAAATCACTATTAAATCCAACCATTTTCTTTGGTGGATCAAATTTGTAGTCAATCGGATGGAAAATGGCACTTTTTCTTTTTGCAACAAAACCACCGAAATCGGGTACGATTACACAATCATAACGGTACAGTAAACTCTTGATAGTATTCTCCATGTTCATAATAACAAAAATAGGTAATTTATAGTTAGTTCAAAACTCTTCTTAAAATAGATATTAACATATAAGTAACAAATATTATGGTTTAATATACATAATTTCAATGAATTACGTAGAGATTGGTTTAAATTGTTGAAAAAATAGGAGCGAAGCCCGCGATAAGGATATGGAGGACTTGGTATTGTTGTACTAATTAATTTTTAAGAGTTTAGATGTAAAAACTTTACTGAAAAGCTGAAAAACGAAGATGTTTGACACAACAATACGGAACTCCGCAATAGCCTGGTTTTGATTTTATCGTTTATTTGAATTAATTTTAGAAGCAAAACTTTAAGGTTTGATAGAAAAGCTAAGCAGAAGATGATTTATAAAATCAAAAATCGCCCAAAATAATTTATATTTGAATATGCAAGTTCAAGAAAAACAGGCTTTAATGGCCCTAACGTATGTTAATAAATTAGGAACTAAATCGGTTCAGGCCTTGTTGGCAGTTTATGAAACGGCCAGTGAAGTTTGGAAATTGAGCACGAGAGAGAAGAACTCCATTAAGGGTTTAACGCCAGAAATGGTAGATCAAATTGGGTCCAAAGAAATATGGGATTTAGCAGCAAAGGAAATGGAGTTTTGTGAGGAGCATGATATTCAGATTGTTAGTATTTTCGAAAATGAATATTCCAAACAATTGAAAGAATGTTCAGATGCTCCTTTTATTACTTTTAAGCGTGGAAACTATAATCTAAATCAAGGGAAATATGTTTCTATCGTCGGAACACGTAAAATGACTTCTCGAGGAAAGGATTTTATACATGAATTAGTAGCGGGTTTTAAGAATGAACCTATCACGATTGTGAGTGGTTTGGCTTTGGGTGTTGATGCGGAGACGCATAAAGCTGCCATAGAAAACGGACTTCCCACTATTGGTGTTTTAGCACATGGAGTTAACCAAATCTTTCCTAAAACCAATGAAAGAATCGGTCGAATAATGATGGAGAATGGAGGTTTGTTTTCAGAATTCTCAACTTTTCATGTACCAGAGCCTGAAAATTTCTTAAGAAGGAATAGAATTATTGCTGGATTGTGTGAAGCAACAATTATTATAGAATCTGCAATTGCTGGTGGTGCCATGAGTACTGCTACTCACGCAAATAATTATAATAGAGATGTTTTTGCACTTTCTGGTAGACCGAATGACGCCACAGCTATAGGATGTCATCATTTAATTAAAAATCATAAAGCCTTTTTATTAACAGAAGCAGCAGATGTTTTAAATTACTTGAACATAACGCCGCGAAAAACTGAAAAAGTGGTGCAAAAGGAGCTCTTTATTTCTCTGAGTGAGCCAGAAAAGGCCTTATACGATTTATTGAAAAAGAATGGGAAATTGCATATTGATAAGATAGCGCTAGATATGCGAATGCCAACTTATCATTTGATGCCAATTTTATTGGATTTGGAGTTAAAGAATTTAATTTCACCTTTACCTGGAAAATATTATGATTTGAACTAAATAAGCTATTTTTGCAAAATGAAACAAAGTACCAATACAATTTTGATGATAGAGCCTGTTGCATTTTATTTTAATGCTGAAACAGCTACCAATAATTATTTTCAACAAAAACCATCTGAAAGTCAAGAAGAGATTCAAGCGAAAGCATTGGCTGAATTTAATGATATGGTTAATTTGTTGCGCGATAATGGAATCAATGTAATCACCATAAAAGATACTTTAAATCCACATACGCCAGATTCAATTTTTCCGAATAACTGGATTTCTATGCATGATGATGCAACTGTTGGTTTGTATCCTATGTATGCAGAAAACAGACGTACCGAACGTAGGGAAGATATTTTAGAAGAATTAGAAAAAAATGGATTCGAGATTTCAACCATAATCGATTATTCATCGGCAGAGGAGGAGGAAATCTTCTTAGAAGGTACTGGAAGCCTAATTCTAGACAGGGAGAATCGCTTTGCTTATGTTTGTCTATCCGATAGATCAGATGAAGGATTAGTTATCGAATTTTGTGAAGATTTTGAGTATACGCCGATAATCTTCACTGCTAATCAAACTGTAAATGGAGAACGCTTACCAATTTACCATACCAACGTAATGATGTGTGTTGCAGATAAATACGTTGTAATTTGCTTAGATACGATTGATAGTAAAAGTGAGCGTAAAATGGTGATTGAAACCATCAAGGGTAGCGGAAAAGAAATCATTAAAATTACAGAGGCTCAAATGCATCAGTTCGCTGGAAATATGCTTCAGGTAAACAATGGCAAAGATACTTTCTTAGCCATGTCTAAATCAGCATATGATTCATTAACCGAGGATCAAGTTGCGCAGATTGAGAAATTTGATAAAATTCTTGCACCTGCGATTCCAACGATCGAAACTTTGGGTGGTGGAAGTGTAAGATGTATGATGGCAGAGGTTTTCTTACCAAAAGAATGATTGGAATTAAGTTTTTAAAATATAGAAAGGTCACATGAGGTGGCCTTTTTCTTTATGCTTATGGCTCCAGCATTGTACTTATCAATTATCGGGAAGAATCTTCTTATTCTTCCCAATATATTGCACGCTGAGGCTTTAGGCTATCCCTGAACTCCAGCATATCTTTCTCCATAATAACCATCGTAGCCACGGCATAGGAATCATTGATGGCTTCAGAGCCTACCTGCTTTAAGGGATAATCCTGTTTTTCCACATATTCATTGAGATGTATGGCATGATGTTCTGCTGTTTTTTTGGCGTCGGGACCTCTAAATTCCCAGATTAATTGAATTTTTTTCATTTGTTTGTTTTTCGGAGTAAATCAACATTAAACTAAATCAGAATTGACTTTAAATTTGGTTGATTTTCATGTTTTTATAAAACTTATTTTTGATTTATTTTAATGATTTAGATGGTATAAATTTAAACAATAATAAGAGTAATATGGTAATAAGCGCACCTGTAAATATGGTTAAGAAACCAATATTAAAACCATAGGTATCATGAAGGTAATTATTCATAAAATAGGCAATTACAGGTGTTGTCAAACAAGCGACTGGAACCGTCCAATCGTTTAATTTTATTTTGGTGAAAATCCCTAATAAAAATAAGCCCAATAAAGGGGAATAAGTATATCCTGCTAATCCAAAGATTAAATCAAACACATTATCACCTGAATTTTGGAAGGCTAAAATAATTAAGAGCATCACCAAACTAAATCCTATATGAGTGATGGTTTTTAATTGAGTAGGATTTTTCCTTTTTTCTATGCCCAAGAAATCATAACAAAATGAGGTAGTAAGCGCGGTTAGAGCTGAATCTACACTGGAGAAAGCAGCAGCAGCTGTACCTAATACAAACATAATAGATGCAAAGACTCCAAAATGATTTAAAGTTAAATAAGGCAGAACTTTATCCGTGGCAATGGCAGTAACCATCTCTCCGTTTTGTTCAAATGTTTTAGTAGGAAGTTCAATGCCATTTACATCCGCAAAAAGAAATAACATCATCCCTAAGAATAAAAATAAAATTTGAGCAATTCCAACGGAAAAACTAAATACAAAAGTGTTTTTCTGTGCTTCTCTAACGTTTTTACAAGTTAAACTTTTTTGCATCATATTCTGATCTAATCCCATCATGGCCATTGCGATTAAGATTCCTGCGATAAATTGTTTCCAAAAATAGGTACCTGACTTAACATCGCCGTCGTACCATTTCCAGTAACCTTTTTCGGTGCCTAACTCCACAATTTCTCCAAATCCAAGTTGCATTTTAGAAAATATCACCCAAACAATGGATAAAGCAGCCAATAATAAAAAAGTGGTTTGTAATAAATCTGTCCAAACTATAGTTTTGATACCTGCCTTAAAGGTGTATAAAAAGATTAAAATTAAAAACAACACAGCCAACCACCACATGTGGGAATTGTCTAAATCAAATAAAACTTGTAAGATCTTAATGGCCAATAACATCCTTAAACCTGCTCCAAAAGACTGGGAAACCAAAAAGAAAAAGGATCCAGTTTTATACGAAAACCATCCAAATCGATTCTCTAAATAGGAGTATATAGAGACGAGTTTGAGTTTATAATAGAGCGGAATTAATACAAAAGTAATGAAGAGATAGCCCACCATATTCCCGACAAAAAACTGTGCAGCAAAGAATCCTTTGGTTTGAACACTCCCTGGAATGGAAACAAAAGTCACCGCCGATAGAGCAGCACCAATCATTCCATAAGAAACAACCAACCATGGAGATTGATTATTACCTGTAAAAAAAGAAGCTTTGTCTGATTTTCGCCCTGTTAAATAAGCAATGATTAATAAAACACAAAAATATCCTGCAATTAATAATGCAATGGAGGTGGGTGTTAACATAAAATTGAATTAGATTCAAATATAAAAATATTATCGGTTCTAGTTTCAGCTAAAAAATTTAATATATACGAGCTTTGCTTCAAATTTAATTTTGCAATAGAAATACAAACATTCTTTATCTTTGTCTACTATGCAATATCCTAGCAGAATTTTAGAAAAAGCCGTTGACGAAATCTCACAACTTCCGGGAATTGGAAAGCGTACAGCTTTGCGTTTAGCTTTACAAATGCTCAAAAAACCAACTTCTCAAACAGAGAGTCTTGCCAAATCTTTGGTGAATTTGGTAAATGATATTCAGTATTGTAAAAAGTGTCATGCGATTTGCGATAGCGAGTTATGTGAAGTTTGTAGTAATCCGATGCGCAATCATGATTTGATTTGTGTGGTAGAGGATATTCGAGATGTAATGGCCATTGAAAACACCAGTCAGTACAAGGGAGTTTATCATGTTCTGGGTGGTAAAATATCGCCAATGGATGGTATTGGACCACAGCAGCTAAAAATAGATTCTTTGGTGAAGCGAGCAACTGATGCTAAAGAGATTATTCTAGCGCTAAGTAGCACCATGGAAGGTGATACCACGATGTTTTACTTGTATAAAGTTTTAAAAGATACAGAGGTTACTCTTACTACAATCGCCAGAGGAATCGGTATTGGCGACGAATTAGAATATACAGATGATGTGACATTGGTTCAGTCTATTCAACGTAGAGTTCCTTATGCTGCATCTTTATCTAATTAAATGAAAATATCTGTTATTATTGTTAGTTACAATGCGATGGATTTTTTGGTGAAATGCTTAGATTCGCTCCAAAAGCATTTGCCAGAAGATTCAGAGGTTATTGTATTCGATAATAATTCACCTGATCGAGAAATTGAAAACATAGCACAGCAATATCCGTCGATGCAGTTTGTCTTACATTCCGAAAATCTCGGATTTGGGAGGGCCAATAACAAGGCAGTAAGTCAAGCAAAAGGCGAATGGGTTTTAATATTAAATCCCGATACCATTGTTGATGAAGATTTTTTTCCTGCTTTACTAAATTATGCAGTATCAGTGGAGAAATTAGGAGCGATTGGAGTGCGAATGCTTGATGGCAATGGGGATTTTTTGCCTGAAAGTAAACGTAATATTCCTTCGCCATATACTTCTTTTTCTAAGTTGTTTTCTTGGTTTAATGGAGTTGGCAAGACGTACTACAACCAAGAACTTAAGCCTAATGAGAACGGCAAAATCGAGATTTTATCGGGTGCATGTATGTTCATGAAAAAAGAAATCTATGAGGAAGTAGGTGGTTTCGATGAGCGATATTTTATGTATGGAGAAGATATAGACTTAAGTTATAGCTTGCTCAACTTGGGATATCAAAATTATTATTTAGGTGAAGTTTATATCACACATTTTAAAGGAGAAAGCACCGTAAAAGATCAGAAATATCTCAAAAATTTTTACGGCGCTATGGAAATATTTATCGAGAAATATTATAAACCAAAAAATCCATTGCTATATTATACCATGCTGGCTGGATTGAAATTAAAATATGGAATCGAAAGGCTGAAATTAAAAAAATAGCTTACTCAATCATCTATCTAGTTATAATTTTATATTTAATCAAGAACTACAGCTCAACATGCTACAACCAGGTTGATTGTCTGCCCAACTCGGTCTTTTTGTTTGCAGCTCAGGAAATCGATTCTCATAGGGCGTTTTGAGTGCTTCGTTTAATTTATTGAACAATGCATAATCCCCATTTTCGGCTGCCTCAATGGCTTCAAATAATTGAAAATTCCTTAGAATAAACTGTGGGTTCGAGCGTTTCATTTTTTCTAAACTTTTGGCTTTACTTATCTCATTCGAGGAAATGCGCATTTTATATAGCTCGACAAAATCCTCTAAACGCTCTTGTTGTTCTTGAGATATATCCTGGTAGCAGAACTTTTTCGAATCAAGCTCTTTTTCCTCACTATAAAGTTTCATGAGTTCTACAAAGAACAAAGTATAATCAGGCTTTAAATCAATCATTAGTTTTTGCCAAGAATGCAAAAGAACTTTGTCGGTTTCTCTTAACTTATCTAAACCTAGTTTTTCTCCCATCATCGTATCAAAGGCACTCCAAAATTGATCTTCAAAAGATTCTAAGACTTCCTGCAATGGCTCTATCTCTTCAATAAGCGGATATAAAGCATTCCCTAAAGCGCTCAAATTCCATAAGGCAATATTGGCTTGCTGACCAAAAGCATACCTTCTTCCAGGTAAATCAGTGGTATTAGAAGTGAATTTTAAATCATATTCTTCTAGCATTGCATAAGGTCCATAATCGATGCTTAATCCCAAAATCGACATATTATCGGTATTCATTACTCCATGAACAAAGCCTACGCGGTACCACTCAACGATCATTTTGATGCTTAAGTTTTTTACCTCATTAAAGAATTCTACGTATTTCTCTTTTCCACCCGATTTAATTGCAGGAAAATATCGCTTAATACTCCAATCGGCTAAATTTTTCAACTCCTCGAAATTATCTCGTGCGGACAACAATTCAAAATGTCCAAAACGTAGAAAGCTCTCTGCTGCACGTACCATCACAGCTCCAGGTTCATAAGCGGCATTACCATTATATAAAATATCACGCATTACTTTCTCTCCCGAAAGCGAAAGGCTCAAAGCTCGTGTACTAGGAATATTTAAATGATACATGGCTTCACTCATGAGATACTCACGAATAGTGGAGCGCAATACAGCTCTTCCATCAGCATGACGAGAATAGGGTGTAGCCCCAGCTCCTTTCCATTGAAGTTCCCAAACTTTGTGGTTTTTATCTTTTATTTCACCAAAATAAATAGCACGACCATCTCCCAACTGCCCAGCCCAATTTCCAAATTGATGACCCGCATATGCCGTAGCATAGGTCAAGAAATCATCGCCTACATTGGCATTCAATAAATCTATATCTTCTTTAGAAAGTGGGATGTCAAAACCTAAACTATTCAATAATTCTTCATTGCTAGCTATAAGCTCTGCTTTTGGAAAGCCAATAGGATGTACCAAAGCATATAATACGCCAGGTGTTTGTCGTTGCATGGGATTCCAACTCTCGTCTCCGGGAAATTTGTCTACAAATGGATGTTTAAAATGATTTAATTTCATATTGCACTAAAATTATCAATTTTAATTTATAAAATTGTATCAAATAGATTTCTATGAAAAAATTAACAATTTTATTGACGTTATTTTGCACGAGTTTAATATCTGCACAATCTTCTGAAATGCTATTAATTCAAGAAAAAGAACAAGTTAATCCTTGGAATTTTGGATTAAAAGCAGGTTTAAATTTCGCCAATTTAAGCGGATCTTATCTAGACCTTGATTATGTGAAAGAGTCAAATGGCTTTGTTGGTTTTCATGCTGGTGCATGGGCTAATTATACTTTAAGCAATAAATCATCTGTTCAATTCGAGCTTTTGGGATCTTTACAAGGTGGTGATATTGAATATGAATTATCATACGCCGGACAAGCTATTAAACCAACCGGAAAAGTTCGAATGCCTTATATTCAAATACCTATCATGTATCAATATAAACCGGTAGAAAAACTTCATTTAGAGCTTGGACCTCAATTAAATTATTTGCCAAAAATAAATCTTAAAACTTATATAGACGGCGAAAGGATTAATGACGAAACGGTAGAAAATTTAGTTAATAACCGATTAGAAAATGCGAGAAGTATTGATGTTGGATTTAACATCGGTGCGGGCTACGAATTTATTCAAGATTGGAGAGTTTACACTAGATACACACATGGATTGCTAACTGTGGACGACCGCGATGAAAATCAAAGAGATTTAAAAAATCGTGTACTAGCATTTGGTGTTTCATATAAATTTTAATGGAAAGAATGAAGATTATAAGACTTTTATTTCTTAGCTTAACTTTTACTTTTTTTAATTTAAGCCTTGCACAAGAAACGCAAGACAAAGACTCTTATTTTGGAGTGAAGATAGGTGCTAACTCTTCCAACCTCTCTGGTGAATCAACCAAAGATGATGATGGAAGAGAAACTGATGTAACTTCGAGAGTTGGGTTTTATGCAGGTGGTTTTTATCATCACCAACTTAGCGATAAATTAAGCTTTCAACCTGAATTATTGTTTTCCTACCAAGGTGCGAGCATCGACATCAAACGTTGGGAAGCTCTCCCTGTTACTGCAGGTAGCGATATTGATTTGCCCTATATTTTACTTCCTTTGATGTTGCAATATGAATTATTTGATAATTTTAGTTTAGAAGTAGGTCCACAGTTAGGTTACAATCTAGGTAAATTTATTATCATCAAAGGCAAAGTGGTATTAAACGGAGAGACCTTTTTGTTAGAAGATAGGTTAGAGGATGTGGCTCGATGGGATTTTTCTGTTTTGGCCGGTGCGGGCTATAGTTTTAATGAAAATTTTACAGTTAAATTTAGGTTTGCAAAAGGACTAAATTCCTTAGATCAAAGAAAACAAGATGCTTTTACCTTATATAACCAAGTTTTTTCTCTAGGTCTAGAATACAATTTTAAGTAGAAAGTTTTTGTCTAAAAATTTCACTTGAAATCATGGCAGAGGCTACCGCTACATTTAAGCTTTCGGTAGGACGGTTGGTCTCTTGCGGAACACTAATCCTTTGAGTGCAAAGTTTTTCTATTTGTGCGGAGATTCCGTTCGATTCATTTCCCATAACAATTAAGCCAGGTTTGGTGAGATCGGTTGAATAAATACTTTCACCATCCATAAAGCTACCATAAATCTCACAATCTAGCTCCGTAAAATAGGTTTCAAAATCCACATAATGCACTTGAATCCTTCCCAACGAACCCATACAAGCTTGAACAACTTTTGGATTATAAACTTCTACGGTATCCAGATTACAAAAAACATGCTCCATTCCAAACCAATCGGCGATTCTAATAATCGTTCCTAAATTCCCTGGATCTTGCACATTATCTAGTGCAAAATAATTTTTAAGAATACTTTTTGGTGGAGCATAAGATCTTTGTTCGAAAACTGCTAAAATCTCCGGTGGAGTTCTCAGATTACTCATCTGTTTAAACTCTGAACTGCTTGCTATATTTGCGTTTGGATACTTTTCTTTGTAGTCTGAATTAACAAAAAGATGTACTAATTTAAAATCACTAGAAAGAAATTCGTCAGTAGATTTCATTCCTTCTACAACAAATAAACCTAATTCTTTTCGGTATTTTTTTTGTTGCAATCGCTTGACAAGTTTGAGAGTTGCTTTTGTTAGCATATATTTGTTACGCAGTTAAATTTATGAAGAAGACTTTTTCAAAGATATTATTCTTAATTGGAATTTCCTTTCTCATCACGGCCTGTGATGTTACGAAAAAAATTCCTGCAGGTGAATTTTACTTAAAATCAAACGATTACGATTTCGAAGACGATTCACCATTTTCTGATGAGTTAGAAGATTATGTAAGCCAAAAACCAAATAAACGATTGTTTGGATTGTTGCCGATGAAAGATTGGGCGTATAATCGAGTGCCTGCTAAGTATGATTCGGTTTTCATGGATTATTATGCATATTCGAATTTAGATAGAAACCAAAAGTTGCTGGATAGTTTATTTATACACTATGGTTTAGAAGAAAACGTTGGAGACAGTAAGTGGTTGACGAGGCTGATTTATAGAGCAGGAGCTAAGCCTGTAACTTTAGATACAGCTAATTCGCATAAATCGGCAAATGAATTAGAAGAGTTTTATTTTGAAAGAGGATATTTTGATGCTCAAGTTGAACCGACTTTCGATGTAGATTCGGCAGCACAAAAGGCACAAGTTACATATAATGTTGAGGTGAAAGAGCCTTCTAAAGTGGTAGATTATAATCAAGTGATTACCGATTCTAAATTAGAAAAGCTCTATGCTCAAAACATAGATGATAACAAAATTATCATCAATGAAAGATTTGATGTAAGAAGCTTTGAAAAGGAACGTGATCGTTTAGCAAAGATTTTTAAAAATAACGGCTATTTTCAATTTAATGAATTTGGAAATGAACTAATTTTTAAAATTGATTCTACCAACGATAAACAATTGGCGGCGACCTTAAAAATTGCAAAACCCGAAAATGATAGTATTAAAGATTTTACCCAATATTATTTTGGTGACATCAATGTCTATGTAGATTATAAAGACGAAGAGTCAAAGAAAAACTTCGAACGCGAACACCGAGGATATAATTTATATAATTTTCATGAATTTAGGCTTAAACCTCGAGTTTATACGGATGCAATTACCTTAAAATCAAATGAATTATATCGTTTTGATGAGGTAATGCGTACCCGCCAACTCATTTTAGATAGAGAAAACTTCTCGCTAACATCCTTAAAAGTAGAGAGAAATTTAGACAATCCTTTAGATAGCTTATTAACCACGAGCATTATACTTAGACCTAAACCAAAATATGATCTAGAATTATCTTTTGAAGGAATGTACTCGCAATTTCTAAGTTTTGGAATTTCTCCCGGACTTAGATTATTAACAAGAAACGTTTTTAGAGGTGGAGAGAATTTGGAATTTAATTTAAGAGGAACTGTAGGTACCGTAAACACTTCTGAATCTCAAAATGAACTCTTTAATGCCTACGAACTATCTTTTGAGACAAAATTAAACTTTCCCAGATGGGTATTGCCTTTTAATACAGAAGGATTGGTGCCGAGAGAATGGAACCCAAAATCAGCGATTAGTTTAGGTTTATCTGGGCAGAAAAATATTGGTTTAGGAAGTAGAAATTACTCATCTATTATGGATTATACGTGGACGCCAGGTGTGAATAACCATAATTTTGAGTTGTTAAATTTTCAGTATATTAAAAACACCGAAAAGGATAAATATTATAAAATATTTACGGTAGATAACGAGATTAAAAACCAAGCTTTTGATGCCTATTTTAATTTTAAACCATTTTATCAAGCCTTATATGAAAATGGCGAAATCACCTCCAATGAATTAGAGTTGTTAATTTATGAAGATGAAGATTTTGTAAGTATCCTGCCGGTAAATAACTATGATTTCGAAGATTTCACTGACTTCAGAAATGTTATTTTTAGAAAGAATAGTATCATCCAAGACGTTTTAATCCAATCATTTGCTCATTCTTATACCTACAACGAAACGACCAGACAGGATAAGAAGCATCCATGGTTTATTAGTAGTAAAGTAGAGGTGGCAGGTGCATTGATGAGATTAATCGATGAAACCATTGGGTTCAATCAAGAAGAAGGCTTTTTTGGCGACTCTAGATCTGTATTGGGCGGAGTTCCTTACTCAGAATTTGTTCGCTTAGATTTAGATGTTAGAAAAACATTTGATTTAAGTTCTAAAACCCAATTAGCCCTTAGAAGTTTTACGGGAGTTGCAATTCCTTATGGAAATTTAGAGGTTTTACCCTTCAGTAAATCTTATTTCGGTGGTGGATCCAATGACGTTAGAGCTTGGCAAGCTTATGAATTATCGCCTTCACCCTTGAGACCAAATGACGATGGAACTTACATCGATCAAATGAAAATCACCCTGAACGCCGAATATCGTTTTCCGATTTATGGGATGATCAATGGAGCTTTCTTTGTAGATGCTGGTAACATTTGGAGCCTAAACAATGACAATCAAAAAACATTATTCAAGTTTGATCGATTCCTAAAACAAATGGGAGTAGGCTCCGGAGTTGGTATTAGGTTTGACCTAACCTTTGTCGTAGCCCGTTTAGATTTTGCCTACAAAATACACGATCCGGCCTACTCAGATGGAGAAAGATGGTTCAATAATATAAAAATATTGAGACCACAGCTTCAATTCGGAATCAATTATCCATTCTAATCCAGTTGAAACTTAATGTAGGTAATTTTTTTACCCTCATTCAAGAATAACTTCTCGTAATGTGTTTGAATATCAAAAAGATAATCAGGTAAATCATGAGTGGATCTATTATAGATGTCGTGATTAGATACTTCTACCTTATAATCATTCATCTCAACAATTCCACAGGTATAACCATGCAAGAATTCACTATCCGTTTTAAGATGAATAAACCCTCCTGGCTTTAAGATTTTCTTGTACCTCGCTAAAAAATCTGGATGAGTTAGTCTATGTTTTTTTCTTCTAAACTTAATTTGAGGATCTGGAAATGTGATCCAAATCTCACTCACTTCGCCTGGGTCAAAAGCTAAATCAATCAATTCAATTTGAGTTCTAAGAAAACCTGTGTTTTTCATGTTTTTTTCCTCAACCGTTTTTGATCCTCGCCAAAGTCTAGCTCCTTTTATATCGACACCAATAAAATTGGTATTTGGAAATTTCTTGCCTAGTCCAATGGTGTATTCTCCTTTACCACAACCTAATTCTAAAACAATCGGATGATCATTTTTGAAGAACTCCTTATTCCATTTTCCTCTAAGCTCAAAACCATCTAGCATTTCACTACGCTCTGGTTGAATTAAATGAGAAAAACTTTTGTTCTCCTCAAAACGACTAAGTTTATTTTTTGCCATGTGGCAAATTTATTCAATCTAAATTGAATCCATAAAAAAAGTGCCTTAAATATTAAGGCACTTGTTAAATATATAGTTATGATATTATTGTGTTTTACCAATCGCTTGATAATATAATGGCAAAACATTCGGAATTTCTCTTTCTAATTGTGCGATTCTTCTACCTGGATCTGGGTGTGTAGATAAAAACTCTGGTGGAGCTTGGCTACCTTTTGCTTGGGCAACAGATTGCATTCTATTCCAAAACTTCGGAGCCTCTCTAGGATCGTATCCAGACATAGCCATCAATTGTAAACCAATTTTATCCGCTTCTAATTCCGCATTTCTAGAATAAGCTAATATTCCAACTTGTGCTCCCATAGGATATAATTGGTTAAATACGTTTTGATATTTACTGTCATTTAAGGCTACGTTACCCGCAACTTGTAAGCCTTGAGCTACCATAGCTTGCGTCATTCTTTGCGCACTGTGTTCTGCAATAGCATGGGTAATTTCGTGCCCCATTACAACAGCGACACCATTCTCATCTTTACAAACAGGCATAATTCCAGTGTAAAATGCAACCTTACCACCTGGCATACACCACGCGTTTAGTTGATCGCTTTCAATCAAATTAAACTCCCATTGGTATCCATCTAAAAAATGGGATTGATCCTGAGAAGCTAAAAACCTTTCTACAGTTCCTTTAATGCTATTTCCAACCTCTTTCAACATTTGCGTTTGTTGTCGATTTGTTGAAAGTTTCTCTTCTTTTAGGACTTGCTGATACTGCTGAAACGCCATAGGGAAAATCTCTGCGTTACTCACCAATATAAGTGGGCTTTTACCCGTGATTGGGTTAGTAGAACATGCCGCGACCAGCATTATTACCAACATCAAATATACTTTTTTCATAACATTAATTTTTTTGATTGATATATGCATAAACAAGTTTTATTCCAAACCCGAAAACACTAAGCAAATAGAAGATGAAATTATTGAAAATATTATCAATTAATACTGTTTTGTCATAGGATTAAATGATACATTAAGACAGAGCTTTTACACTTGATATCGAAAAACTGTTTGTATATTTGCTATTCAAAATTACAGAGGACAAATTTACCCGGGTTGCAACCTCTCTAAAAAATGCTAAAACGTTTTTTTTCATTGCTTCCCATTAATTTTCTGATGTAAGATATAATATAATTAAAGAACAATATTATGCCTTATTTATTTACTTCTGAATCTGTTTCAGAAGGACATCCAGACAAAATAGCAGATCAGATTTCAGACGCGATTCTAGACAACTTTTTGGCTTTTGACGCCGATAGCAAAGTTGCTTGTGAAACCATGGTAACTACAGGACAAGTAGTCTTGGCTGGTGAAGTGAACTCACAAACTTATATCGACTTACAAAAAGTAACTAGAAAAGTTATTCAACGTATCGGATATACAGATAGCTCCATGAAATTCTCCTATGATTCTTGTGGTATTTTGTCGGCAATCCACGAACAGTCTAATGAGATTAGACAAGGAGTTGACAAAGAAAACCCAGAAGATCAAGGAGCAGGAGACCAGGGAATGATGTTTGGTTATGCAGTCAACGAAACCGAGAATTATATGCCATTGGCATTAGATCTTTCTCATATGATTCTTCAGGAATTAGCTGAGGTTAGAAAAACTGGTGACGAGATGACCTATCTTCGTCCTGATTCTAAAGCTCAGGTTACTTTGGAGTACGATGACGATCATAAACCTATCAAGATTCACACAATCGTAGTTTCTACCCAACACGACGAGTTTGGTGGTGAAGAAGCTATGCAAGAGAGAATCAAGAGAGATATAATTCAATTTATTATCCCTCGCGTTTTCCAAAAGGTCTCGCAAAAAGTAAAAGATTTGTTCCATCCAGATATTATCTATCATGTGAACCCAACGGGTAAATTCGTTATCGGAGGACCTCATGGTGATAGTGGATTGACAGGAAGAAAGATTATTGTAGACACCTATGGAGGCAAAGGCGCTCATGGTGGTGGAGCGTTTAGTGGTAAGGATCCATCCAAAGTAGATAGATCTGCAGCATACGCTATGCGCCATTTAGCTAAAAATATGGTAGCAGCTGGAGTCTGCGACGAAGCCTTGGTTCAAATTTCTTACGCGATTGGTGTAGCAGAGCCTATGAGTATGATGGTAGATACCTATGGTACCTCCAAAGTTCAAATGTCTGACGCTAGAATCTCAGAGATTTTAATCAATAACCTTGATTATAGACCTTATGCCATCGAAAAGAATTTAAAATTAAGAAATCCAATCTACGAAGAAACCGCTGCTTATGGTCACATGGGTAGAGTACCACAAGTTATTACAAAAACTTTCGAAGCTTATAATGGCGAAGAACTAACTAGAGAAGTAGAGTTATTTACGTGGGAGAAACTGGATTTAGTGCCACAATTAAAAGAATTGTTTCATCTAGAGGATTAAAAATAATCCTGTATTTAAGCAAAAAAGACAAGAGGTTTAATTATCTCTTGTCTTTTTTATTTTTATTTAATCTACAATTAATTCATCATAAGATAATATCGTTGTGTAGCCTTTCCGTTTAAAATAATCCAAATCATGGTCTCGACTGGTAACTAAAACAAAATCACCTCCCCAAGCTCCCAGACTTTTAATCATACCATTTTTATAATCAGGAAATAATCTATCTTTAACCGTATCCAATTCCAAATGCCCCGAAATAATATATTCGTGAACGTACAAGATGTCTTCAAATTCGTCTAAACTTTTGCAGGATTTAATTTGCAAACTTAAATCAGTGATGGATCTTATTAAATCTTTATCTTTTTCAAACGCACGATACCTTTCAATTCCTTCGCGGCTATTCTGTTTTTCATTTAAATAAACAAAATAGATGTGTTGGGTAATGCTCTCATCTAGCTGAATTAAACCAACTTTTCTATCCTTTTTAGTTAATTGATAGGATTGTGGTTTCGGAAACATCGCACAACTAATATCGTATCCACTTCCTCCAAATGTTTTCTCTAATAATTTAAAAGCATCTATATCTGCATATTTAGATAAAAGAGAAATTAATGTAGAACTAGAGCCTAATCCCCATTCCTTTGGAAATTCTAGCTGCGTGCTAAATTGTATTTTTTTATGACTAAAAATTTCAGGATTCAATGACTGAACAGCTTTCAGAATATTGGAAATATTTTTTCCTAACGAAGAATCACGAGATGAAATGACCTCTAAGTTTTCATCTAATTCAGTTTCAAACCACAAGGAATCATCATATAAGAAAGCCTTCCACAGAATTTGTGTGTATTGGTACTCTGTTTCTTCCACTTTTAGCCTCTGACCTAATTTGGTCGGAAGTCCAATGGCTAATGCTCCATCCAGAACCACATATTCCCCAGAAAGTAATAATTTTCCGTTAGCGAAGTATTCTTCCATTATATTACACCTGAAACTTGAGCTTCTCTTTCAATTTTTTTAATCAAACCTTGTAAAGTTCTACCAGGTCCAACTTCCAAATAACTCGTTAAACCTTCTGCCCACATATTTTGAATAGTTTGCGTCCACCTAACTGGAGCCGTAAGTTGAATGTTCAAATTCTTTTTAATTTCATCTGGATCACTTACAGCACTAGCCGTCACATTTTGAAAAATAGGACAAATAGGCTTGTGGAATCTTACCTGCTCAATGGCTTTTTCTAGCTTTTCTCTCGCAGGTTCCATCATGGGCGAATGAAATGCACCACCAACAGGTAAAATCAATGCTCGTTTAGCTCCTTTTTCTTTTAATAATTCACAAGCTTTTTCTACAGCTTCTACCTCCCCAGAAATCACCAATTGACCCGGACAGTTATAATTAGCTGGAACTACTATACCATCTACAGATGCACAAACTTCCTCTACGATGCTATCGTCTAAACCTAAAATAGCTGCCATAGTCGATGGTTGAATTTCACAAGCCTCTTGCATAGCTTCAGCACGTTTAGCAACTAATTGCATTCCATCTTCAAAAGATAAGGCATTGGCAGCCACCAAAGCAGAAAACTCACCTAAAGAATGACCAGCAACTGCATTAGGCTCAAATGTTTCGATCATCTGCGCTAAAGAAACAGAATGTAAAAATACCGCTGGCTGCGTAACATTGGTTTGCTTCAAATCCTCAGCGGTTCCTTCAAACATGATTTTCTTAATATCAAAACCTAATATTTGGTTCGCTTGATCGAATAAGCCTCTAACTACAGCGCTTTTTTCGTATAATTCTTTTCCCATTCCTGGGAATTGTGATCCTTGACCTGGAAAAACGTAAGCTTTCATAAATTCTTATTTTGTTCTAAATTCAAAGATACAGTTTAATAGTAAATTTTAATACTGTAGTTTTTATTTTTAAAAGCTACTTGAATATGAAATGAATTCAACAACTAAGTCATCTATAATTTTATAGACTTGACAATTAACTTTTTAACCATGTGCCAAGCTGTTCCGATTGCAAATCCATGGTTTATTTAATTCTTTTCAAATAAAGTTGGTGTATTTTCTAAAAGGAAACGTAAATTTAACATTGGTGGTAATTTAATCTCATATTTTTGCCCCTTCACAAAACTTTAAATAGTATATGGAGAGTTTATATGTTTTTATAGTAGGTTTACTTTTCTTACTAGCTGTTTTTGATTTGGTAGTTGGTGTTAGTAATGACGCTGTAAACTTCTTAAACTCGGCAATTGGATCCAACGTAGCAAAATGGCGAACCATCATGATTATTGCTTCGGTGGGTATTATGTTAGGAGCTATGACCTCCGGTGGAATGATGGAAGTGGCCCGGAAAGGGATATTTAACCCCCAGCATTTCTATTTCAATGAAATCATGATCCTCTTCTTAGCGGTGATGATTACCGATATTATACTCCTCGACTTGTTTAATACCTTTGGAATGCCCACCAGTACAACGGTTTCTATTGTTTTCGAGATTTTAGGAGCCTCTTTTGCACTTTCTGTTATCAAGACGCTCAATGGCGATCTGCCCATGAATTATTTATTCAATTTAGATCAGCCTGATAAAGGAATTATTGGATTCATGAATTGGGAAAAAGCAGGAGGAATTGTTTCTGGTATCTTGCTCTCCGTTGTAATAGCTTTTACGGTGGGTGCAATTGTTCAATTTATTTCTAGATTCTTCTTTTCATTCAGGTACAATGAAAAAATGAAATATTTTGGTTCAATCTTTAGTGGATTAGCCTTCTCAGCCATACTTTACTTCTTGATTTTTAAGGGAATGGGTTCTGTAGTTAAAGACGTAGAAGTGGGCGAAATGAATTTTTTCCAAGCAAATTTTGCAGTCTTTTATAATTGGGTGTCAACACACATTCCTATCTTTATTTTAATAAGTTTTATTATATCGAGTATATCGATGTACGTGCTGCAAAAGAAAAACGTTAATCCGCTTAAATTGGTTGTTCTTTTTGGTACTTTCTCCCTTGCTATGGCATTTGCAGGTAACGACTTGGTGAATTTTATTGGGGTTCCTATTGCAGCTTGGCAATCCTATGATTTGTGGAGTGGTACTGGAATAGCACCAACAGAAATGCTAATGGATGGCTTAGCCGGTAAAGTGGAAACACCTTATATAATGCTTATGTTGGCAGGTGCCATCATGACACTCACCTTATGGTTTTCTAAAAAAGCACGTAGCGTTACCGAGACAGAGGTTAAGCTTGGAGCACAAGCAGAAATAGATGAAAGATTTAAACCAAATTTAGTAGCAAGACTCATTGTTGATGCTACAGCCACTCTCAATAAAAGCATTGGAAAAGTATTGCCTAAACCAATAGCTCAAAAGCTAAATGAGAGATTTGCTCCGGTAGATATAACCGAAAATGAAGGAGCTGCAGCTCATTTCGATTTGGTTCGTGCTTCGGTTAACCTAGTTACTGCTTCTATTTTAATTGCTATAGCAACAGACTTACAACTTCCACTTTCTACCACCTATGTATCTTTTATGGTAGCTATGGGTACATCCCTTTCAGATAGAGCTTGGGGTAGAGAAAGTGCGGTTTATCGCATTGCAGGAGTTATGAACGTTGTCGTAGGCTGGTTCCTAACAGCATTTATTGCCTCTACAGTGGCTGCTATTTTTGCCGCTATTATGTACTACGGTGGAATCTATGGAATTCTTGCCCTTGTTGGTGCTGCTGGTTTTATGATTTTCAAAACCTCTAGACATCATACAAGTAAATTAGAGAAAGAAGCATTAACGGCAACCAAAACCTCCATCAACTATAAAGATGTAAATGAAACTTTGTCCTTATTATCAACAGGCGTTGATCAGGCCATGGGAGATATCAAACGCACTTTAGAACTTACGTATATTGGTGTGGTAAAAGAAAATAAGCGCGCGCTTACAGATGCAAACGAAAAATTAGATCATCTAAATAGTGAATATGCCATGGTTAAAAATGGATTGTTCAAAATTATTAAAAAGAACAAATCAGACGAAACTACATCGGCACACTTATATGTCTTAACATATGATTTAATGCAAGATATTCTTCAAAGCCTATCTCTAATTGTTGAATCAGCTACAGTACACGTTAAAAATAATCACAAACCACTTACCCGCGAGCAATGTACACACATTGCCTCGGTCAAAGATCTGTTGGCGGATTATTTAGTATTCCTAAAAGATATTATTCGTAACGGAGACTTCACAGATGCAAACGTACAAGAGCTTTATGTTAGAAAGAAAAACCTTCTGCTAGAAATTGAATTAGCAACTTCACAACAAATAGAAGGTATTATGGATAAAAAATACGGATTCAAGAATACTTCCTTATACTTTACAGTATTAATGGAGTTGAAAGACTTGATTGCAGTTTCTACAAGATTCGCCAAATTGTACAAGCGTATCTATCAAGACGGAAAACTGACTAAGTAATATTAAAACACCTATTAATATAAAGAGGGGGAGCGTTAGCTCTCCTTTCTTTATTAGGGCGTGCCCTTGTTGCAGGTTTGCGTCATGCTTAAATCATAAATTCTAAACATTGCAAAAATACCTTTTTACTAAAGGGTGGGAGAGGGAGAAGCAACAAGATCAGGCTGTTTCGGGGTTCCGTCTTCAGCTGGCTGGGACCAATTTAGAGTCAGGTATAACCAAAGCGACGCTCAACATAAGCTTACAAGTAAGCCAACCTAAGTCCAGCAGAAGACCAAGCCCTGTCCATCCTTCACGCGAAAAATGCACGGCTTGAGGCTCATTTTTATCGTCTAGATTCCTTCATAGTAGAGTAGCAAAAAACCCCAGTTAAAATAAATTTAA